>PAXU01000046.1 GCA_002714565.1 Rhodopirellula sp.
AATGCTGCAATGATCTCGCCGACACCTTTGTCCATTTCCGTAACCATTTCCCGGTAGGCATTCTTTATGTCGGTTCGCTCACCTTTTAGTTTTTCAGTACTACCAACCGTTCTAATCGGTGTATCTGCAGGCCCTTGGTAGGGATAATGCGGCGCTTCATGGGGAACATAAAGGAAAAATGAGGTATCATCACTCGACTCAATGAAATCGACAGCATGTTTGTTGATCAGGTGGGTGGTGTACCCTTCTTCCTCAACCTGCTGGTCGTTATGCCACCAGTCATATACACCTGCCTGATCTACGTGAGAAAAGAAGTCTACATTCCCGCTGACGTAACCACGGAACACATCAAATCCATGATTTACTGGATTGTATGGACGGTAATATCCCAAATGCCATTTGCCGAATATCGCTGTATGATAGCCTTGCTCGCGACACATCTCAGCCAGCGTGTATTCAGAATTCTGTATTCCGTGATAGTGTTGTTCCGCATCAAGTCGAGCGTAGACGACTCCGCCAATCCCTGCGCGCTGTTGGTATCGGCCGGTTAACAATCCAGCGCGAGTCGGTGAGCATACTGACCCACTTGTGTGAAAGTCCGTAAATCGAATACCTCTTTCCGCGAGGGCATCAATATTGGGCGTTTTTATCCAACCGTCGTAACATGACAGGTCACCGTACCCTANGTCATCCGCCATTATTAAGACAATATTCGGATGGCCCGCGTGCACTGCGCCAAAATTAACAAGCAGGATACAGAAAGTACGGATCGCAACTCCGCGTGCTTTATTTACTAAATTTGGCATTTGGATCATATCTTGGGTTTTTCACCACCGGTACACCGGCGTTNACACGCTTACGCCATGCTTCAAGCTCANCNTAAAGNGATTNTNCAATCTCCTGTTTCTGCNTACTTAAATCAGTAGTTTCGCCAATGTCTGCTGCCAGATTGTATANCTCAATTGCACCAGTTTCATATGAATGGATCAGCTTCCAGTCGCCTTTGCGAATTGCCGATGACGGAACACACCTGAACGGCGAGTCTATTTTTAAGCCAGGGTAACGCTGCAAGTAACACGGAAAGTGCCAGTAAACAGCCCTTTCCGTTGGCAGTGATTCCCCGTTGGCAAATCTTGGACTCAAGTCGATACCGTCAAGCATGAGTTCCTCGGTATCGATATCGCAATAAGATGTCAGCGTAGGATATAGATCCATCGACATAACAGGAGTACTCTCGATACCCTTGTTTTTTCCGTTTGGAAGACGGACCAGCATTGGCACTCGAATTCCGCCTTCATATAGCATGCCTTTACTACCACGCAGCGGCTCTTGACCCGTAATTCCGCCATACCCGCCATTATCTGATGCAAACACAATGATCGTCTCTTCCAATTTGCCAACGTCCTCAAGCGCGCTAATGATGCGGCCCAAGGATTCATCCATGCTTGCAATCATGGCGGCATATTTCGGACTCTTGTGTGAACCGCTTGGCTTCTTTGAATCAAATCGCCGTTGAACCGATGCCTTGGCCTGTATAGGTGTATGTACAGCATAGTGCGACATGTACATGAAAAATGGCTCTTCAGCCGACCGTTCTTCGATGTACTTGACCGCTAAATCTGTAAGATGATCCGTCAAATACCGTCCTTCCTTTTCCTCTACCACATTTGGGTATGCATAGGGACTGTGGTAACCACCTTTGCTCGGGCTGCCGCCGGTAAAGCCCGCATAATTCAAGTCAAAGCCTTGTGTCGTCGGGTCCTTCCCAAGATGCCATTTGCCGAGGTGTACGGTCGAATAGCCGGCATTTGAAAACGTTTCTGCCAGCGTTACGACCTTGTCATCCAAAACCGTGGTGTTTTCTACTGGAGTCCATCGTCGAAATTTGTGATTTCCTCGAACCGGATCCCCCACCGTATAGATTCCATGACGAGGCGAATACTGGCCGGACATCAAGCACGCTCGTGTGGGCGCGCAGTTTGGACCGTTTGAATACGCATTCGTAAAGACTATCGATTCACGCGACAGCGCATCAATGTTCGGTGACTCGTAGTACTTAGAACCTGTATACCCAAGATCCGTCCATCCAAGATCGTCCACGAGGAAAATCAACACGTTCGGCTTGGCCGATAACGACCCTATNCAGAACAATTGTATTGCAATCAATAAAGCCGCTATTCGCATTACTTCAGCACCACCTCTGCAGACAGGATTCGACCGTTAATGTCAAACGGCGATTCGTATTGTCCAACCGGAGCATTGGTATCCCGGCCGATATCAAAAGGATCTAGAGGCACATCATTCATGAGTCCGGGAACTTTCCCCGTTAGAATTTGCGCGNCGTTGAAAGAAACCGTTACCGTGCCATCGTTTTCCGCCTTCAACACAACCTGATGTTTGCCCGGCTCAACATTCGATTGAGAAACGATCGTTGACAACTTTCCAGAATGACGTGTTTCAAAATACACTTTGCCATTTTTCAGATAAAGAGTAAGCCCGTGTGTTGTGGCACCTTGTGCAACAATCACTCCCTCACATTGAGATAACTCCAGATCAAAACGCATTTCATACGCGTAGTCCTTGGTATTTGGCGCAACCGCCTGTGTTAAACTCGCACCTTGCTTTAGCACAAATCGCTTTTTCGTACTCACCTTCTTTGGTGGCTGTGGGTTTAACGGCAACACATTTGCCCGTTCTGCATACGCCTGCCACATCTCGGCAAGCATCTTTGCAAGCTCAGGTGCGGATTCTGAGCGATCTGTTAACTCAGTTCGATCATCCTGAAGATTGTATAACTCCCATGGACCGTTGGCTCCTTTTGCAACTAGTTTCCAGTCACCTTTGCGAATAGCACGATTGCCTTCATGCTCCCAATANATGGCCTCTCGCTTAATTGCACCACCACTAAATAACGGTGCAAGGCTCACTCCCTCCATTGGCTTGATTGCTTCACCATTGCGTTGGACGGGGTATTGTGTCCCGGAAATATCCACGCACGTGGCCATGATATCAATCAGATGTCCTGGCGTTGATTCCAGCTCATTTGTGCGTTCAATACCCTTAGGCCAATGCGCGATCAACGGCGTGGAAATCCCGCCCTCGTGTACCCAGTGTTTATATTCCCGAAACGGAGTATTAGAAACATTTGCCCATCCTTCTCCATAGGCAATATATGTACCGTCAGGCCCGGGCATTACCCCTGGCCCCATTACCGTGGGAAACCCATCACGCGTTTGAGGCGGAATCATACTGGTCTGCAATACGTCCGGACCCATCGCTGGCAACGTTGCACTATCGGGTGCCGACGTAAGCCCATTGCGTGCAGTGCGACCGAGGCCCTCTGCGCACCCGCCGTTGTCTTGGACAAACAGGATTAGCGTGTTCTCAAACTGACCTTGTGCTTTCAGCTCCGTTACGATTCGCCCGATCCCTTGATCCATGTTGTCTACCATGGCGGCATAGACTTCCATGTTCCGAATTTCCCACTCGGTATTTTTGGCCTTATCCCATTCTCTCGCTTGTGGAGACATCGCCCATTTTTTGTCAACAAGGCCCATCTCAATCATGCGCTTGTGTCTAGCCTCACGTATGGCTCCATAACCCTTGTCATATTTTCCTTTGTATTTGGCGATGTCCTCAGGCAATGCGTGCATCGGCCAGTGAGCTGCCGTATAGGCTACGTACATAAAGAACGGGTTGCGTCGATTTTCTTTGCGATGCGTTTGCAGAAAGGCAACGGCGTTATCGCTTATAGCGTCCGTNTAGTANTATTGCTTCGGTTTATATTGCGGATCATTGAGCGGTGTAATCTGATCGTTCTGACGCGTCAGCGAGTTGGGGTCATAGAAACTTCCTGCACCGTGAATTGTCCCGTAAAACTTATCAAACCCTCTCTGTAANGGCCAGTTATGCTTTGAACCGTTATCAAAGATCTGCTTCGTTACGTGCCACTTTCCACTCATATACGTGCGATAGCCCGCGTCACCCAATGCCTCTGCGATGGTAACGCATTGCTTATTTAGGTCGCCGCGATAGCCGTCGTATCCACGGTCACTCATCATGTGACCGACACCCGCCTGGTGGGGGTATAATCCAGAAAGCAANCTCGCCCGCGTCGGGCAGCAGCGCGCTGTGTTGTAAAACTGCGTGAATCTAATCCCCCCTGCTGCCAGGCCATCGAGATTCGGAGTTTGGATTTCTCCGCCATAACATCCAATATCTGAATACCCCATGTCATCCGACATGATGAGGATAATATTCGGACGCTTCGCCGCCTCAACCTTNGCGCTCGAGTTGATCAGCGCAATAAATGCGAAACAAACAAACGCTATTTTAAACGTGACTCTCTTCATTACTCTCTCTTTCCTCGTTGTATTCAGGGACGCCAGGGCGATGTATTATCGCCGAGCGGTTCGAGAAACTTTGCATCGACTATTCTGTACCATTCGTGCAAGTCATGCCGCATTGACGTGACACGCTGCGGGTATCGCTCTGCGACGTCGCTAGCTTCACCGATGTCATTATCCAGATTATACAAATGCACAGTGCCGTCTTCATATCGCTCTATCAATTTCCAGGGACCACTCCGGATAGCACCACTTGGGAATCCACCTTGATTACTGTAATGCGGATAGTGCCAATATAGGCTGTCGCGCTTTAGGTCGCCTTTACCAGAGAGCAANGGCATCAGATCGACACCATCGACAATCATCCTTCGCTGAATCTTCCCGCCTCCGGCTTTGACCAACGTCGGAAAAAGATCGAGGCTCATGACCGGTACATCACATACAGAATTCTCGCTTGTCACGCCTGGCCATCGCACAAGAAAAGGTTCCCGGATGCCACCTTCGTAAGTCCATCCTTTACCGCCTCGCAAAGGGAGGTTTGAAGTAGGGGAACCTTCCGACGTTGAGAGGCCACCGTTATCACTTGTAAAACAAACAATCGTGTTTTGNTCCAATCCNGAGGTTTTCAAGAATGATAGTACGTCTCCAATGTGTTCATCCATGGCCTCGACCATCGCTGCGTAAACNGCATGATTTTGCTCCACACGTACTTTTCTCTCTCGATCGACTGGCCAGACTTGCTCTTCACCGGCGAAGTCGTTGTCACCTCGAATCTCCTTACCTTTGGCCCTGTATTTGTCGATNAAATCCTGCCTGCCCTGCAGTGGTGTGTGAACGCTGTAGAACGATANGTACACGAAGAACGGACGNTCTCCNGCACTCTTCATTACATCAATAGCTTCNCGAGTTAGCCGNTCCGGTAAGTGCTCACCTTCNGNTCCATCNTCTAAACGTGGATTTTTATATGGCGAGAAGTAACCACCCGGCGGAGAACCACGATTATGTCCACCAATATTTATTTCAAAACCCTGGTGCTCCGGCCAGAATTCTTCACTTGGGCCTAAATGCCATTTCCCGAAAAAGGCGGTTAAATACCCCTGCTCTGATAAGGCCTCTGCTAGCGTAAATTCTCCCTGATCCATTCGATCATATAGTGGTGCCGGTGCATATCGACCGTTCCGTCTACCGCTAAACCAATTTGTAGCATCAACTCGTGTTGGGTATTTGCCAGTCATGATGCTGTACCGAGTAGGACTACACACTGGGTTGGCAGCATATCCACTGGTGAATCTCATACCACTCTCAGCGAGTGAATCAATATGGGGTGTATCGTAGAAACAATTGGGATTATTGGCACCGATATCCATGTATCCCATGTCATCAATTAGGAACACAACAATGTTTGGGCGTGCTGCAATCAACCCTGTTGTTGAACCATAGAGACCTACAATCGTCAGAATTAAGAGACGTACACCCGCACCGTTATTTCTATTCATCATGTGGCTCGTCCCTTTCCAATTCGTTTCTCGTCGTTTCCAAATCATTTTGAGGTAACGGCCGCGGATTTCCGTTCACATCAAAGATACGGGGTGTGGCTGTGGGAAAGGCCGCCACCAAATGCACCTGGTCGTTGCCATGCACTTCAATTCCATGTAGTTCATTCGCAGGTATTAAAAGCGTTGCCGGAGCATGCAGCGTACGATGAGACTCACCATCATTAAGGGTGATTGCTCCTTCGAGTACCGTAATGACTTCTTCCGTATCGTGGTAATGAATTGGAATAAATCCACCCGGTTCTATGCGCTGTTCCCAAAGCGTTGTCTGTCGAGTACCCAGCGCNGCCTGTGCGTGCACTCTGGTGGTAATCCGCGGTACGACCGACCAAGGCAACTGTTCCTCTTTAAGTACGATCATCCGTTTACATTCCCATCTCTCGTGAGCGACCCACAAACCCCGCTGATAGCCTAGTTTACTCCCGCAACGCTGCATACGGGTGATTCATCACCATTGTTTTGGTAGATTCAAGCTAACAAGTCCGAGCACCTTTGTTTTCCGATAGGTAAAACACATGCATAAATTAATCGCGTTATTTCTGGTCTCTTTCATCGTACTGACGTCCTCCGCTACGCCGTCCCACGCACAAAGACGACGTGCCAATGAATTCGTTGACCTATCGTTACTTGTGGATACCAATTACCCGTGCACCTGGCCTACCGGGTTTCCGATGTTTCAAATTCGACCGTTTAAGGCCATAGGTCCAGCGAGCATATACAACATCGACGTATTACAAATTGACGGAAACACAGGAACACAGATCGATGTACCTCCGCATTCAATTCCCCGACCGGGCACCAATCTTCAGTGGGAGGGTGAACTCGGCCTTGAATACACCCACAAGACAGAACCTTTCAAGTTTGTCGGAGAAGCGTGTGTAATCGACATTACTGAGTTGCTCGATACNGGAGAGCCCGGCATTTCACCTCTCATACTCGTGGNGCATGTCAAAAAATGGGAGCAAGACNATCGCGAGCTTGGTCCAGGCGATGTCGTCTTGTTTAANAGCGGTTATAGCGACCTTTACTACAAGCCGTATCCGGAAGGCTACCATTTCATAGCGGGTTGTCTGGACAAGAAATTCAGTGGTTGGCCTGACCCCGCACCTGAGACGATGGACTACCTGGGNAAAAAAGGCGTTTGGCACGTGGGCGTGGATAGTCCAAGTATCGGGCCGATCCCCGACCTTGGTGAACCAGTTCATTATGCTGGCTTAAAGCACGGACAAATCTTCACTGAAAGTGCGACCAATCTNGGATCTCTTCCCACCACCGGAGCCTTTTATTGCTGCATGGGACCCCGTCACACAGATGGGCCATATGGTGAAGGCCGATCGTTTGCTATCCAACCAGGTAAACTTGCCACACGATTAATTGAATCNGCCAGAGCTAAACGAGCTATCGANCTAAGCGTCGTTCTTTCATCAGACTTGCCAGTGACCTGGCCAGGACGGGAAACGGGAAGTCACCGTCATCCCTATCTTAAAGTGGACTTTCTATATGCTGCCAATCTCGATCTCTATCACCACACACACATGATGGACCCGATGGCGGGCACTCACTTAGTTACGCCTTCATACTCGCTACCGAAAAAGGGATTCAAGAACAGCAGTTATTCACCAGAAGTACAATCTTGGCTGCGTGATTATGAGTCACTCTACGGTCGCCGTGGATTCTCCGACACAACTGTCGAACAAATCCCACTAAGCCAAATGGCCGGAAACCTTCGTGTTATCGACGTCACTGGCTTGGTTGGTAGTGTTCCAGCGGACACCCTACCTGCTTCACCCATGATTCGGCCTGAGCATGTCTCTGCATTCGAGGCTAAACATGGAGGTCTCGCCCCAGGGGAAGTTGTCGTTTTCAAGACAGGGCACATCGATCGGACATTTAAANCNGCNCCGGATGATACAGGGTGCATGGTTGATCCCCTATCCGGNGCTANNGAAGGATGGCCCGCAGTCTCACCGNGCACTATCGAACTCCTATCGCGAAGAGGAATTCGTTGCGTCGGNATCGATGCCCCCACACTAGGTGGCGTAGATGCCAGGAATGAAGCATTTGTAAACTGGCGTCTTGCCAGNTCTGGCATGGTGTCGGTGGAATTCCTCCATAACCTCGGAGCTATCCCGGCGGATACAAATCCATATTTTCTGTTTGCTCCTGTGCGAATTAACCACGCTCATGGTTCTCCCGGNAGAGCAATCGTATTGTATTAAGAAACAATCCAAAGAGAATAANCCCAAACACGCCGTTTGAATTTTTAAGGTCAATCNAATCATGAGACGTGCCCTTTTGGTAACGCTAATGTTATTTTCTTCAGGCGTGTCTGCCGCAGAAAAGAACATTATCTTCTTCATCACNGATGACGAAAGCCCGACACTCGGATGTTACGGCGACAACGTGGCCGTTACACCACATATAGATGCANTGGCTAAAGATGGCGTGGTATTTGACCACGCATATGCGACGACAGCCAGTTGTAGTGCCAGTCGTAGCGTGGTGATGTCNGGNCTGCACAATCATCTAAATGGTCAATACGGGCATCAACATCACTTCCACAAGTTTGCCTCCTACCACAACGTTATTAGCNTGGCGTTGCCACGTGTTATGNCGCGTGCCGGTTACCGCACCGCGATTATCGGTAAATACCACGTCGCTCCGGAAGAGGTCTATCACTTTGAAACGACCTTGAAAGGAAACACTCGTAACGCAGTACAGATGGCGGCAAATAGCAGGGATTTCATTACCGCAGACAGTGATAAGCCATTTTTCCTCTACTTTGCCACCTCTGACCCACATCGTGGGGGCGGCAAAGATCAAACATCCAAACTATCACTGAAAGCTGATCTATTTGGAAACAAACCAAACAACGGTTCTCACGACAAAGTCAAGGAAGTGTTTTACGACCCCAACAAAGTACCGATTCCATCGTTTCTCTCGGACACGCCCGAAACCCGGGAAGAACTCGCCCAATACTACCAAAGTGTTTCCCGGATCGATCAAGGCCTTGGTGAGCTAGTTCGCATTTTGAAGGAAGCAGATCTATACGATAAAACGATGATCATTTTCACAGCCGACCATGGCATGGCTTTTTCCGGTGGAAAGACGACCGTTTATGAACCAGGGTTGCGCGTACCATTTGTCGTCCGCAATCCATACGCAAAGGCTCGAGGCTTTCGGACCGATGCAATGATCAGCCACATCGATATCACGCCTACTTTGCTGGACTTTGGAGGCGGACTGGACAAAACCAAGAACGCTCCAAAGAACATGCTCAATGCAAACGCTTATTGGACAGAACGTGGCGAAAACCTAAAGGAAAATCGCGGGCAACGCGAGCCCTTAAATCGATACCATGGCAAGAGTTGGTTAACAGCTCTTGAATCACCAGATTCAAAACACTGGGATATGATATTTGCCAGTCACACGTTCCATGAAATTCAGATGTATTATCCCATGCGTGTCGTGCGTGATGCAGAGTTTAAACTGATATGGAATATCGCGCATCCTTTACCCTACCCGTTTGCATCAGATCTCTGGGCTGCATCAAGTTGGCAAGCGCAGTTTCGCAAAGGCCCGGACGCTCCGTATGGACGCAAGACGGTTAAGCAGTATATTAAACGGCCAAAATTTGAGCTTTATAACGTAGCTACAGACCCATACGAGTCTAAAAACCTTGCTACAGACCCAGCGTTCGCCGATGTGCTTGAGAAATACAAGACACTGCTTAAAGCGAAACAAAAAGAGCTACACGATCCCTGGGTAATGAAATGGGAATACGAATAGGTACACGCCAAATGCGCACACACATACTATCGCTCCTGACTGCTTTGCTTATTACATCCATCGGGTACGCGAAACCGGCGCCACCCAATATTGTATTTATCATGGTCGACGACCTAGGTAAGGACTGGATCAGTTGTTACGGAGCCGATGGAATTGAAACACCGCAAATCGATGCGCTCGCAAAAACGGGATTGCGATTTGATAACGCATATTCCATGCCGCAATGTACTCCGACGCGTGTAACCCTGCTTACCGGTCAGTACCCCTGGCGTACCGGTTGGGTGAATCACTGGGACGTCCCTCGTTGGGGCGTTGGCTATTTTGACTGGAAGCACTACACCAGCTTTCCTAGGCATTTAAAGAAACTGGGCTACACCAGTGTCATTGCTGGGAAGTGGCAGATTAACGATTTCCGACTCGAGCCAAACGCATTGCAAAAGCACGGTTTTGATGACTGGTGCGTGTGGACTGGTTATGAAGAAGGCAATCCTCCTAGTGCCGAACGTTACCAGGATGCCTATATTCACACCCCTAAGGGCAGTAAGACGTATGCTGGTGAATATGGTCCTGACGTTTATTGCGACTATCTCATCGAGTTTATGAAACAAAATCATGACAAACCCATGATGGTCTATTTCCCGATGGCCTTAACGCACGGTCCTTTAGTTACCACCCCTTCTGAACCNAAGCCCAAGGCTNCCAAAACGGAACAGCTCGCGGCCATGGTCCGATATACAGACCATCTTGTTGGCCGCTTGGTAAATACTATCGACAACTTGGGAATACGTGAAAACACGATCGTAATTTTCACAACGGATAACGGAACNAGTGGCGGNCAACGTGGCACAGTTGCCGGCATACGACCATCGGGCGGTAAAGCGTCAAAATACGAAGGCGGAGTATGCCAGCCGTTCATCGTCAATTGTCCAGGCATTGTNCCTGCGGGCGCNGTAACGGACGCCCTCACAGACTTTTCTGACCTACTTCCAACATTTGTTGAATTAGGTGGTGGTTCCACAAAGAAACTTGGAGTGATTGACGGTCACTCCATCGCAGATGTGATTACAGGAAAAGCAACCGATTCGACTCGCAAGTGGATTATGGCACTTGGTCATGGAGCAGCGCGGCTGGACGCGGACGGAGTACGCGGAGTGAAAGACTATACCCCACGGGTCATACGTGACAAACAGTTTAAGGTCTGGGTAGATGACACGGCGATGATTACCGCTCTATATGATCTTAAGGCGGACCCTAGCGAGGTACTAAACCTCAAGGATTCATCCAACAGGGCTCACACCGGAGCCATGCGGCGATTCGAAGCTATCGTAAATGACATGCCAGAACGCGACGCTCGGCCCGTATACCAAAAACGCAANCCCAANCCATGGGACAAAACGCCCAAAGACAAATAGCCTGTGCTCGGCGCTAGTCTTNCCANGACTCAACGGCCTTTTGAACCGAANCGTCAAGTTCCTTACTCTTCAATCGGGCTTCCTCAAGTGGTAACCCCGCTGCGACACCGGGACGCTTGTGTCCAACGTGCGATAGCCACGCAGCATGCATTAGTTTTCNCTTCGCATTTATTGCATTGAANACTTCTTGNGGCACCTCAACGTATTGATAGCCTAATTTATTCGTAACGAATTTGGCGAGCAGTGCGTGCCCTTCCATGTTGATATGAACTCCGTCACCTGACATTACAAAATCCGGGTTGTCCTTTCGTTTCGCCAGGAANTAGCTTTTCATAACGGCATGCGTATGAATAAAGCCGTCGATATCTAAATCCGCTTCAAATTGCCACTTAGCGTACTTCTTCATAACGTCATCATAGTTTTCGTATATCGCAAACCATGCATACTTCTCGGCACCCTCAGCGAGCAGCTTACCGTTCTTTTTCATTGGGAGCGCATCGAACATCGGCGCCGCTAACATCAAGTGCTTCGCGCCAGCTTTGCGTACCAAACGCGTTAGCTCGTTGATACCTTTTTGAAATTTCTCAAATCTATCGTCGGAGAACGGATAGTATATTCCGTCGTTAATACCGTAAAACGACACCACCAAGTCTGGGTGAGTTTTCTCAAGTATGGCTTCCAATCGATCGTGCACATTTGGCCGCGGAAACGGATGGTCTGGCTCAGAAAGACCCGTTACGCCTTCACTCGGCAAACCTAGATTCACCAACTCAACCTTATTTCCATTACGCAACAACTGCGCCTCGATTAGGGAAATGTACTGGCCAGCATGAGTATTGGAGTCTCCGATGAACACAATCCGCTGGTCNTCNTTGTCGAGTAGTTTCTTCTCCTTGGCATCGACNAGGTTCANNGGGCATAAGATTAAGGTCAGTGCTAGAATTGTCTTAAACATGTTCATGCTTTCGGGATTTGTGTTACTTGTACACTAGCAATATACACCATCCTTAAAACACACAGCACGACAACGAGGTTTCATTATCACTTCGTCTTCACAGCTTTGGTATCTAATCCATGAGGGCACTACGCATGGACCATTCACAATGGGCGACCTAAGTGAATTCATTACGGTAAATGACGTGCCACATTCTGCTGCGATCCGGGAAGAGGGCAGTGAGAAATGGATACCATATAGTCAAATCGCGTCAGGAAGGGGCGCCGATAACGTTGCTGGCNCTCAATCGTATTGTGTTTCACTTTCGATCCATTTTCGCATGTTCCTAACATTTGCGATCCTGTCGATCGCCACAACCATATGGGCCTACGGGCAGCTCGGCTCATGGGCGATATCGTCGGCTATCTTTCTAAATGGAAACCTAAGCAACATGTTTGGGCCAATTCTACTAGCTATTGCCAGCACGATAACTGCATATATATTTGCGATTCGGATATTAAAGCTACACGCTTTGTTAATCACCCCTCATATTTCACAAGGCGATCCATTTACATGGTCCTTTTTTAAGATAGCCGAGCTGGCACACCGGACAAACGAGATCTCCAAAGAGCATCTAAAGAAGGAACAAGTGATAAATCCGGTGCTAGCACGAATGTTCCTGGTCTTTGGGCCATGTAGCTTTATTCCATTTATCGGGCAGTATTTCATTCTCACATTTCTCTTGATCATGCCCGCACTCATTGCGCAGTTTTTTCTAGCATCGCGCACGCTAGCCACACGCTTACCCTAACGGCAAATATCAAATAGACTCGTTAACTTATGGTAAATGCTACAAACAGACTGAGAACTCATGCCGATCTCTATTGAACAACACAAGACATACATCCACGACGCTTTAGTCCACGCCGGTGCAAACCCAAGACACGCCGCAGTCACAGCTGATGCGCTTTGCCTTGCCGATTCATGGGGTACGTTTACCCACGGTTCCAAATTACTAAAAGGTTATACGAGGCGAATCCGGGCAGGTGGATGTCGAAGTGACGTAGACCCACAGATTGTCAATGATGGACCTTCGTTCGCATTAATCGATGGCAACTCCACCCTTGGGCAGGTGGCCGGTACATTCGCGATGGAGACCGCCATCGAAAAAGCACGTGAGACGGGTGTCGCGTATTGTGGAGTCTTTAATTCATGCCATTTAGGAGCTGTTGGTGTCTATCCAACTATGGCAGCGCGAAACGACATGATCGGCATCGCTATGGGCAACGATATTCCAAGCGTTGCCGCACCCGGTTCAAAGACCGCTGTTCTTGGTACGAACCCTTTTTCATACAGCGTGCCTGCTGGAAAACACCATCCTATCTTGCTCGACATGGCAATGAGCACGGTCGCCGGCGGCAAGGTCTACGCAGCAAACCAACTTGGAAACCCTATTCCAAACAACTGGATCGTCGACCGTGATGGCAAAGCGACCACAGATTCAAGCCTCTATCCCGCTGATGCGGCATTGCAGCCGCTCGGTGGCTACAAGGGTTATGGACTCGGTCTCATGATCGAGTCACTATCCGGATTACTATCTGGTGCAAATTTGACTTGGGATATTAAAGCTTGGATGACTGCCGACCCCGCAGGACCCACACATCACGGTGCTGCCTTTCTTGCCTTTAACGTGGGCGCGATGCAAAACCTAGACAGCTTTAAAGAACGAGTTGACGGCCTAATCGATCAAATTCACGAAACCCCCACCGCCGATGGAGTCGACCAACTATTCGTTGCGGGAGAGTTCGAATGGAATCGATACCAGAAGTCCGTGGATTCAGGCATTGATCTACCTGCGGACGTCATCGCCGCACTAAATGCGATGGCCGACGAGATCGAATTCCGACGGCCAAACAACACGTAGCAGGCTAGTTATCGCACCGTCCACCCCCCGTCCATGACAATTTCCTGACCAGTAATATTCCGTGCATGTGCTGTCATCAGGAATGCGGCCGTTTCAGCCATTTCCGGAGTGGTTACGAAAACCCGTTTAGGCATCGGAGCGAGCATGATCTGTTCGATAACATCATCTTCACTGATTCCGTGTAAACTTGCCTGCTCTTTGATCTGCCTCTCAACTAACGGCGTTAACACATAACCTGGGCAAATCGTGTTGATCGTGACATCAATGTCACATGTCTCAAGAGCCATTGTTTTGGAAAAACCAAGCAGGCCATGTTTCGCAGCTACGTACGCAGATTTGTATGGTGATGCGACAAGTGAATGGATCGAACCAATATTGATAATCCTCCCATAGCCATTTTCTCGCATGGCAGGCAGGCACGCCCGTGTCACTCTAGCTACTCCGTTAAGCAACACGTCCACCACGGTGTCCCAGGTTGATTGTGGGAATTCTTCGAGTTTTGCAACATGTTGGATCCCGGCGTTGTTTATCAATACATCCACCGGATCATCAGACAAACGCGTTGATAGCGCACTAATGGATTCTTCACACGACACATCCAGCTGCAA
>PAXU01000047.1 GCA_002714565.1 Rhodopirellula sp.
GACAAAGATCGAAGAAGCTGGTGGAGCTGTAGAAGTTAAGTAGGTCTTTTTGGTATCATTTCGGTGCCCACTTCAGTGGATATCGTTTTGAGATACATCCAAAATGTCCTGCTTAGTGGTGTCCTTTGCGCGCACTGTACCTGTGGCTANCACTAGTCACATATATTTGTGTAGGCAGAAGATAGGAAGGCATTAATTGCCAACTCGGNTCATGCTGGGCCGATCAATTNAAGAAAGGTGGTCACCTGNCCAGGTAATACAAGGTTTGGTAAGCAACCGCTGCTTACCGTCATTGCGCGCCNNTGTGCGCTGAAAATGACATTTCTGAAGTTTTCAGAAAAAATCTTGTAACGGTGCTGGTAGTGTCCGCTTTTTTTATTGTCTCAATCTAAAAGATTGAATCCAGAGAATTCATGGAAATTGTTCAAACAACAACACCAAGAATCTTCACACCACACAAACAGCCCATCGTTTTTATTCTTCCCGCCGTATACAGGTGCTCGAACATAGACGGATCATATGACGCCAGCGTTTCATATAAATCCGATTTACTTCAAGCAGAAGAAACAAACCATTAGTTAACTAGAGAGCACACGGAGCAAATCCATGCCAATTCCCAGTGTTCGTCGACTTCAACCNACCGANATCCGACGATTCGGTAGTGGTCGTGAGTATCCGCCGATCCCGGATCTAACTAAGATCCAAACGGTCAGTTATGAAGCATTTCTTCAAAGCGCCCTATCTCCTGAAAAGCGTAAAGATCAGGGTGTCGAAGGGGTACTTAAGGAAATCTTCCCGATTGANAGTTACGATAAGCAACTCTCACTCGACTACATCAAGTACGAGCTNGGCAAGCCGAGGTATACCCCCGAAGAATGCCGTCAGCTTCGCCTCACCTATGGTCGACCATTTCGAGTTTGGCTCCGGCTAAACAAAGATGAGCCGGTTGAAGAAGANGTATATCTGGGTGACATGCCAATCATGCTCGGCGGTGGTGAGTTCATCATCAACGGTGCTGAGCGTGTGGTCGTAAGCCAGTTGCATCGAAGTCCGGGTGTTGACTTCGTATTGGAACAGGACGGTACAAGCGATCGGAAACTTCCGAGCTGCAGGATTATCCCTGAGCGCGGAAGTTGGATCGAAGTAAACGTTACCAAAAAAGACCTGCTGACCGTACGAATTGACCAAAGTGGTAAGTTCTCGGCAATGACATTGCTACGTGCGATGGCACCGGAATACGGCACGGACGCTGAATTGACACGTGCCTTCTATCCCACTTCCGTCGAAACCGTTACTGATGGTCGAAGCGTAAGCAAGATCGAAGGCAAGGTCACGGTAGACGANGTTGTATATCCTGCCTCCAGCGANCGTGCTGGTGAAATCATCGTGGATGCCGGGCAGAAAATCACCAAGAACCTCGCAGAGCTAATATGCACTTCGGGAGTTGGTGAAATTGAGGTAATGGAATCGCCTCGCGTTCCATTGATCTTCAATAGCCTGGCTGATGATGCAACGAGCAGTCATGAAGAAGCGTTGCTGCGGATCTACCAACGACTCCGTCCTGGCAATCCTCCGCAACTGGAGAAGGCTCGTACGTTGTTCCAGGAGAAGTTCTTCGATTCCAATCGATACCGGTTGGGGCGTGTCGGTCGATTCCGTATCAACCGCAAGCTGAATCTGGAAGTTCCCGAACCTGAAATGACACTGCGTCCGGATGATCTGATTGCTTCGATCGCATACATCATCAAGCTCGCCGGAAATGAAGANGGTGCTGAGATTGATGATATCGATCACCTCGGTAATCGACGGCTTCGTACCATCGATGAATTNGCGAGTGACGAGCTGCGTAAAGGTTTCTTAAAGCTACGTCGTACCGTGCAGGAACGAATGAGCCTTAAGGATCAGGAGGATATGACACCTCGAAGNCTGATCAATCCAAAGAGTATCTCGGCGGCAATCGAGTATTTCTTCGGTCGAGGTGAGCTTTCGCAGGTTGTGGATCAGACCAATCCGCTGTCGCAACTTACGCACGAACGTAGGCTTTCGGCACTCGGCCCTGGTGGTCTAAACCGAAAGCGTGCTGGTTTTGAAGTTCGCGACGTGCATATTTCTCACTATGGAAGAATCTGCCCGATCGAGACACCTGAAGGNACCAATATCGGTTTGATCTCCAGCCTTGCGATTTACGCAAGCGTGGATGACTACGGTTTCCTGGTGACTCCATACCGTAAGATCACCAACGGAAAGTTAACTGATGAGATCGTGTATTTGCGTGCAGATGAAGAATCGGAAGCCCGCGTGGCACCTGCGGATTCTGCTGTCACCAACAATCGCATTGATGGTCCGACGTTGATTGCACGTTATCGAAGTGACTTTGAGATGATCACTCCCGAAAACGTGCAATACATGGACATCTCGCCAAGCCAGATGATTGGTGTATCAGCAAGCCTGATTCCATTCCTGGAACACGACGATGCAAACCGTGCGTTGATGGGATCTAACATGCAGCGTCAAGCTGTGCCATTGCTTGAAGCGGAAGCACCGATTGTTGCAACCGGTATGGAAACGGCTGTNGCTAGTAACTCCAGCATGGTCATTCGTGCTGAAAAATCTGGTACGGTCAGTCAAGTTGACTCAACCAAGATTACCATCGCTGGTATCACGTATCCGTTGAAAAAATTCGCGGGACTCAATGAGCGAACGTGCCTGAACCAAAAACCAATCATCAACCTTGGTGATCGTGTTGAAGCGGGGCAGGTTATTGCTGATGGTGCTGCNACAGTAAACGGNGAACTCGCACTTGGTCGTAACGTACTCGTCGGATTTATGTCCTACGAAGGTTACAACTTTGAAGATGCAATCATCATCAGTGAAGAGTTGGTGAAGAANGACACCTATACTTCGATTCACATCGAAGAATTCGAAGTCGAGATTCGCGAAACGAAACTGGGNCGTGAGGAGTTCACTCGNGANATTCCTAACGTCAGCGAAAAGATGCTTCGCAACCTCAACGACGATGGAATCGTTCAAGTTGGTACTTACGTGAAGCCCGGTGAAATTCTCGTCGGCAAAGTCTCTCCCAAGAGCAAGACGGAATTAACTCCGGAAGAGAAACTTTTACACGCCATTTTCGGTCGTGCTGGCGAAGACGTCAAAAACGACTCGTTGGAAGTCTCATCTGGAATTGAAGGTATCGTTATTGATACTCAGCGGTTCTCTCGCAGAATGAGCTTAAGTGACGAGGAACGAAAGGTTTTCGAAAAAGATCTGCGAGATATCGAAGCAGAGCACAACGAAAAGATTGCGGCGTTGTTCCTTGAAATGATTAAGGAAATGGAAGCAGCCGTCGGTCGTAAGATTACCGACGATGATGACAATCCTTATTCAAGCAACGACAACATTAAGTTCCTTGCCGAAGCTGCTCAACAATTCCGAACCAATGCCATCACCAGCTCAATGCGAAGTGATGAGTTGATAAAGAAGATTGAGAAGACCTATCAAGATCATCAACCAGCCATCGAGGATGAACTCGATCTACGCGATTCCAAGCTAAACAGTATGAAGCGCGGCGACGAACTTCGCAGCGGTGTACTTCAAATGGTGAAGATATACATCGCCACGAAGCGAACGATTTCGGTTGGTGACAAAATGGCTGGCCGCCACGGTAANAAGGGTGTAATCGCAAAGATTCTTCCAGAGGCAGATATGCCGTTCCTGGAAGATGGAACTCCTTTGCAGATCATGCTCAATCCGCTTGGNGTCCCAAGTCGTATGAATGTTGGTCAGATTCTCGAAACGCATCTCGGCTGGGCTGGTGCTAACCTGGGATTCCAGGCAATTACACCTGTCTTCGATGGTGCTACCGAAGATGAGATCAACNAGGCACTCNNTGAAGCGGGACTACCGGCACACGGTAAAATCCAGCTTCGTGACGGTCGAACAGGTGAAATGCTCGAGCAAGAAACNACTGTTGGTTACATCTACATGCTCAAGTTGCATCACCTCGTGGATGACAAGGTACATGCACGAAGCACAGGACCTTACTCACTGATTACGCAACAACCGCTTGGTGGTAAAGCACGCTTTGGTGGTCAGCGATTCGGTGAAATGGAAGTGTGGGCACTGGAAGCATATGGTGCAGCATACATCCTGCAGGAACTCCTGACTGTCAAAAGTGACGATGTTGAAGGACGTACGAAAATCTACGAATCGATGGTCAAAGGTGAAAACTCACTTGAGGCCGGCACGCCTGCTAGTTTTGACGTGCTAACTAATGAAATTCGTGGACTTGCGCTGAATATGCAGCTCGAGAAACGCCGCGTCTAGATTACTGGAATAACCCGTTGGCGCCGGATGCTTNTTGTAGGCAATGGCGAAAACAAAAAGATCACAATGACGTGATCAAAACCCAAGAATTGGAGTCAACTAAATGACCGTTGGCGAAAGCTCTTACGACCGTATTAATGACTATGCTTCGGTAAAAATTAGCCTGGCTCGACCGCACGATATTCGTAGCTGGTCGTTCGGCGAAGTAAAGAAACCGGAGACGATTAACTACCGTACCTACCGACCGGAAAAGGATGGTCTTTTCTGTGAGCGTATCTTCGGCCCTGAAAAGGACTGGGAATGTGCTTGCGGTAAGTACCGAGGTATGAAGTACAAGGGAATGATTTGTGACCGCTGTGGTGTAAAGGTCACTCACTCCCGTGTGCGACGTAAACGAATGGGCCATATCGAACTCGCTGCACCAATCGTGCACATCTGGTTCTTCAAGGCCATGCCGAGCAGACTCGGTAATCTCTTAAAGATGAAAACGACCAGTCTNGAGAAGGTCATTTACTTCCAGGATTACGTTGTTATCAGTCCCGGAAATACCGAAACCGAAGCAAAACAGCTTCTAACCGAAGAAGAATACAAGAGCATCGTCCGCGAGTACCGAGAACAAGGTAAAGATCTTGGTGAATTCGAAGTAGATATGGGTGCTGAGGCGATCCGCAAGATTCTCTCTGGTATGGATCTCGTTGCCCTGTCAGATGAACTGCGTATTGAGTTGACTGAAACAAACTCGAAGCAAAANAAGAAAGATCTCACCACGAGATTGCAGATTGTCGAATCCATCCGCGATAGTGAAAACCGACCGGAATGGATGGTGCTTGANGTTATCCCTGTTATTCCACCAGACCTGCGTCCGCTTGTGCTGTTGGATTCCGGTAATTTCGCGACATCAGACCTCAATGATCTGTACCGACGAATTATCAACCGAAACAACCGACTACGAAAACTTGTAGATCTGAATGCTCCGGAAGTGATTATTCGCAACGAAAAGCGAATGCTNCAGCAATCTGTCGATGCNCTCTTCGATAACAACCGCTGTAAGCGACCTGTGTTAGGAAGTAGTAACCGACCGCTTAAATCCTTGACGGATATGATCAAAGGTAAGCAGGGTCGGTTCCGTGAAAACCTACTCGGTAAACGGGTCGATTATTCGGCTCGTAGTGTGATCGTTGTCGGTCCACGACTTAAGCTACACCAGTGCGGGCTTCCCAAGAAAATTGCTCTGGAACTNTACCAGCCATTTATCATTCGCAAGCTCAAGGATCTGGGTCATGCTGACACGATTAAGAGCGCGAAGAAAATGCTCGAGCGAAAAGACGAAGAAGTTTGGGATATNCTGGAACAGGTGATCCGGAACCATCCGGTGCTTCTAAATCGAGCACCAACGCTGCACCGTATGGGTATTCAGGCATTTGAACCGGTACTGGTCGAAGGTAACGCGATTCATTTACATCCTCTGGTATGTAAAGGCTTCAATGCTGACTTTGATGGTGACCAAATGGCTGTTCATCTGCCGTTGTCTCTGGAAGCACAGGTTGAAGCACATACCTTGATGCTCTCCACGAATAACATCTTTGCACCTTCCAACGGTAAGCCGATCATGAGTCCGTCGCAGGATGTNGTGATGGGTTGTTACTATTGCACCATGCTCATTCCGGAAGGAAAGGGTGAAGGTATGCTCTTCTCATCGATGGCCGAAGCAGATCATGCGTATGCACAGGGTGTTATTGCACTGCATTCACCGATTAAGGTCCGCCTACCTGAAGAACGCCGTGTTAAGACAGAAGACGACTCTGCTGAATTTGGTGTTTTGATCGAAACCACGTACGGTCGTGTTCGATTCAACATGATGTTNCCGGTCGGTATGGATTTCTATAACCATGCCTTACGATCCGGTGATCTGGCTCGCGTGATTAGTGACTGTTATCAGGCACTTGGTCGTAAAGACACGATTGACCTGCTCGATAACATGATGCAGTTCGGATTCCGTGAAAGTACGCTCAGCGGACTCTCCTTTGCAACGGATGATCTGCAGACTCCTGATACCAAAGANAATCACATTCAGGAAGCTGAAAAGACGGTTCTAAAGTTCCGCAAGCTTTATGAGCGTGGGGTNATTACTGAACTTGAGCGTTACAACCAGGTCCTCGATGCATGGACACATGCTCGTGAACGCATCACCGAAGAAATGATGAGTGTGATGGAACACGATGATCACGGTGGCCCAGGTTACATCAATCCTGTTTATCTCATGGCGCACTCCGGTGCNCGTGGTGGTATTGAACAGATTCGACAGCTCGCAGGTATGCGTGGTTTGATGGCTAAACCAACCGGTGAAATCATCGAAACACCGATTAAAGCTAACTTCCGTGAAGGNCTAAGTGTNCTTGAATACTTCAGTTCAACTCACGGTGCACGNAAAGGTCTGGCTGATACGGCACTTAAGACAGCCGACTCCGGTTACCTGACACGTAAGCTCGCTGATGTCGCTCAAAACGTTGTCGTCACAATGGACGACTGCGGTACTAGCCAAGGTATCACCAAGGGTGTTATTTACCGTGGTGAGAAAGTGGAAGTATCACTTGCTGATGCTATTACCGGTCGTGTCAGCCTTCAGGCGATTCGAGATCTCGTTACACAGGAACTGATCGTTAAAGAAAGCGGAATGATCACCGGTGAGATCGCGCGTAAAATCGAAGAGCTCGGTCTGGATCGTATACCCGTCCGTAGTCCTATGACTTGCGACGCTGCTCTTGGTGTCTGCAAGAAATGCTACGGCATGGACATGTCTACCGGNGACGAAGTCGAAGAAGGCATGGCAGTTGGTATCATCGCCGCTCAGAGTATTGGTGAACCGGGTACACAGCTTACGATGCGTACCTTCCATATCGGCGGCACGGTGAATACCAGCGTTGAGGAAAGCGATATCAAGAGTAAGAAAGCTGGTATCGTTCGCTTCACACGTATCCGTTTCGTTCGTAATCAGAATGGTGAAAATATCGTTCTTACTCGAAATGGTGAAATCTCAATTCTGGATTCAAAGGGTCGTGAACTTGAGAAATACGAAGTACCAACCGGTGCACTGCTCAAGGTAGAAGAAGACCAGGAAGTCAAAGAAGGTCAGNTCGTTTGCGAATGGGATCCACATAGTATCCCGATTCTTGGCGAAGTTGATGGTAAGGTTCGCTACGTTGATGTGGTTGAAGGTGAAACGCTGCGTGTTGAAAAAGACGCTGGTGGTAGTCTTCGACGTACCATTATGGATCACAAAGGCGAGCTGCATCCGCAAATCGTTTTGGAAGATAGCGATGGACGGCCNCAGGATGTTTACTATCTACCGGAACGTGCGCATATCGAAGTTGACGAAGGTGCCAGCGTAAAGGCTGGTTCTATTATTGCCAAGACACCACGTGAAGCATCTGGTGTTTCTGATATCACCGGTGGTTTACNGCGTGTAACAGAAATCTTCGAAGCTCGACGTCCTAAAGATCCTTCCGTGATTGCAGAAATCGATGGAACCGTTGAAATCCTTACCGAGCAGAAGCGTGGTAANCGATCCATTATCGTACGAAGTGAAAGTGGGATCGAACGTGAGCACCTGGTGCCACACGGTAAGCGATTCCTCGTCCACTCCGGTGACGTGGTTAAAGCAGGTCAGTCACTTGTTGACGGACCCCTNGTTCCANACGATATCCTGATGGTTTCCGGTGAAGAGGCTGTACAGCAATACCTAGTTCACGAAGTCCAACAGGTTTATCGAAGTCAACGTGTCGAGATCAATGATAAACACATCGAGATTATCATCGCTCGCATGTTGCGTAAGGTGAAAATTGAGACTGCAGGTGATACCAACCTGCTACCGGGAATGATNATGGACCGATTCGACTTTCGACAAAAGAACACGGAACTGGTTAAGAATCTAAGAATCACTGACGTTGGTGATTCTGACTTTGAACTGAACCAGATTATTCCAAAATCAAATTTGGAAGATGTAAATGCTGAAATCGAAGCAGCCGGTGGTGCTCCAGCCAAAGGTAAGAAGCCTCGATCAGCTACTGCAAGTACACAGTTGCTGGGAATTACGAAAGCGGCTGTCCAAAGTTCGAGCTTTATCTCAGCAGCTAGTTTCCAGGAGACCACAAAGGTACTTACGGAAGCAGCATTGTCTGGAAAAGTCGACGACCTTGTCGGTCTGAAGGAAAACGTGATCCTTGGTCACTTAATTCCTGCCGGTACCGGGTTCAGAACCTTCCTGGAATCAGAAGTGCGTTATCAACCGGAAGCATTGCAAGCCATTGCAAATGAACCGGAAGAAGTGCTTCCGAACCAATTCCCATTGCTGCAAGCAGGAGCGGATGCAGCAGCGACCCCATCCGACGGTGAAGGAGANTAATTCACTCAGGGTGTGTTCGCGGATTCTCACGGACGGGAATGCGATACCTATNGCTCGTATNCGGTGTTTGCTGAATACGNCGCCTTAGTTGTTGTTTTTGGTGAAATAGTGGTGATACCAAAATTGGTGCAATCATTAATCAGCCAATTGACAACGACCGCAAAACAGGTACGCTGAGTTGTTTGCGGCATTGTTTATGTCGTGAATATAGTAGGCGTATAGAACAACCATAGAAACGACTTTTGTTGCCGGAAATGCAACATTTATACGGAAAAACGCATGCCAACAATTAATCAACTGGTACGAAAGCGTCGCAAGCGAAAACGCAAGATGTCAAAAGCTCCTGTGCTGGATCAATGTCCACAGAAGCAAGGCGTATGTCTCCAAGTGAGAACGATGACGCCGAAAAAGCCGAACTCAGCACTGCGAAAGATTACGCGTGTGCGGTTGACCAATGGTAAGGAAGTAACCGTCTATATCCCGGGCGAAGGGCATAACCTACAGGAACACTCCATCGTACTCGTAAGAGGTGGTCGTGTTCGCGACCTTCCTGGCGTGCGATACCAAGTCGTTCGTGGAGCCCTCGACACACTTGGTGTAGAAGGTCGTCAACAGGCTCGCAGTCGCTACGGCGCTAAGAAGTCATAACGTTATTTAATAGAATTAATACACAGAATTCAGTTTTTACTGACATTTAAGGATAGTTACAAGATGGGACGTATCACTGCTAGTAGAAAGCAGCTTAAGCCTGATCCCCGCCACAACTCACTGTTGGCAAGCAAGTTCATCAACTGCATTATGCTTGATGGAAAGAAGACAATAGCACAGGCCGTGTTCTACGGNGCACTTGATGAAATCGCTACTCGCGTTTCCGACGATGAGCCGTTAGAGGTTTTCACACAGGCTGTTGAAAACGTAAAGCCGATGATCGAAGTTCGGTCTAAGCGAGTTGGTGGTGCTGCTTACCAGGTTCCAATGCAAGTGAATAAGAACCGTCAGCAATCTCTGGCCTTTCGCTGGATTCTAATGGCGGTACGCGAAGGCAAGGGACGACCGATTCACTTGCGTTTAGCTGATGAGCTCGTTAACGCTTATAACAAAGAAGGTGCTGCAATCACGCGACGTGAAAATGTGCACCGGATGGCCGAAGCAAACAAGGCATTTGCCCACTTTGCTTGGTAATCAACCAATNAAAAAAGACGCCGTACGATTTGATTCTGCGGCGTCTTTTTTTGCGCCTGTAACAATCAGATTCCCTTAGTTGATCTAAGTAAAAGCAGACACAATACCCATGTCACGTAACATCGAACAACTGCGAAATATTGGCGTCATCGCACATATCGATGCAGGAAAAACCACGGTCACCGAACGGATGCTCTTTTACAGTGGCGCTAANCACCGTGTGGGGATGGTGGATAAAGGCACGACCGAAACCGACTCGGATCCGGAAGAACAGGAACGCGGTATTACGATCTATTCTGCCTGTGTGACGTTTCGTTGGAATAGCGTCGATATTAACTTGCTTGATACTCCAGGACACGTGGACTTTACCGCTGAAGTGGAACGCTGCCTGCGTGTTCTCGATGGCGCCGTGGTTGTCTTTAGCGCTCGGGAAGGNGTCGAAGCACAGAGTGAGACTGTTTGGAGGCAAGCTGACCGATATTCCGTCCCACGTGTTGCGTTCATTAATAAGATGGATCGCGAAGGCGCCGACTTCAATAATGTCATTGAACAAATGCGTGAACGATTGTCGGCAAACCCCGTCATTATTCAACTGCCATTAGGTGCAGGACCATCACACGTCGACAATCACTTCCGTGGTGTAATCGATTTAATCAGTATGAAACTTAGGACGTACGATGCCGACAGTGAAGGGGCGGAGTACACAGAATCCGATATTCCAGACGAGCAGTTAGATATGGCCCGGATGTGGCGGGAAGGAATGCTCGAACAACTCTATGAATACAGTGATGAGATGATGGAACTGGCTCTCTCTGAGGCCGAGATTCCTGCATCATTGNTTCGCAAAGTACTACGTGCTGCAACGATACAGCAATTGGTTCAACCAGTGCTCTGTGGATCAGCATTACATGGCATCGGTGTTCAACCTGTGCTTGACGCTGTTGAATCCTATTTGCCTAACCCGATCGAACGACCTCCGGTTGAAGGTAAAGCTGTGGCCACAGGTCGCAAGTCTGCAAGTGACGAAGTGATCACAAGAAAACCTGATGTGTCTGAACCATTTTGTGCTTTGGTTTTCAAAGTGCTTCCGGCAAAAACAGGAGATATCGCCTGGGCACGTGTTTACTCGGGTCAGCTGAAAGCTAATTCCCGAGTTTACAATCCGGGAAAAGACAAAAAAGATAACGTGGCTCAACTTTGGCAAATCCGTGCTCAGGCGAAAGACCGGGACGGACAAATCGATGAAGTGAGTACTGGTGATATCGTAGGTATNATCGGTCTACGGCATAGCATCACCGGAGATACACTTTGTGATGCCGCTGCACCGCTGCTACTTGAGACCATTGAATTTCCTGACACAGTGATTTCCATGGCCATTGAGCCTGAAAATGCTACAGAGCGAGATAAGCTGGCGGATACGCTCGAAATGCTACAGCGACAGGATCCCACGCTTGAGATTATTGAAGGGGATACCGGACAAACCCTGATGCGTGGCATGGGCGAANTGCACTTAGANGTTGTAAAGAACCGGTTACTGCGGGAATTCAAACTCAATGTTAAATTCCATCAACCGCAAGTCAGTTATCGTGAGACGATTAATGCAGGCGNGACCGTCGTCGGTGAATGCAATCGACTCATCAATGGTGTACAAAAGTTCGCCAAAATCACNATGTTGGTTGAGCCGGATGAAAACGTCGCAACCGGATGTGCTGTTCGTAGTCAACTGGAACCCGGTGCGTTAACAGGTGAACTACTGGAAGTAATGTTCGATGAACTCAATTCCTGTGGTAGTAGTGGCGGTAATATCGCTGGATTCCCTTTGATGGGAATACGTGCAACGGTTAGAGGNGTTGAGACAATGGAAGAAGTCACNGATGACATGGCAATTCGAATCGCNATTAATGATGCGTTCGATAAGGGCCTTACTCAGGGAAATCCTGTATTGCTCGAGCCGATCATGAAACTTTCAGTAAGCACNCCTGAACAGTACCTTGGTGATTTCGTTGGAGANCTCCAGCAGCGACGCGGTATTATTGTTCACACAGAAAACCATGGTGACCGGACAGATATCCTTGCNAATGCNCCTTTAAAAGAGCTTTTTGGTTATTCCAGTGCAATGCGGAGCCTAAGTCAGGGTCGTGCGAGTTGCTCAATGGAGCCACTGGAATACGCTGCGGCACCACCAGAACATGCGAAAGAATTTACCTTTTAAAGGTGGGATGACGAGGGGTAAGACCCGAGAACTGAAAGTACAAAAATACGGGAATACATTTAGCGCTGTTTTCACTGAATATTCTTGTGTTTTTTTCCAATTCCGCCAATTGACGACCATCCACTTGAGGCATAGGATTGGTGGTTTACACCTTAATTTTCGTGACGATCTAGTAGAAACGAAAAATGTGGGTTTACCACGCGTTTTACGCTAGACGTTTGGCAATTTGGATCATCACTTGGTGATACGTTTTTACTGTTGGAGAGCAGTNCATTGGCACAAGATAACGAAGTAATGCGGATCCGTATGGAAGCATATGATCATTCCATCCTTGATCAGTGTGCATTGGAAATAGTAGATACGGCAAAACGTACACATGCCGAAGTGCATGGTCCTATCCCGTTGCCTACGCGAATCGAACGATACACGGTTCTGCGTAGTCCGCATGTGAATAAGAAGTCTCGGCAGCAATTCGAGATTCGGACACACAAGCGATTGATTGATATTGTCAATGCAACCGCCAAAACGCTGGACGCTTTGAATAAGNTAAGTTTGCCNGCAGGTGTAGATGTAAAGATTAAGGCATCGTCGCGTTAGTCGCGACTCGCATGGATGCAGATGCTGTTAAACGGACTTTCTTAATTGAAATCAAAAACAACAAATATGAAATGGACGCTTAGCAGGTAATCGTAAGTAACACTTACAGATCCTGTGAGCAAAGACCACGAGGCAAAAGACGATGGTGAAGGGAATACTAGGCCGCAAGGTCGGTATGACACAGATCTACGATGAAAGTGGAGAAGTGATACCGGTTACGGTGATACAGGCTGGCCCCTGTCAGGTTTTACAGGTCCGCACCATTGAACGTGATGGGTACGAAGCTGTTCAGTTGGGTTTTGAAGATAAGCGCCGGCCATCAGAAAATATGAAGCGGAGCCGATCCAGTCAGGCACGCCGCAGTGAACGTGGTCATGTTAGTTCTAAGTTAAGCAGTAAAAATGCTTCCCGTCGCGCCGCAGCTGGCGTTGAGGCTCTTCCTAAAGCGGAATGTGAGCCTAAGAAATTCATCCGCGAATTCCGCGGCGCCATTGAAGGGGTAGAGGTTGGTCAGGAGGTAACCGTGGCCGACTTAGCTGAAATACCAAAAGTTGATGTGACGGCGACTAGTAAGGGTCGTGGTTTTGCCGGTGTGATGAAGCGTCACAACTTTTCCGGCCAACGTGCTACTCATGGTGTAAAGAAAGTGCATCGCCATGCTGGTGGTACTGGGATGAGTGCAGCTCCAAGCCGTTTGTTTAAAGGTAAGCGAATGGCTGGCCAGTATGGAAATGCAAAAGTAACAACACGTAACCTTGAGTTAGTAAGTGTTGATGAAGAAAACAACTTAATCGCGATTCGTGGTGCCGTTCCAGGGCCAAATGGTGGTTTTGTTGTTGTACGCGAAACAAACAAGCTCGGTTAACAAAACAGTATTTATTTGATTTGAAAGTTGCAGAAGTAATCGACTCTTATGGGCTGATTGCTAACTAAAGGCAGAATCATGGCGACTTTACCCGTATATGACAAATCAGGAAGTGAGGTTGGGTCTTATGATGTAGACCCCACCACAATTGCTGCGAATATCAACAAGCAGTTGTTGCATGATGTTGTCATCATGTATCAAGCAAACGGTCGACAAGGATCTTTTGGAACCAAGTCCCGAGGCATGGTTCAGGGTTCCGGTCGCAAGATGTACCGTCAAAAAGGTACGGGTAATGCTCGTGCCGGCTCGCGTCGCAGTGGTGTGCGTCGAGGTGGTGGTCACATCCACAAGAAGCAGGATCGTAGTTTTTACTATCGACTACCTGCGAAGGCTGTTCGTGCAGCGACACGAATGGCTATTGCATCGAAAATTCAGGATGAGCAAATCACCATCATTGATGAGCTCGCGATGGATGCTCCAAAAACAAAAGACGTTGCTGGTGTATTAAAAGCACTCGGTATTGATAGCGGCACAACGCTGATCACAACAGACCAGCTTGATCGTAATATTTACAAAAGTGCGAGGAACATTTCCGGAGTCACGGTTTCACCTGTCTCGGATTTGAATGCCTTAAGCGTATTGTCGCCTGATCGACTTTTGGTGACCAAAGCAGCGCTTGATGCAATCGTGGAGAATGCTTCGGCAAGTTAACGCATCGAATGAATATTTGGTGTGATAGCACCGCATTAAGAAACACATGGTGTAAAGATGAGCAATAACAATAACACATCATCAAAACTTGACCTCGCTCCGCATCAGGTCGTCCTGCGTCCATTGGTAACGGAAAAGGGTGTTCATCGAAGCACGCGATACAACCAGTATGCGTTCGAAGTGAATCCACTTGCTGACAAATCTCAGATTCGTGATGCAATCGAAGTGTTGTATCCAAACGTGAAGGTCGTGAGTGTAAACACGCAGAATCGAAAAGGGAAAGCCCGTCGTTATCGATACAAGATGGGTAAGACCAAGAACTGGAAAAAGGCAATTATCACGATTGATCCTGAACAAGGAGCAATTGAGTTGTTCTAAGGCTGCTGAGCCACTGGGACAAACAGGGTGATTTTGCAACAGAGATAAGAATCTAGAAAAGAAAGTATCTAGAGAAGAATCATGGGAATTCGATTTTACAAGCCGATAACGCCAGGACGCCGTGGTGCAAGTGTCAGCGACTTTGCTGATATAACCAAAGGTGCGGAACCTGAAAAGTCTCTGCTTCGCCCCCTTAAGAAAAAGGGCGGTCGAAATAACCAAGGCAAGATCACTGTTCGCCACCGAGGTGGTGGCCACAAGCGTCGATACCGCCTGATCGATTTTAAGCGAACAAAGGATGGAGTTCCGGCGAAGGTTGCAAGTATTCAATACGATCCAAATCGCAGTGCACGCATCGCCCTGTTGCATTACACCGATGGTGAGAAGCGATACATCATTTCACCTGATGGTCTTCAGGTCGGGCAGCAGGTAATTAGCGGTGAGAAATGTGATCCGGAAATCGGTAATTGCATGCCTCTGAGTTCGGTACCCCTTGGAACTGAAATTCACAACGTAGAATTACTTCCCGGTCGCGGCGCCGTAATGTGCCGAAGTGCTGGAACAAGTGCTACGCTCATGGCACGCGAATCAAACTGGGCACAGATTTCTCTGCCAAGCGGTGAAATCCGACGTATCCCTAGTGCCTGCAGAGCCACGATTGGCAAAGTTGGTAACACGGAACACGGTAGTATTTGCCTCGGTAAAGCTGGTCGTAAGCGATGGCTTGGTCGCAGGCCACATGTTCGTGGTACCGCGATGAATCCTGTCGATCACCCGCACGGTGGTGGTGAAGGTCGTACAAAGGGTGGTCGCCATCCGGTGAGCCCGAGTGGTGTACCGGCTAAAGGTGGTGCCACACGTCAGCGTCGCAAGCCATCCAATGCAGCAATTGTTCGTCGTCGACGTACACGTCGATACGGCCAATTGAAACTGCCGAGTTAGGTGAAAGCAACGCGATTATTTACAGAAGACACACATATTTAATTAGTATTTCCAAAAAAGGTAATTCATGAGTCGGTCACTGAAAAAAGGCCCGTTCGTCGATCTCAAGTTGTATCGTAAAATCGAGAAGCGACTTGATAGTGGAGATAAATCACCGATTACAACCTGGGCGCGTGCTTGCACGATCGTACCGGAATTCGTTGGTTTTACATTCATGGTTCATAACGGTCGCCAGCACCTAAAGGTGCTTGTGACTGAAGATATGGTCGGACACAAACTCGGTGAATTCGCCCCCACACGTACCTTCCGTGGTCACGGTGGTAAGGGAAGCCGCTAACTCCTGCTAGAGGTTGCATGTTATGGCAAACACAGGACAACGAAAAACAAAACGTAAAAATCAAAAAGCTGAATCTGGTTATTCCGCTTCGCACCGATATGCTCGGATTGCACCACGTAAGGTGCGGCCGGTCGCTGACTTGGTTCGCGGAAAGTTCGCCGTCGAGGCGTTGGAGATTTTGCAGTACCAACCACAACGTGGAGCCAAGATGCTTTACAAGGTGATCGAGAGTGCGTTGAACAATGCACAAAACCCCGATCAACCTGGTGGAGCTGCTCGAACTGCAAACCTACGCGTCGCGAATGTTCAGGTTGATGGTGCACCCATGTTTAAGCGTCTGCGGCCAAGAGCTCGTGGAATGGCGTTCATGATTAAGAAGCGGCTCAGTCACATTAACGTGACGCTTGCTGAAGCATCAGACGAATAAATACAGGTTCAGAATTTAAGTTAACTGGAATTAGGTAACCAACAGGAAAAGTACCAATAAGATGGGTCAAAAAGTCAATCCAATTGGTTTTCGTACGGGTGTTGTAAGAGGATGGCAAAGTCGGTGGTACGCATCGAAACAGGANTTCGCCTCNCTGCTTCTTGAAGATAAGAAGATCCGTGACTTCATTAAGAAGCACCCCAAGAAAACCCAATACCGTAATGCCGGTATCGATCGTATTGAAATTGACCGCACGCGTGACGAAGTTCGAGTTGTACTTCATGTCGCTCGGCCGGGATTGATTATTGGTAAAAAAGGCCAGGAAATTGAAATCCTTCAAGAGGAACTTCAAAACCTCGTTGGTCGTCGTATTAATCTGAAAGTTGAAGAGATTTCACGACCTGAAATACATGCCCAGTTGGTAGCAGAGGATATTGCTGGTCAATTAAGCAAGCGAGCAAGTTTCCGCCGNACCATGAAGCGTTCGATGGAGCAGACCATGGATGCTGGTGCTAAGGGNATCAAGATCCAACTTGCCGGTCGACTTGGTGGAGCTGAAATGGCTCGTCGTGAAACGCAGATAACCGGATCAATTCCGCTGAGTACCCTGCGTGCAAAGATCGACTATGGATTCACAGAAGCCTGGACCGCCCAAGGACATATTGGCGTTCAGGTTTGGATAAATCAGGGTTTCTATAAGGGAGACGACTCCGATGGCGTTGATGCCCAAACGGATTAAGCACCGAAAAGTTCAACGGGGACGCATCAAAGGTGATGCAACTCGTGGAAACACCGTCGTATTCGGCGACTTCGGATTGCAGTCCTTAGAACCAGGTTGGGTGAAAGCCCAAACGATCGAAGCTGGACGTATTGCTGCTCAGCAGTACATCCGTGGCGAAGGAAAGTTGTACGTGCGTATGTTCCCTCACCGATCCATTACCTCCACTCCGCTGGAAACAAGAATGGGTAAAGGTAAGGGTGAACCTGAAGCATGGGTAGCAACGGTTAAGCCAGGTACGATCCTGTACGAAATTGGTGGCATAAGTGAGCAGCAAGCCAAGATTTGCTTTGCACGTCTCGCTCACAAGATGCCGGTCAAGGTCAGGATGGTTAGACGTCGCCCAATGTAAATGGCTGACCAAAGGGCTTACTAGTAATAAAACACTTAAGAGAAGAATACTCAAACGAGATTAACAATGGACGCGAGCAAGCTAAGGGAACTCAGTGATAACGATCTCCAGCAGGAGCTGGATGATGCGTCACGGCAGTTGTTTGAATTGCGTGTGCAATCACAGGCAGAACGGCTGGACTCACCGAGTCAAATCAAAGCAAAGCGGCGGCTTATCGCGCGAATTAAGACAATTCGGCATGAGCGTGCTCAAGAGCAACCGGAAGAAGCTGTGAGCGAATAAACAATCGTCATAACGGACGGATTCGAGCGATACCGAATAAACCCAGATCTAACAAACGATCACTTTAAACACAGATAAGACAAATCATGCCAAAGAAAGTAGCAGTCGGCGTTGTAACAAGCGACAAGATGGATAAGACACGTCGTGTTGAGATTCATCGTAAAGTGCCGCATCCGGTGTATGGAAAATACATCCGTAAACGAACCGTTTGCTTTGTTCATGATGAAGAAAACGAGTCCAATGCTGGTGATACTGTCGAAATTATCGAAGCAGCACCACGCAGCAAGCAAAAGCGATGGGATTTGGTTCGCATCGTAACTCGCACTACCGAAGTTGACTTGGCTGCTATGCGATTGGCTGATGCTGTTGATAAGGAAGATGCTGAAGCCGCGCAATCTGAATCCACAGAAGCTGCTGCAGAAGAAGTTGCTGCAGAAGAAGCTGTAGTAGAAGAAGTTGCAACTGAAGAGACNGCTTCGCAAGAAGTTGTGGCAGAAGAAACAACTGCAGAAGAAACAACAAGTGAAGAAGTAGCAGAAGAAGCTGCATCTGACGAGGATGCTGGCGGAGAAGAAACTGCTGATGACGATGGTGAAGAGATCAGCGAAGAGTAAGCAGTAAACGAAAGAGTAAGAACCGGAGTGTTCCGGACGAGTTTATTAGGACCGAACAATGATTCAACAAGAAACACGGCTAAGAGTAGCTGATAACACTGGAGCCAAAGAAGTTGGCTGCATTAAGGTGCTTGGTGGCTCGCGTAGACGGTTTGCCGGATTAGGCGACGTGATTGTCTGCAGTGTAAAGAGTGTGATTCCTGGTAGCGATATCAAGAAGAAGACAATTTGCCGAGCAGTTATTGTCCGTTGTAAACAACCTACACGTCGCGCTGATGGCAGTTACATCCGTTTTGACAGTAATGCAGTTGTCATCATCGGCGATGACGGTGAACCACGTGGCACGCGTATTTTCGGTGCAGTGGCTCGTGAATTACGAGAACGTAATTTTATGAAAATCGTTAGCCTCGCAAGTGAGGTGGTGTAAGTCATGAAGATCAAGATAGACGACCAGATTGAAGTGATCCGAGGCGAATCCCGTGGCCAGCGCGGTCAGGTGATCGACGTGGATCACGCCAGTAACAAAATCAAAGTGGAAAAGCTGAACACGGTTAAGAAGGCTGTGAGACCAAGTCAGGCTAACCCGCGTGGTGGCCACATTGAAATCGAAATGGCCTTTGATGCTTCCAACGTAATGCTCGTTTGCCCACACACCAACGAACCAACACGTGTTGGCATTCGGACAAACGATGATGGCAGCAAAGTAAGATTCAGTAAGAAAAGCGGAAAAGACATTGATGTAGTTCGTCCCGGAGCCGGATACGGTAACTAACACCAGCTACATAAAAACGAGTAACAAGGAACTTCCTCAGCCGATTACAAAAACCCTCAATAAGCATCAACAAATTGAACCGGTGCAACGACAGGATTCGGTAATCGTACAAGGAATAAAACCATGAAACCTAGACTTCAAGAAAAATACGAAAACGAGATTCAGTCTTCCTTAGCTGGTAGCCTTGGTCGCAAGAACATCTTGTCGCTGCCACGCTTGCAAAAGATCGTCGTCAATATGGGTGTTGGCAGTGCGGTCCAGGAGAAAAAGCATCTCGAGTCCGCTGTTTCAGCTATGGTTGAAATCACCGGACAAAAACCGATCATCACGAAAGCCCGCAAGTCGATTGCCGGCTTCCGCCTTCGTGAAGAAACGCCGATTGGCTGTAAGGTCACCTTGCGTCGCCAACGGATGTATGAATTCATGGATCGATTGATTTCGGTCGTGATTCCTCGTGTTCGTGACTTCCGTGGTATTAGCCGTACTGCTTTTGATGGCAACGGCAATTACAGCATGGGATTGACCGAACAACTTGTATTCCCCGAATTGAATCCGGATAAGTATCCAGTGATTCAGGGAATGAATATTACATTTGTCACCTCCACCAACTGTAATGACGAAGCATTGCAGTTACTCGAACAGTTTGGAATGCCGTTTGAGCGTGTAGATGACGAACAGGAAGGTTAAACCTAAATCCGCCTGCTTGTCAGGTGGGCCCCAAGTTAACTGGAAGGGTTAAACGTGGCCAGTAAATCCAAAATCGCAAAAGCGAAACGTAAACCGAAGTTCTCATCCCGTCAGGAACGGCGATGTCAGTTGTGTGGTCGACCGCGTGCGGTTTATCGCAAGTTCGGCGTATGCCGAATCTGCTTCCGTAAGTTGGCTGATCAGGGATTGATTCCCGGTGTTCGTAAGGCGAGCTGGTAAAGGAACTTAATAACCATGATGACCGACCCCATTGCCGACATGTTAACGCGTATTCGCAACGCTGTGCGTGTCGAGCACCCAACCGTTGATATCCCATTGTCCAAAGTAAAGCGTGGCGTCGCTGACGTTCTAAAACGCGAAGGATATATATGGGATTGGGAAGAAGTTGAAGAGCAACCTGTAAGCGCCTTAAGGCTAGTCCTTAAATACCCCGGTGGCGAGTCTGTGATCCANAAGATCCAGCGCGTCAGTAAACCAGGGCGACGTGTTTACAACCGCTCCAAAGACCTNCGACCNGTGCTGAACGGACTTGGTATATCCATTATCAGTACCAGCTCCGGCGTACTTAGCGATCGTGAAGCACGATCACAAAATATCGGCGGTGAAGTACTCTGCCAAATCTGGTAACCAACCAGAGGTTTAGAGTTTTACTAATACAGTAATCCATATTTGTTAACCAAAACGAGTTGAACCATGTCACGTATTGGCAATAAACCCGTTCCCGTCATTGACGGAGTACAAGTGAGCGTAAATGGCTCAACCGTCTCCGTTGAAGGTCCGAAAGGGAAGCTCTCTATAGAGCACCGGCCTGAAGTAAGCGTTAACTACGACAGNGAATCCAAAGAGATTGTCGTTTCCCGAAGTAATGATGACCGACACTCTCGGGCATTTCATGGGCTTACCCGTGCTTTGCTTGCAAACATGGTGTACGGCGTCAAAGAGGGATATGAAAAACGACTGGAAATCGTTGGTGTCGGCTACGTGGGNCAGGTGCANGGCGATACCCTCAGNCTGCGTGTTGGTCTGGCAAACGAACTTAAAAAGAAGATTCCGGTTGGCTTGGATGTAACCTGCCCGGATCAAAACCATGTTGTTGTTCAGGGTTGTGATAAGCAACTTGTAGGTCAGTTTGCTGCTGAAGTGCGTGCACTTCGCAAGCCAGAACCTTACAAGGGAAAAGGTATTCGCTATGAAGGTGAATACGTGAAGATTAAACCTGGTAAAGCAGCAACATAATAAAGCCTGATCGCAGGTGATGAAATACATTATTAACCCGAGGTTAAGACCGTGGATAAACAAAAGTTCTTAGGCAAGCAACGTCAGCGACGCCGCTTCCATACACGAAAACGAATTCGTGGAACCGCAGATCGGCCACGAATGTCCGTAAACCGTTCCAACCGCAATATCGAAGTTCAGGTAATTGATGACTTTGAAGGCAAGACACTCGTAAGCGTTAGCAGTCGGGATGGCGAAACTGGAAGCGGAATCAGCTATGGCGGAAACTGTGATGCTGCTGCAGCTATTGGAAAAGCTGTTGCGGAAAAGGCCATCGCCGCTGGGATCAAGGCTGTTAAATTTGACCGCGGCGACTCTAGATATCACGGCCGAGTAGCTGCACTTGCTGATGCTGCACGTGAGGCAGGATTGGAACTGTAATCGCGGTTGTCGTGAAAAACGAATCATTAAAGAAAACACACTTATAAACTTATAAATGGGAGCTGCTAAATCGTGGCTACAGATTTACGCGGAGAATTAGTCGATCACACGATCAAAATCAAGCGATGTGCTGCCGTAGTAAAAGGTGGACGCCGTTTCAGTTTTGCTGCAATGGTTGTCGTCGGAAATGGCAACGGTCGCGTTGGTTGGGGTTACGGCAAAGCGAATGAAGTGCCGCCAAGCGTGAACAAAGCTCAGAAACAGGCTGAACGCAGCATGATCGATGTCTCACTAAATAACGACACCATCCCACATTCAATTCAGGGTCGCTTCGGAGCTGCTAAAGTCCTGCTGGTTCCAGCTGGTGCCGGTACCGGTATTATCGCTGGTGCTGCTGTGCGTGCTGTTTGCGAAGCGGCTGGTATTAAGAATATCCTTACCAAGAGCTTTGGTACGAATAACCCGGTGACGTTGGTTAAGGCCACCATCGATGCACTCTCGAAGGTGCGAAGCGAAGATCATGTATTCCGCATGAGAGGGGTGGAGAAATAATGAAACTACACGACGTAAATCAGGGAATTCAAAAGAACAAGAAACGCCGGCGCGTNGGGCGTGGCCCGGGAAGTGGTCATGGCAAAACGGCTGGCCGAGGCCATAACGGCCAAAAGTCACGTGCCGGTTGGTCCCAGCGTGCTACCTTCCAAGGTGGTGCNATGCCTATGGTACGACGTATTCCAAAACGCGGATTTAATAATAAATTCGCCCTCGAAGTGTTCGCGATCAACGTTAGCCAACTCGAAAAGTCATTTGAGGATGGTGATACGGTTTCGCCGGAGACACTACGGGAAAAGGACATCGTTAAACCACAGAGTTATGATGTTCTAAAGATCCTCGGAAATGGTGAACTTTCAAAGAAGCTGAATGTCTCTGCACATCGATTCAGTGCATCAGCAGCTGAGAAAATTGCCCAAGCTGGCGGAAGCACAACCGTGCTGCCCGGCAAAGCACCCGTGGTGAAGGGACAAAAGAAAGCTGANCGGTCCGCCGAATAGAAAATGTCAAACGGAGTGACAACGCTCACCTGTGAATCAGTTCTACAGGTTGCCACTTAAAAGGATAACTGTCGCCAATGTGGGAAAAAATCAGAGTCATCTTCACGATCCCGGAACTCCGGAACCGGATCATGATCACACTGATCTGCCTGGCAGTTTACCGGGTAGGTTACTGGATCACGATTCCCGTCGTGGACCAACAGGCAATTGCTCAACAGGCAAGTGATGGTACCGGTCTCGCTGGACTCATTACACGAGTAAGTGTTTTCGCTGCAAGTAACCTCACACAGGCCACGATCTTTGGCCTTGGCATCATGCCGTATATCTCGGCATCGATTATCTTCCAATTGCTTGGAAGCTTTCATCCAAAAATCCAGGAACTTCGTAAAGAAGGACAAGCCGGGCAAAAGAAGATCAACGACTATACCCGTTACCTCACAGTTGTCCTTTGTCTCGTACAGAGTTTCTTTTACGTCGTGGCATACCTAAACGGAAGTGATGCCGCTAATACTCTAATTCATGAAAACTATCAGGCGCTGGATTCTCAGGGTAATCCTACCGGAGCGTTGACCTGGAGTTGGACCATTATTTCGGTATTGATCATGACATGTGGAGCAACCTTCCTCATGTGGTTGGGTGAACAAATCGATGAGTATGGAATTGGTAATGGTATTAGCTTGTTAATCATGGCCGGTATCCTTGCTGTGATGCCCGGTGCACTAACAGGCTTATTCGCAAATGCCAAATTTGAGCTCACGGGTCTTGATAGTGGTATCGTCGGTGTTGAATCGATGATTATCCTTGCATTCCTGTTTGTGGCAGTCGTATTCGGGGTCGTCTTTATTACTCTTGGACAACGACGAATTCCAATGCAAAGTGCCAAACATGTACGCGGGCGACGTGTATATGGAGGAACCCGCCAATTCCTGCCATTGCGAGTTAATCAAGGTGGTGTTATGCCGATCATTTTTGCCAGTAGCTTGCTGATGATCCCAGCTATCATGTTCGGTGCGTTTGCTCAGATTTCCGATCCGGATGGAATGGCTGGAGTCTGGAATACACTGTCGGGAGTGTTTAGCCCCGGCACAGGATTTATGTACAACGCGTTTTATATCGCAATGATATTTTTCTTCTGTTACTTCTGGACTGCGATCACTTTTAACCCAAAAGAGATGGCTGAAAACCTTAAGGAGTACGGAAGCTTTATTCCTGGTTACCGACCGGGAAGACACACGTCGAATTACCTAGAAAAGGTGATGGTTCGAATTACCTACGTCGGAGCGGCATTCCTCTCCCTCGTTGCTGTGATTCCAACTGTCGTCGCAGGTGGCTTGAACGTGGATTTTAGTTTGGCCAGTTTTTATGGTGGTACCGGACTGCTGATTGCAGTGAGTGTTGCTTTTGATCTGGTTCAAAAAATTGATAGTCATCTGGTGATGCAGAATCACAAGGGGCTATTAGATTCCTAACTTCACAACTCCCGTTGGATGGACCAACGGGATACGTGATCAATCCGATGTGGAGATGATGCCGTGATCATTATATTGATCGGCCCACCAGGATCAGGGAAAGGCACCCAGTCGCAAAGACTGATTGATTATCTCGAAACCGCTCACCTATCAACCGGCGAGCTGTTTCGCGAACATATTTCGTCAGAATCAGCACTTGGGTGTGAGGCAAAACAATTTATTAGTCGCGGTGAACTGGTGCCTGACCATGTTGTAGACAGCATGGTCGCACAGACACTCGAACAACCTCGGTTTGCGGACGGATGTCTGTTCGACGGTTATCCGCGATCGGTTCCTCAAGCAGAAGCACTTTCACAGTTGCTCAATTTGCAGCAACGTGAAGTGACTCTGGTTCTGGAATTAGATGTGCCTGACAGCGTTCTTGTCGAACGTTTACTGGCACGCCAGCGTGCGGATGATACGCTGGAGACAATTAAACATAGGCTGGAAGTCTATGGCGCTCAAACTCGGCCATTGCTTGAATACTACAAGCAGCGAGGCAAGCTTGAGACAGTCGATGGTCAAGGAAGCGTCGACGATGTTTTTGGACGGATTCAAGCGGTAGTTAACCAGTTAAAGACTGACAGCAGCGAATCGGAAGAATCAAATCCTTCAACGTGTAGCAACTAAATCGATTTTGCTGCCGATTGAGGTGTTTTGAAGCTGTTTTTGTGGGACTTATTGGCCTACCGCGCCCCTTGATGATGGGCGAATTGCCCGTTTATACTGACTTACTTGCAATTTATTTTTTCATCTGGGTAACAGAGACATGAAAGTTCGAGCTAGCGTCAAACGAATTTGCGAAAACTGCAAAATTGTGCGTCGTAAAGGTCGTGTTTACGTGATTTGTTCAACAAACCCTCGCCATAAACAGCGACAGGGTTAGTCAGACTACCACGTTTTACTGAACTGTAACCCTGATTAGTTCTGGTGCAATCCAGCACGCAAAGGAGTGAATAGTTATGCCGCGTCTTTTAGGTGTGGACATTCCGAACGATAAACCAGCCCATGTATCCCTGCGTTACTTATATGGTGTTGGCCCGAAGACTGCTCGTGATCTGTGTCGCAACGCCGGCATCGACCCTCAAACTCAAGCCCGTGATCTGGCTGAGGATGAATTGGGGCGATTGGCTGCACTGCTCGAACGCGATTACACAGTTGAAGGTCCTCTACGTCGTAAGGTCCAACAAGACATCGCTCGCCTGCGTGAAATTAAAGCATATCGGGGAATCCGTCATCGAATGGGACTACCTGTTCGTGGCCAGAATACTCAGACAAATGCTCGTACGCGTAAGGGTCCGAAGAAGACCGTTGCCGGTAAGAAAGGTGTTAAAGACCTCCGCTAAGGAATTGCAATTCCGCCTTGGAGTTCTGCGTTTTACATCGCCTGACCATAACAAACTTATTGGAGTAGATTGGCCGTGGCCAAAAGCAAAAAAAGAAAAGTTCGTCGCAATGTGACTGTTGCCGTTGCTCATATCAAGGCAACCTTTAACAACACAACCGTAACCATCACCGATACCAAGGGTGATACACTTTGCTGGGCAAGTGCCGGTACAAGTGGATTTAAAGGAAGCAGAAAGAGCACGCCGTTTGCCGGACAGTGTGCCGCACAACAAGCTGCTGAAAAGGCGATCAAGTTTGGTGTGAAGGAAGTCGACGCTCGCGTCAAAGGTCCTGGCAGCGGTCGTGAAAGTGCTGTAACCGCTCTGCAACAAGCTGGTCTGAACGTAAAGTCGATTGAAGACGTTACCCCCATTCCACATAACGGTTGCCGACCACCAAAGAAACGTCGCGTGTAATTACACCCGCTACCGTTTCACTCCCTAACAATTCATTCGTTTGGTTTTAACCATTTCAAAACATCATTAACCACCACGTAAGTTATTCGTGGTACTTTTGGAGGCGACTATGCATATTCGTTGGCGCTTACTTGAACTTCCCAGTATAGTGGAATGTGATAAAGCAACGCTTACTGATACATACGGTAAGTTCACCGCTGAACCGTTCGAACGCGGTTTAGGTGTCACGGTTGGAAATAGTCTGCGACGGATTCTGCTGTCCAGTTTGATGGGTAGTGCTGTCACGCAGATCAAGATTGAAAATGCACACCACGAGTTTTCCACGCTTCCGGGTATTCAGGAAGATGTCACGAACATCATCCTGAACGTGAAATCACTCGTTGTAAAAAATCATTCCGACGGCTTGAAAGTTATCACCATCGATAAGAGTGAGCCTGGCCCCATCCTCGGCAGTGATATCACAACCGATCAGGGCGTCGAAATCATAAACGGCGATCACGTGATCGCAACGTTGACTGAATCGACTCCGTTCCACATGGAAATGGTTGTTGATAATGGTCGTGGTTATATCCCAGCATCAGAACAAGGTACCGGTGACCGTGAAATCGGAATTATCCCGATCGATGCCGTATATAGTCCTGTAACTCGCGTGCGATACCAAGTTGATGAAACACGTGTCGGCCAAAAGACTAACTACGACAAGTTAACTCTGGAAATCTGGACCAATGGTTCCATCAATCCGGAGATGGCAATTGTTGAAGCCGCTAAGATCCTTCGAAAACACCTGAACCCGTTCGTTCAATATTCAGAATTGGGCGCTCAGGTTCACGCCGCAGATCGCTCTGCACGAAGCCCTGAAGACATTGAACTGGAAGCCAAACTCAATCTACCAATGGCTTCACTTCAATTGTCCGTAAGAGCAAATAACTGCCTTGAATCTGAAATGATTCATACAGTACGTGATTTAGTACAGTTAACCGAAGACGGTTTGATGCAAATCAAGAACTTTGGTGAAACAACATTGGTGGAAGTACACGCCAAGCTGAGTGAACTCGGCCTGCATCTTGGCATGCGAGTACCACCTCCGCAACAGTCGTTTTAAGTGAAGTAGTTGTCACTGAGACTCAAGCAAGTTCAATAGGTTTTGTAATATAGAGAAAGACACTTCCTGCAGATGGAAGTGACAAGATCATGCGACACAGAAAACGTGGACGTCGTCTAGGACGTAGTTCAAGTCATCGAAAAGCAATGTATCGGAATATGGCCAGCAGCCTGTTTCTGACCTACCGTGGCGAGGAAGTTGCCGAAGTCTATGGTTATGAACGCAAGCAACCGGCAGGTCGTATTGTTACAACCCTAGAAAAGGCTAAAGAAGTACGCTCGCTCGTGGAAAAGTGCATTACCATTGCACGCAAAGCTAAGCCACATCGGGAAGCATCCGAAGCAATCGTGTCCCCAGATAAATTCGGTAAGGGTGCAGAAAGCTTTAGCAAGAAACGAGAACCTGAGCTATGGGCTCAGTGGTCCGATGCTCGTGCTCCATATGTAACCGCACAGCGTCGATGTTTTCAATTGCTCGGTAGCCGTGAAGCAGTCGCGTTGCTATTCGATGTCGTTGTTGATGAAATCGGCGAACGAACACATGGTTATACAAGAATCGTCCGTCTGGCTACCCCGCGACTTGGGGATGCTGGGACTCGTGCAATCCTGGAAGTCGTTCAGGATGATAAGGTTCGCGAATCATACAGCTCCGCTGAAGCTCCTTCACTTGAAGTAGAAGACGATGAAGCCGCTGTAGAAGATGCAGAAGCCACTGAGAATGTCGCTGAAAGCGATGCCGATGAAGCAGCTACGGATGAAGCAGCTACGGATGAAGCAGCTACGGATGAAGCAGCTACGGATAATTCGGCAGAAGCTGCCAATGACAGCGAAGACACCACTGACGAAGCGGAAGAAGAAGCCGCATCTGATGACGACGCTGAAGAAGCTAGTGACGATTCGGACGCTGAAGCTGAAGCACCCGCTGAAGAAGAATCTGATGACACTGAGGAAGCTGAAGCATCAGACGATGACGATGCTGATAGTGATGATGCTGATGAAGAAGATTCTGAAGCTGAAGCATCCGATGACTAGGCGATGACTTGGTTCAGATAACCAGTTTCTGATTGTTAGATTCTGGAACATAAACTACACACGTCGAAGAGACCTGCCAACTTGGTAGGTCTTTTTTTGCGCGCCTGAATTCCTGAAAAACTATGGCAATTCATAGCATGTTTCTGGGATACTGTGAGCCATACGCATAGTGGCTGTTCACGATGGACGCCACAGAAAACTCCATGGATGGATCCACGGATGGATAATACGCTCTCTCGAAAAGACAAGCTTACAGGTGCGACGGTGCCCGTCGGTTTTGATTTCACCTGGCATATGCGCCGGCTCTGTGAACACATCTGTAATGATGTGCCGGAAATGCATCATATCGACATGTGTCGAGTAGCGATTTCCTTCTCTCAGGCACGCAAGAGCGTCCGACATGGGTTACATGCATCCCTTACGCCCATGCGTTTTGAAGGCGGTGCTGAAACNGGAGAACGCAACGGCACAGAATATCGCGCTCAACGTCTCTACGATGCCACTGGGATGGAAATGCTCTATATTTTGCGATTTTATCTTCCAAGATTTCAAAACGAGCCATTTGGCGAAAAACTGACAACCATATTCCATGAACTTTGGCACATCAGTCCACAATTCGATGGTGACTTGAGACGGCATGAAGGACGATGCTACATACATTCACAATCAGAAGCTGAGTATGACGCTCATGCGGCTCGTTTAGCTCAGGCTTGGCTGTCCAGTAATCCCGATGCTGCTGTNTTTGACTTTCTTAACTACGACTTTCAGCANTTGGAATTGATTTACCACCGGATAATTGGTGTAAAGATTCCACAACCCAAGCTAATCCCGCTAAGTGCTTAAGCCGAAAAGCTCGCCGACCCTTTCTTGGGGTTGACGTGATTGTGCAAAACACCATATTTTCCACCTTCGTTTCTTTTAGCACGACAGCACGGATGGACATGCGCTTTCACAGTTGCAAATTAGNGATCNTAGGAATATGCATACTCATATGTGGTATGACCGGTTGCAATCTGCTTGAAAAACCAAATTGGACGCTTGAAGAAGCGATGGATTCGCCCGTAGAGTTAAACGCTCCTCGTATGGCTTCCGATGCGGTGGTCTTAGAAATTGCATTTATCCACGTCAATCCAGAAGACATTGCAGCCACTGCACCGCTGTGGGTTGATATCGATGAAAACCATGTACCGATACAACTTCGNGGTCAATTAAATGACAATGGNATACGCTGCGGCCTCATTGGTGGGATGATTCCAGAATCTGTNCTGCAGCTAATCTCAGCCGAAAAGAATCAGGTAGATCATGAGAATATTCCCGAGCATGTCAAACAGAGTGGTCATGCTCGCAATATGCGTATGCAGTTTCGCCATGGACGCGAAGGGAAAATCGTAATGAGCAACCATCAGCAGGACGAAATGAAAATCGTACAAGTAGATGGTGACTACATAACGGGAAGTGCGTTTAATCAGGCTCAGGCAACATTTACGGTAAGAACATATCCAAAAGGTGACGGTCGCGTGGAGATTGAATTAACTCCTGAAATTCATCACGGTCAACCCAAATCAAATTTCATTGGGCATGATGGTAGTTGGTTAGTTCAAACTGAACGCGAAGTCACTGCATTTGAAAACCTAATCACACGGAACATACTGTCGCCNGGTGAAACTCTATTACTTACATCTACACCTGACTCTAAGGGCCTCGGGGGGCACTTCTTTTCTACGGGACCGTCAAGGAATGATACTCACTACGTGCTGTTGATCCGCCTTGCACAAACTCAGGCTGACGATCTCTTCGAGTCTGAATCATCATCAGAATCGCTTGCAACACACTAAATGCCCCCTATCGCAAATTCGATTCTGTTCAAATAATGAACTCTTCATGGCACCATGCTGACGCAATGATACTTCGCCGGATCTAATGGCGAGAAGTCGGCACCGAGATTTAGATTACTTTGACCCGCCCATTTGCTAGGAGTTTATCGATGGCTTTAGTTCCGTTGAGAACGATATTGGATCATGCTGCTGAAAACGACTATGGAGTCGCTGCATTTAACGTAAACAATATGGAACAAATTCAGTCGATCATGGAAGCTGCAACGGAGACAGATTCCCCAGTGATTGTTCAGGCATCTCGCGGTGCACGTGCCTATTCTCAAGATGCATACCTGCGGCACTTAATGCTTGCAGCTGTAGAACTATATCCACAGATTCCAATTGTGATGCATCAAGATCATGGTAATAGTGTAGACACCTGTGCCAGCGCGATCGAAAACGGCTTTACCTCGGTCATGATGGATGGCTCGCTCGAGGAAGATGGGAAAACACCTGCCAGCTACGAATACAACGTTGATATCACACGTCAGGTAGTGGAACTTGCACACGTAAAGGGAGTCAGTGTTGAAGGTGAACTCGGCTGCCTCGGTTCCTTAGAAACAGGTATGGGTGACCAGGAGGATGGCCACGGTGCAGAAGGCGTACTGTCACATGATCAATTNCTAACAGATCCCGATGAAGCCGCTCAATTCGTCGAAGCAACAAACGTAGATGCTCTGGCCGTTGCTATTGGCACAAGCCACGGGGCTTATAAATTCACTCGTCAGCCGGATGGCGACATTCTGGCCATGGATCGAATCGAAGCGATTCATGCAAAGCTACCAAACACCCACCTCGTAATGCATGGCAGCAGCTCGGTACCACAAGAACTTCAGGACATCATCAATGAATTCGGTGGTGATATTCGTCAAACATGGGGAGTTCCTGTCGAAGAGATCCAACGGGGTATTCGTGCGGGTGTTCGTAAAATCAATGTCGATACAGACAATCGTCTGGCAATCACCGGTGCCATTCGCCGCGTACTGGCTGAGAATCGTGCAGAATTTGATCCTCGTGCGTATCTAAAACCCGCACGCGCTGCGATGAAACAGGTTTGTGTTGATCGCATGACAGCATTTGGTCAGGCTGGACAAGCTGAAAGTCTACGTGCAAAGCTCTAATCTGAGCACCACGTTCGCATTGATTGAATCCACGAAACTGGGGTAGAATTCCCTCGCGCAAGGAGTGCGCGCATCATCATTTCGCGGTCAAGGATGGCAGCTATGCGAAACGACAACNCACCAGATTCCATNGCACATCTTCAGCAGATGTCACCGGCCGAGCAATTAGAGCTCGCTCAGGCAGTATTGCGCACCGAAGCAGACGCGCTATGTCAATTGGCACTGGATTTAGATCGTTCGTTCGTACAGGCGACTGATGCGTTACTCGCTACGCTGGGATCTGTCATCATTATCGGCATGGGAAAAGCCGGGCTAATCGGTCAGAAGATTGTTGCAACTCTCGGGTCCACCGGTACACCTAGCCACTTTGTACATCCGGCCGAAGCCGTACANGGTGATTTGGGAAGGATTCGAGAGTCCGATCTCGTCTTGTTGCTTAGTTTCAGCGGGGAAACTGAAGAGATCACTTCGTTGCTGCCAGCTCTACACGAACGAGCGATAAAGACAATCGCAATCACATCAGGTTTAGATAGCACGCTTGCAAAACAGTGCGACGTGGTTATTCCAATCGGCAAACTACAAGAAGCAGATCCATTAGGACTTGCTCCTTCAACAAGCACTACCGCTATGTTGGCCATAGGTGATGCACTGGCATTAGTCGTTAGCAAGCAACGTCATTTTACGAGGCATGACTTTGCCAGATTTCATCCTGCGGGAAGCNTGGGGCGAAAACTAACCAAAGTGGACGANGTTATGAGGCCACTATCACATTGTCGCATCGCTGACGACTCAAAAACGGTGCGCGAAGTATTTGTAAATGCCAGCCTGCCCGGACGACGGACNGGTGCTGTAATGCTGATTGACAACTCCGGAAAGCTCACTGGAATTTTCACAGATAGNGACCTGGCACGCATGCTNGAAAACAACAANGAGTCNAACTTCGATTGTGCTGTTTCTCAGTTTATGACGGTAAATCCTGTAACCGCATCNGCCGGTTGTCTGATGACAGATGCTGTAAAGGTTCTTAGTAAAAAAAGAATCAGTGAATTACCNGTATGCAATGAACTGAACGAACCTGTGGGAATGCTGGATATCACTGACGCTGTGGTGTGGACTCCACCAGAGTCGTCAGAAAGCGATTCTGAAAGTGATGATCCTGAAGTGATTCCTCTACGGAAGTCGGGATAGATTATGCCAACGCCTGACATCCAACTAATTATTTCTGATGTTGACGGTGTACTGACCGATGGCGGAGTTACTTTTGATAACTCCGGCATGGAGTACAAGACGTTCAATATCAAAGATGGGCTCGGAATAAAGATGTGGCAGCGATCTGGCAGACACTTTGCCGTGTTAACAGCTAGACAATCACAAATCGTTGAAACCAGATGTGGTGAGCTTGGAATCGAAATCGTGAAGCAGGGATTTACGAAGAAGCTACAAGCAGCCATTGATATTGCCAGCCATCTGGGAGTTTCTACCGAGCAAACGTGCTTCATTGGTGATGACCTTACCGATCTCTCTACAATTGCCCATGTTGGATTTGGGGTAGCAGTGGCCGATGCTGTCTCAGAACTTCGGGATACCGCTGATTTCGTGACAATTAAAAATGGAGGAAGTGGCGCAGTCCGAGAACTCGTCGAAGTGTTGTTAAAGCAGTCTGGTGAATGGGATAACCTTGTAGAGATTCATTACAAGGAGACCGTTAAGAATGCTTAAACGCCTTGTCGGATCTATGTACTGTCTCCTCGGAACTCTCGCAGCCTATTGGCTTTATGCATTGTTTGCTGTTCCTATGATTGAGCCCGCAAGATCCGCTGCTCTGCAAGTTGATGAGGAATACTGGCAGGCCCCGCCGTCGGCTCGCCGCCTGGCATTGAAGACCATTTTTCCTGACGGCGCATGGGAATTGGACAACCCAAAGACAATTGAAAATCGCCAGGGCATTTTGCTGTTTCGGGACTATCAACAACATGAAGGTGAATTGGTTATTTCACCTTGCACACTGGTATTATTTTCCGAAGAACCACAGAGTGAGTCTTCCGGGCGTGTTTTTATCATGCAATCGCCAAGCGGTGCCGTTATTGAATCCAATGATATTCTCGAAGTCTCACCACACGGTTCTGCCACATCCACAAATGGCAGGCTAATTGGCGATGTCTCCATTTACTCACCAGAAACAGCACCCGGTAAGAATGACGAAGTCAGATTCATCACGCGAAATATACAGATCGATGACAATCGTATNTGGACAACACACGANGTTTGGTTTGAATTTGGCCCACATCGGGGACGCGGACGTGATTTGTTTATCAACCTAACCACNGTCGATAGTGCTGCACCAACNGGTGATGATGCCACTGGGAGTACATTGGCAAGAGTAGACTCGCTTGAACTCGTCGAAGTAGATGAAATCAGCCTGCAATTACAGCACAATCTATTTGATCGCCAATTGTCTGCTGAAACCGCTACTNAATCCGACAAGCCGGTTTTAGCAAAGATAACTTGTGATGGTGAGTTCCGTTTAGATTTTGCCGAATCTAAATTGTCAATNGCAGACAACATTTCAGTCACGCTAAGCGATGAAGATGGGATTCTGAATGATCAGCTAAAGTGTGAACAATTGAGCTTAGAATTTGGACAACTGCCTGCCGCACACGCTGGTGGTGATAATAACACCAATTCTGACTGGATGACTTCCTTAAGCGTGTTAGGTGCAANAGCACGAGGAAACCCGATTGTGCTGGAGGCACCCTCATCAGATCTGTCCATTAGAACCAGCAAGCTGGAATTCGATCTCACCCAAGGTCGGATCACAGTAGAGGATCCTGAACAGTCGGTATTTAAATACNGATCACACCAGTTTAACGTGCCATACCTCAGATATGACCTGCCACCTGAACAGGAAAAGCTGGGAACTTTTGAAGCTAAAGGAGCAGGAGAGTATGTCGGTGTTCTGGAAGATGGCACTGATGAGCGGATCNGAGCATCATGGCAGCGTGACTGCCTTCTGCGAAAACAGGATGATGAACACGTTCTGTCTCTAGTNGGCAAAGCTGACTTAACATTTTCCAAACGCGGCAAAATGTCCAGCGATCAGTTGCATATTTGGGTACGCGAGGATGCTGCTCNAGATCAACACTCAATTGTGCCAACCAAAATGGCTGCAATTGGTAATGTGATTTTGGACACTCCGGAATTACATGGTCAGACTAAACGTGTTGATATCTGGATCAATGAGCCAAGACTCAATGCTCCAAAACCTGCAAGTGACCCACTGACAAATGCGATCGCAACACCAGACGACAACGAGATTCCAAGAAACCGATACCATGTCAGCGGCGATAGTGTCCAGATTCAGATGACTCGGCAGGAATCTGCAGCAGGNTTGGAAGCCATATCNTTTTTTGGAAATGTACAATTTCAACAACAAGATCGTACAGCACCAAACAATATTCCTCTGACACTTTCCGGTGATGTCCTCCAGATTCAACAATCNCCTCANGGACCATTAAACGTNCTTATTCAAGGCAATCAGCAAANAGACCGTCCCGCACGAATTGCGATCGATTCTGTTGANCTAGTCGGGCAGGTTCTAAAAATGAACCAGGGAATAAACCAGGTATGGATTGATGGCCCCGGACATCTAGTCCACGCTCCGAATTTGGAATCGAGCAATGGTAGCAACGATGTAAAGCGATTGTCCTGGACCCAGCAAATGCGATTTGATGGAAAGACGATCACGATGACGGGCGATGTGAAAACACGCGGTGGTCAGAAACTGGAAAATGGNCATCAACTGAATGTTGGGATAACAGGCGGATTTGCTGAAGCNAATCTCTCTAATAAAATNATCTTCTCACAAAATGCCGTACCTGAAGACGTTGAATTACNCGATATCCGATACGGCGATAATGTGAAAATGCAAACACAAACAGTAGATGAAGTCGGCCTTCAACACTCTGCACAACAATTCCAAATGCAGGAAGTGTCAATCAATCAACAAACTGGAGATTTAACCATTCTCGGTGCNGGGTGGCTTCGAAGNGTGCAGCGAAACAAGAAAGAAGCCGTGAGTGCTAACTCGAATTCNTCGCAAACCCGGGTATTTACGCCCGGNTCAAGCAACATGCCACTGAGTTATGTGCACGTCAAGTTTGAACGTGGTGGNGCCGGAAATCTGTACCAACGATTTATACACTTCGATTCAAAAGTCGCGGCTATATATGGNCCGGTTGCCAACTGGCAAGAGAAACTGGAACTCACCAGTACGAACATGCTAGGACCCAATACAGTTCAATTAAATTGTGAACGATTGATGATTGCTGACATCTCACGAGGAAAATCTCGCGAGCCGCAGCTAGCCATAACCGCAGCAGGTAATACGTATGTAGAGTCTATGCAGTATACAGCCCAAGCTGCCAGGCTCACCTACTCACAACCCAAGGATATGCTCGTGTTAGAAGGTGGTAGAGAGAATGCCAAGTTATGGCTCAATCAAAACAAATCTGCAACGCCGAGCGCTTCAGCACGAAAGATTGCCGTCACGCGTGGATCCATCGAGGCGTTTGGAATTGGCTTCCTTGATTTGTCTGCTTTGGGCAGACCACCTAACAACCAACCTATGAATCCGAATCCACGACCGGTAGGCGGACGTACTCCTGTTCCAATGCGTCCGCGATAAACGAAATCGCCCTTGGTGCCATTGAAGCATAGTAATCAAATGAATGCCCACCAGCCGATGTCTCTAAATCATGATTATGCGGTACACCTAGCGAATACAACTTCATATGTAACCGGTCAGCACTAGCAAACCACGTCTTATCCGTGGGATCGCAGCAAAAAAATTGGTGCCTTGGCCAATTAAGCGGGTGGATATGTAATAGGGCAGTATCCTGTCTTGCTGCCTCTGGATCTTCATACATCGCTGCTAAAACTTCGTCACCGTCATGCATCCGAAGTTGATAGTCAATCGCTGGAGAAATTGCACTTACAACCGGAAACAAGTCCGGATACTTATAACTAAACCGCAAGGCACCTTGCCCGCCCATACTTGTGCCGAGTAGTGCTATCTGCGGTGGCTTGGCAGACCAACGATCCGCAATTTCGGGTAGAACAAACCGTAGAAGGAATTGCTCGGCAGTGTATTCTTCTGAAAACTCNCTGCAAATTCTATCCGTCCACCAACTCCGTTGAGTCATCGGACAAATGACACGTAGTCCATTTCTTTCGAAAAGATCTGTGAATACTGTCTTGTCATGCAAACGCCCTAGATGTACGCCATGGAGGTAAATGACAACCTGGTTTCTCGCACTTGGCGTGGATGGCTCAAATATGTCACAAAGATGCCCATCGAGTGATATTTCAGACCATGTGCCTGCCATTAGTTTTTCCAAATCAGATTTCAAGATCTTGTTGTGCCTACATTGGAACATACCGGTCCACAGTGATGAAGGCGTGTTAAAGATTCGATATCAGTAGACTTAACGGAGTTTGTGTGAATCCAAGTGTTCACTACAATGATGCAACAACATTGTGACTTGGTCAGGAAAACAACTGTGAAGGTTCTGCTCTCAGAAGATGAACTACGTGATGGCGTCAAACGAATGGCGGACGAAATCAATGCGCAACTCGAAAACAAAACGCTAACAGTTATTGCCGTGATGACCGGCAGCTTGGTGTTGGTTGCTGATCTGATTCGGTACCTATCGATGCCGGTTCAGCTTGGCGCACTGCTGGCTAGTAGTTATCGAGGAGAGACCACAAGAGGTGATTTGGAAATCGACCATGCCATGCTTCCTGATCTAACTGATGAACGTGTCTTAGTCGTTGATGATATTTTTGACACCGGTCACACGCTTGATAACGTCATGCAGCGTCTAAAACAGCTTGGACCCTCTGAAATTCATAGTGCTGTGTTGTTACAGAAGAGCGATTGCCAACAAGTCCAGATGAAACCGGATTTTATCGGATTTGAAATCCCGGATGAATTTGTCGTGGGATACGGACTTGATTACAAAAATCTGTTTCGCAACCTTCCCTATGTAGCTGCGATGGAATCACATGATCTCACTGCTTTCGAGTAAGCAGAACTGAAATAAATGCCACAGCCAAGAATTGTTCTCGTTACACGTCGATTTTGGCCGCTTGTCGGTGGTGCGGAGATGGTCATGGCAAATCTTGCTGTAGAGTTCCGTGATTTGGGTTGTGATACACAACTACTCACTGCGAAATGGGAGTCNCAGTGGCCTAATGAAATCATTCATCGGGATATCCCCGTTTCGCGGTTATCAAATCCTCGGCAACGCGGATGGGGAACCTATAAGTACATGCACGCCCTGGCAAAGTGGCTNAAGACAAATAAGGACTCATATGATGCAATCCTAGTTTCGATGCTTAAACACGATGCATACGTCGCTGTGCGTATTGGACAACAACTTGGTAAGAGAGTTGTATTAAGAGTCGAAGGGGCAGGGGAAACTGGGGATTGTAATTGGCATACTAACGCCCGGTTTGGAATGAAAATCCGAAAGAGATGCATGCTGTCTGACCATGTGGTTGGTCCATCTGACGCAACCATGGATGAACTCACGGAGGCTGGGTTTGATGCCTCCCGGACAGTTCANATTCCAAATGGCGTTGGCATCCCGGAAACTGCTTCGTCACAAGCACGAATAGAAGCACGACAGATTATTGCAGAAGCAAATTACGATCTTACTACGATGGAGTCTTCGCGGATCGTCGTCTACACCGGAAGACTCGATAAGAAAAAAGGACTGGTGGAATTAATTCGTAGTTGGCCGAGCGTTCTTGAAAACTGGGCTGATAGTCAACTATGGCTAATAGGAGAAGGACCTGATCGCGATCTTCTGTATCAGGAGATAAAGGACCTTGAAGTTAGATCTTCCGTATTCATGCCAGGTGCCTTCGACGATGTAACTGATCTTTTAAGAGCAGCCAATCTGTTTGTGCTGCCTTCATATACCGAAGGGTTGTCACTTTCTCTATTGGAGGCGATGGCTCACCAGATTCCGGTCATTGCAAGTGATATCCCGGGTAACCGACAGCTTGTTACACACGGTCGCACCGGTCGGCTGGTTCCTGTTGCTGATGTTACGGCACTCGGAAACGGCATTATTAATGCTCTGCAGGATGACCATTCTGCTGTAATGGCAGCAGCAGCATATAGTGATGTAAAGAATAAGTACTCCATTCGCCAAATGGCTCAATCGCACCTTTCACTCCTATCTGGTGATGGAGCATAAAGCGTGCGAATTACCCACCTCATTCCGATGAGTACACTTGGTGGTCCTATCAACCAATTGAGTTTACTGCTGAGTGAATCCAGCACATGCCAGCTTGATCATTCACTACTGTTTTGGTCTCGTGACAAAGATCTACCGGACAGCGTTAGGANCAACTTAGACGCACCGATAAGTACTGTTCGCAGTCACGGAATCCTTGGTGGACTGAAACAGCTTCGCCGTTGTATCAGTCAATCCAAACCAGACATCCTTCACATCTGGCACCCATACTTACTCAATTGGGAACATCTTGGATTGCTGCATCGTGTCGGCGCTAAAATCGTTTGTAGCATGGGAAATCCCGCAGACCGCTGGATTAGATATCCTACACATGCCTTTAAGTTCTATGTCCGGAGAAGTGATCATGTAATCTTTAGTTCTACGGCACAGCAGGAATTCGCTCAGCAGTTCTTGAAAATCGGTGCTAGCTCCGTAGTATATCCGTCTGAGCAGTTTACAAAGTCTGATCATAAGGCTGACATTCGACAGGAATTAGGAATTTCACAGACTAGTTTCATCATTGGTGCTGCCGGTCGACTGATTCCGGGGAAGCGTCTTAAAGATCTCATCTGGAGCATGGAGATTCTAAAGACCGTCCGTGATGANATTCACTTGGTTGTATGGGGCGATGGTCCTCAACTTAAGATACTTCAGGAGTATGCGCGAGAACTCGATTTACTGAATCACATACACTTCGTTGGTTGGGCCACTGATTTTCAGTCACGCGTACAAGACTGCCTTTGTCTTATTTCATGCAGTGATGCTCATGGCGTGTCTGCATGTGCAGCCACCGCGTCATCCGCTGGAATTCCGTTCGTATCGGCTGGTGCCAAAGGGACTTTGGAGTTNTTCGTAAACGGCAAGAATTCTCTGCTGTTTGGNCCTGGTGATTCCGGAAGCCTCGCCCGCTGTATCAATAACCTTGTTGAGGATAAGTCGCTTTCCNGCCAACTGGTAACGGATGCCAAANTGCTGCAAGAAACAGCTTTGTCGCCAAGTCGCTTTGCTGACTCATACTTGAAGGTTTTCCATACCGTTGCTAACGAATGATCGATTTAATCGTTGCAATTAGACACTCTATGTCATGGCGTAACTGACCCAACGGCGAATTCACAACGTAGGAATCAGACGCAATCTATCCTTAAATACGTTGTAAACTCACTCTAGAAGTAACACCTAAACATGTGCGGTATTACCGGAAGCGTTTGGAGAGATCCAAGTAAGCGGATCTCAAGAGAAACACTCAGCCAAATGGCAAGTGTCCTTCAGCATCGTGGTCCGGATGATGCTCAAGAGTTCTTTACTTCGTCAGATGTTGCGGGCGTAGCTTTTGGATTCCGCCGCCTTGCCATTATCGATCTCAATACGGGACAACAACCTGTAACAAATGATGACAAATCCGTTGTCGTTATGTTGAACGGCGAGATCTACAATTATCTGGAATTGAGGCAACTTCTCGAATCTAAGGGCTATCGCTTTAAAACGGCAGGTGACTCTGAAGTCATCGTGCATATGTATAGTGAATATGGCACCGAGTGCTTTAGTAAGCTCAATGGAATGTTTGCCATCGCAATTTGGGATGAACGTACCAAACAACTCATCCTTGCTCGAGACAGACTGGGCCAAAAACCTCTCTACTTTTGGGCGGAGAACCAACGACTGTCGTTTGCTAGTGAGCTGAAGTCACTATTCGAGATTCCGGATTGCCCACGTGAAATAAATCAACATGCGTTACATGAGTATCTGGTTTATCAATATGTACCTTACCCTCACTGCATCGTGGACGGTTTAAGTAAACTATCCCCGGGACACTTCTTGGTTTTCGATGAAAGTGGAATTTCAACAACAGCTTATTGGGAGTTGCCGACAACTGAATCTACCGTTTCCAAACAAGATCTCCATGAACAGCTTTGGAGCATGTTGGAAGAGTCGGTCAAGCTCCGTATGCAAAGTGATGTACCGCTGGGAGCATTTCTATCCGGAGGGGTGGATTCATCATTGATCGTTGCCCTAATGCAACGTAATAGCAGTGAACGCATTAAGACTTACTCAATCGGATTTCCTATCAAAGAATATGATGAGACGTCGCATGCACGTGAGGTCGCTAAGCACCTAAACACAGATCATCATGAGTTTCAAGTTACCCCTAGTGCCACTGAGATCTTACCCAAGCTGGTTTGGCATTACGACGAGCCTCTTGCCGACAGCTCAGCTATCCCGACCTGGTATGTATCACAGATGACCCGGCAAGAAGTGACGGTTGCATTATCAGGTGACGGGGGTGATGAGTTATTTGCTGGTTATCCGCGATACCAGGCCGTGGAGCTGGCAAGAAAAATTGAACGATGGCCCGGCCTCAAGTGGTTGCTCGGCAGTCGGTGTTGGAATCTCCTGCCCAGTTCTTCGCGATACAAATCACGCTTGCGCCGCCTTAAGAAGTTTTTCCATGCGCTACGGAAACCGGCGATACAAAGATATCTAAGTTGGATCAGTATCTTTCCCGACGAAGAGCATGACTTGTTCTATACGTCAGATTTTAAAAGCGCGATCGAAACAGATGATGTCTCCTACTCATTTAATCAGCATTACAGTCGCTTCAGTCATCGAGATCCGATCACTGCTATTTCACTAGCTGACCTGCATACCTACCTACCTGGAGATTTAATGTCCAAAGTGGATATCGCCAGCATGGGTAATAGTTTGGAGGTAAGACAACCATTTCTAGATTATCGTGTAGCCGAGCTTGCGGCACAGATTCCGATTTCATTGAAATTCTCGAAAGGTCGTGGGAAGCAGATTCTGCGGGATGTATTTGGGGATTTGTTGCCCGATTCAATTTGGGATCGGCCAAAAATGGGATTTGGTGTGCCGATGGATCACTGGTTGAAAATGGACCTGAACGAACTGTTGCACGATACACTCTTAAAAGGAACTCCTGCCGTATGCCGGTATATTGAGCAGGAAGCTATCGAGAGAATGGTTTCAAATCATGAACGTGGTCGTCAGGACAACAGTCAGCGATTATGGTCGTTATTGGTCTTACAAAACTGGATGGACCGCTGGAATATTAACTAGGCTATCAAAGAGCATAACCGGCCACAGCGAAAAAGGTTGGATGAAGTCTCGGTCGGCATCCGTTGCAACAAAAACAATCGCACTCTCTTGCGGAATAGTAGATAGATCCAAGTCTCCTATGTGCCGATATTCCTGCTCTACCGTCCAATCAATCTTCTTGCCCTTGGCCTGAAAGTAAGGTCGTTGTGACTCAGTCAGCCCTTGCCATGTACCTTCATTTCCATAACGTACCTTGGCGACTTTTTTTGACAGACAGGCCTGATTTATACAGATTCCATACGGTGCAAAATCCCATCGCCGTTTGTGGCTTCGGAATTTTGTTAGTTGAGGCCATCCAAATAATGGAACNGAGGTAAATGAGACTACCTTATAACCGCCGCGGATCGTCGCTGAGCTAGCCCTTAGCTTCTGTTCATACGCGATTTTAAAAAGGACTCGCTCTGCGGTGTGCAGTGAATGGGGATCCAGTCGGACTAGTTTCTTATGCCACACGAATTGCGACTCATTGCTGCACGGTCCATCGATTGCCCGTGTAAAGTGGCTGAGGTATTCGCCTTCCTTATACCACTGCGGTAAGTCTAGAACTGTTGCTGGTGGAATNGATACTGGATGTATCTTATTTGGCCAATGTTCTATAAGAGCTTGGATATTACCTTTCCCAGAATTGTTTAGTACGAACACATCATTACTTGTGTAGAAGTTCCAGCAATCTCTTATCGGTACTCTGGGAAGTTGGTCGGTCAGCGACTCCGAATCTGCAATTACCAGCAACTTTCCTAAACAACAACGGTTCTCTGCCATAGAGTCATCGCCGGTTAACACTTTAAATACAGAAGACAACGATGGTTTTGACGGAGTAACAGAAACATCNAGCCAGGGNTTTTCATANACCTCNCATGCAGCACGAACGAGATTATCGCCTGCNGTATTTCTTACNACCTGCACGATCGTATTTTGAAGCTGTTGAATTGTTGATCGTAGNCGAGTTAGCCAATCTGTTTGATCGAATAACGGGTGTTTTAGTCTCGATGAGACAATCGAACTCCAGTGACCACTAGGTAGAGCACTGTTTGTTAGGATACGACTTGCGACAAACGCCCGTGGCAAATCCGGCCAAATTTGGAACGGATCCCTGACGATGTGGTAATTAAACTCTGACAGNAGCTGATCGCAGAGATCCGCGGTGGATTTTGGAGTCCTTGACACTATTACATTCCATTTATCAGAGTGATAAATGAAGGACATTAGANCTGTCGCCGGGTATCAAATAGAGAAGGTATGACAGGTGGTGTCAGATCATTCATCCGAACCGTTTTCGGATTCGATCAGCTGCGCTGGATCGAAAACACCGATTCCTTCTTCAAATGGTTCAGCTGCAAAGGTATAGGACTTGCCTGCTTCGACATTAATNGCGTGTGATTGCGGTTGATAGCCTCTACGCAGCAGGGAAATGCGTCGTCTACCTATATCAATTGGTAGCCTAATTGGATTATCCGTACCGACAGCTACTTCGTTGCTGTCTACCTTGACCGCCCATCCATTTTTGTTACCTCGCAATTCCACTGGCCAGTCGATGATGACATAACCACCGTTATGTCCGAGCCAACCTGATCCAATGATTATTAAAACGAGGACTGCGAGTANGGGTAATGAAATGAAGTACCAATTGCGACGAAGGAATCTAGGTCTCTTTGTTCGGCCTTCATTGAGTATCGGTGTGACATTATCAAGTACTAGTGCAGTCGACACGGGTTGTGCGACCTGTTGTTCAATCAGTACGGGGATTGGATCCATTTGCTCGTCTGCATCCACCGTAGCACTTTGGCCATCAGCTTGAGTCATGAATTCCGCTCTGATTTGCGACGTTGTGATTGCACTGACGGATTGTTCTGCCATGGTTGCGGTGGCAAATCTGCATGTTTCCAGCGCATCGATTACCTCTTCCATCGTCTGGAATCGATCTGCCGGCAATTTGGCGAGCATCCGATAAAGTACTTGATCTAAAATCTCCGGGACTTCGGGTCGGTAGACGCGAAGGCTTGGGATGGGATGTTCGCGATGTGCTAGGATTTTTTGAAGAGTCGACTCGCCTTCATACGGGGGTTTACCCACAAGGACTCTGTACATGCTNCAACCGAGGCTATAGATGTCGGCGCGAGGATCGACGTTGCGCACATCTTCCGCTTGCTCCGGAGACATGTAATCAGCCGTGCCCATGATTTGGTTGTTTTGAGTAAGGCTGTCCTCCGATTCCTTCTTTTTAGGGCCATCAATGTTTTGCANAGAGGCGAGCCCCATATCGAGAACTTTTACGATTCCAAAGTTATCCACAAGCATGTTATGCGGCTTAATATCTCGATGAATAATTCCTTGTGAATGAGCGTAGTGTAATCCAGTAGCAGCCTGACTGATGTAATTGATGGTGTCATCCACTTCAAAAATTCCATCNTTTTTGAGAATCGCTGCCATATCGCGACCATCGACATATTCCATTACGAGGTAATAGCCATCNTCATGTTGATCTGCGTCGAGTGCTCGTACGATGTTATCGTGTGATAGTTTGGCAGCAGCTTCGACTTCGCGAAGGAAGCGTTTAATGGTTCCCTCTTTTTTTGTCAGGCGGCGTGAGAGCATTTTAATCGCCACTTGGTGTTTCATATGACGATGTTCGGCGAGATAGACATCTCCCATTCCGCCTCGACCGATGATGTCCTTAATCAGGTAGTTTCCAACAATCAGAGAGTCACCGACATTGTTACGTAGTCGTTTGCCTTGGTATTTGGAAATGAGATTAGCATTAATCATTGCCAAAATCAGCGACTTCTCATCGGTAGGTTGTTCAACAATTGGCAGTGACTGACACCAATCGCGCACGCTTACTTCGGACATTATCCCAAGCGAATCGATTTTTTCGATCAAATCTTTAACCGCCATTTATCATCACGTCTCCTACACATCCACATCCTAGCTATTCATAGACATCCATGTTTTATTACGTATCCAAATCAGTTTCACCATGGTTTATTCATAGACACCCATGTTTTCTCAGCTCNAATTCCAATGAAACCTCATCTCAATCATAGACACTCACCGTTTCTCAGAGCAATTCTTACGCTGAAACAACCACAATTCATAGACACCCATAGTTTTAGAGGTTCTCAACGTAGATTTTTAGGTCAAGAACTATGGGTGTCTATGAATTTCAACGAATTTCGTGTGGATTTTGATGTGAATGCCCGTTTGAAACTATGGATGTCTATGATTTGTATGATTTGCGTGTTGATGCAATACAGTTAAGATACTCACTAGGTCACCATTCTAGAAATTAGGCGGCCACGATGAGTAAAATTGCAGCTATTTCACCAAAAGTTGAGGACACCGATGACAATCGATAGCGACACACAACGAAAAATCATGGGAATGTTCGCAACCGGGATTACTGTTGTAAGCATGCGTATACACGATGACGAAACTTGGGGTATGACTGCAAATGCCTTTACAAGTTTGTCACTGGACCCGCCACTGGTCCTTGTAGCAGTGAAAAAAGGCCAAACTCATGAAAATCTACAAAAGGCCGGGCATTTCGCCATAAACATCCTCTCAGCAGACCAGCAAGATCTTTCTGATCGATTCGCATTCACAGGCCCGAAAGATTTTTCTGGATTAGATACAACCACTGATGTCACCGGTGCACCAATTCTCCAGAACACACTAGGCTACGTAGACTGTGAAATCCACGAAGTCTTAGCCGGGGGCGACCACGACATCTTTATCGGCAAGATCATTGGTGGAAAGCTTGGCGAAGGCGCCCCGCTGCTTTACTTCTCAGGCGGTTATGCAGAATTAGCTTCAGATACTTAAGCCGTCGAAGCTGTCATACGTAAGTAGGTGACATTTGGTCATTCCGTCGTTGCGCTGCGCGCGGTCCAAAGCGGGCCGTTAGGAAATGCAAACTCGTCAAGCGTCTCTTGCTTCATGGTAATGCTATAACCCGGCAATTCCGGTGCCATGTAGTGACCGTCTTTCATTCTCACCGGATCAACAAAGTGCTCATGTAAGTGATCAACGTATTCCACTAAACGACCCTCTGTTGTGCCAGATACGCACACGTAATCAAACATAGCTAGATGTTGCACATGCTCACATAATCCAACACCACCAGCGTGGGGACAGACCTTTATGCCAAAGTGCTCAGCCATCAGAATTACAGCAATTACTTCATTTACACCACCAATTCGGCAACTATCGATTTGGCAAAACTCAATAGCATCAGCTTGCATTAGTTGCTTAAACAGTACTCGGTTTTGACACATTTCACCTGTTGCTACTCCAATTGGCGCGATTTCTCTCGCAATTCGAGCATGACCTAGTACATCATCTGGGCTCGTCGGCTCTTCAATCCACAATGGCTTAAACTCCGCCAATTTGTGCATATTTTCAATAGCAACATCTACATCCCAAACTTGATTCGCGTCCATCATCAAGAATCTGTCGTAGCCGATTTCTTCTCGAATGATTCGGGCTCTGTGAATATCGTCGTTGATATCACGGCCAACTTTGATTTTGAAGTGAGACCAACCTGCTGCAATTGCATCTCGGCATAGTTGTCGTAGTTTATCATCAGAATAACCTAGCCAGCCTGCTGACGTCGTATATGCGGGATAACCCACTTCCAGCAAGTTATTAATCCTCTCAGATCTACTGGAAAACTTCTCTTCGAGGATTGTCCTTGCTCTTTCCGGCGATAAGGCGTCAGAAATATAACGAAAATCGATACATCGGACTAATTCATCCGGAGTCATATCGCTTAATAGGCGCCAAAGCGGTTTCTTTTCTGCTTTTGCATATAGATCCCAAACAGCATTTACGACGGCACCAGTCGCTAAATGGACGACACCTTTATCTGGGCCAAGCCAGCGTAACTGGCTGTCACCAGTGACATGCCTCCAAAATCCACCCATATCGGATGCAATCTCATCAAGGCTCTTACCGATTAATAGTGGCTTTAGCGAGTCAATTGTATTTACGATTAGCTCAGTTCCTCGCCCTAGAGTAAACCCAATACCGTTCCCTGACAGACCGTTATTTGTTTCCACCGTGACGTACGCAGCCGAATAATCAGGATCTGGATTCATTGCATCACTGCCATCCAGATGGTCCGAAGTTGGAAACCGTATATCAACTGCACGTAAATCTGTTATTTGAGTCATAGACATCCACAATTCTGTTTTGGCGTTAAGCCCGGGGTAATTTGATTTAAGTTATTTTTATTCTTGAAACTACTCTCGAAACAAAGTTTGCGAAAGGCAAAAAGCAATTGCTGCTAAATGCAAGCAAATCTGGAATCTGATCTATAAAAAAGGACGTTCCCACCGCTTATTTAAGGCGATTTATTCGCTCCTCGTACTTTCTAAAAAGCCTCTTGTGGCGATCATTCAAGGAAACTCGTCTCCCCTGAATGAATGCCGCTTCCACATTCGATAATGTGTCCAGAATATGCCCGTCCGTTATTACCAATGTGGCATCCATTCCCGGTGCAATACTACCGACNCGGTCATCAATACCCANGATTTGTGCTGGGTAAAGTGTCACAGCTTTTACAGCTTCCGAAAGTGGCAGTCCATATGCGGATGCCGTAGCAGCATGATATGGNAGATTTCTCGCCATCGACCCACCAAATCTACCAAACGACGCAATACAGTATTGTACTCCTGCCTTACGCAATGTTTCACAGAGTGTGTATGACGAATCAAATGCATCATCCGAGCGGCGTGGAAGACGGTATACGCCACCAATAATTACTGGAATATTGTGTTTTCTCAGCAAGTCAACACAGTACGGGGCATCATGACCACCAAANATAACAAGTTTAAGATCCTGCANTGAGGCAAANGCTACCGCAGATTGAATTTCCTGNATGCCGTTAGCAGTGACAATTATTGGTACTTCTTTGGAAANAACTTTTCGCATCGCCTCTAGCCGCAAGTCGACTTGAGCGATCTCACCTGCAGTACGGCCTTCATCATATCTCCGCGCCTTCTCAAAATAGTCTTCTAATTGCCGTAGGCGCTTATCACGTTCTGCGATTTGCTCTTTTGCACTCTTTGATACAAACCAGTCGCTCACCGGTGCCATCGTAGGCCATCTAATGTGCATACCAACAGATGTTTGGAGAGCAATATCTTCGGTAGTCCAACCATCAAGTTGTAAGAATGCNGACTGTCCCGTAATTAATCCGCGGTATGGCACAGTGAGACACATCAAAACACCATTACTGCGCGTCACTGGGATTATTTCGCTATCTGGATTNACGGCAATTTCAGCCTTTACATTTGGATTAAACAAACCGACTTCACCACGGTCGTCCGTAGCCCGCACAGCATTTATCTCTACTAGTCCAATATTTGAAAAGGCATCAATTAGCCCAGGATAAATATGCTTGCCATTGGCTTCGATCACCTTCACATCGTCAGGGAGTTCCAAATCCGTTCCGACTTTCACAACCTTACCCTTGTCAAACAATACAATTCCATCGGGTATGGATTCACCGCTGACACAGTGAATCGTACCACCGACGATTGCAATTGGGCCGGATTGCCTTGAACCAGGAATCTCCGGGTTAGCNGGNGNTTTTGCACAAAGTGCAAGTACACTAACAAATACAAATACAGGAGTTAGTTTTTGGGGCATCGAACTATATCTCGCTTTGCAAGAACTTAATTACTTTGTCTAAATCGCAATGATTGGTGNTGCGAATGTTCTCCATGTGCGCAGAAAACNTCCTCTCGNGGCCATAACTCTTCCTCTGGCTTTGTGTTTTCCCCGATTCCCAACATTGCTTCGCCTGACAGAAGTACTTTTTGAATGAGGTCAATCTTTCGTTTTGACATAANCGTGCGCCTTTGGCTTTCCACCGCACGGTCGAAGTACTTTTTGCCGTCAATCCACGTTTGCTCACATCGACTAAAGACTGACAGTGGTGAGTTGCTCCAAAGTACCAGGTCAGCATGTTTTCCAATTTCAATCGAACCAACGTATTTATCGATGCGCAGTTGTTTCGCCGGGTTTAGCGTCACAAATTTTAGCGCTTCTTCAGGAGGTACATCTCCATACTTGATAGCTTTGGCTGCTTCATGATTCAGATGACGAGCCAATTCGCGATCGTCTGAGTTAAACGACACGACGACTCCTGCTCGGTACATTAGCGCTCCGTTATATGGGATTGCATCAAAGACTTCGTATTTGTATGCCCACCAATCTGAAAATGCCGATCCCATTGCACCATGCTTCGCCATTTCTGGTGCAACTTTATAGCCTTCCAGCACATGTTGAAAAGTACCGATTGTAATATCATGCTTATCAAGGGTTCGTATCAGTGCAAGAATCTCATCTTGCCGGTAACTATGACAGTGAATCCATCTATCACCGTTTAGAATCTGGACAATTGCATCAAGTTCCAGATTACGCCGTGGAGCAGGTCCATCTTTCCGTTTATTCCATGACTCCCATTTGTCTTGATATTGAATTGCACGACGAAATGTATCACGCATGATTTGTTCCACGCCCAAACGAGATTGCGGGTAACGCGTGGTGTATTCATCCCCCNAATTACTTTGCTTTACGTTTTCACCAAGAGCAAACTTGATACCAGCAGGGGCCTCCGCAAACTTCATATCCTCTCCAAGGCTTCCCCATCGGAGTTTGATAACCTGGTTTTGTCCGCCAATTGGATTTGCGGATCCATGGAGAATGTTGGATGTGGTCACTCCACCGGCTAATTGGCGAAAAATATTTGTATCATTCGCATCTACAAAATCACCTATACGCACTTCTGCTGTAACGGCTTGAGTGCCTTCGTTTACACCACCGTCAGTGGCCATATGAGAATGACAATCAATGATCCCGGGGGTGAGGTGCATTCCTTGACCATCAATGATCAATGCATCTTTGGGGATCTTAACATCTGCTCCGACTGCATCAATAAATCCGTCACGAATCACCACCGTGCCCGATTCAATTATTCCCTGAGGACCACATGTCCAAATCGTCACATTTGTAAATGCTGCGCTTTGAATCGTATCAGGCGCGTGATCTACACCAAAAGTGCCTAATGGGTAGTTGATTTCAAACAGCGGTTTGGATGGTTCAACGTTTGGCTCAGTTTCTTCTTCGGCTTTGTCATCATCTTCAGCACTATCTGAATCAGGAAGTTTGGCAATTGTAAGCTTGTCAANAGTACCATCGGGCCACGTGATTTGTCCTNTTCCAATTAGTACATCCTCCGCTCTAGTGAATACGACCGAGAGCTGCACAACGCCTTTATGCCCGAGATTTTTACCATCCATCACACTACTTAGACGATTTCCACGAAGCGTGATTNTATTGAATTCCACTTCATTCAATTCTTCTCTTTTAAGAGATAGTTGACCGGTAATTTTTTCCTTTACCTGTGTAACATTGATCAAGTTGCCGTGAATTGGGCTTTCTTCCTTGGTTGAGATTTTCCAATTTCCTGCAATTTGTAGTTTTTTGCTTTCCGGCGAATATTCAACGCCGTTGATCCAGGTGCTCAGAACCTTCGAGTCATTTTCGAAAAGGTCACCGGATGCAACTACGAGATTAGCTAAGTAACCTTTTGCTATCTTCCCTACGCGGTGGTCCACTTTCAGCATCTTTGNTGGGATGGCGGTGATCGACTTGAGCGCGTATTGCTTGTCCAAACCGCGTGCAACTGCTTTCCGCATNGCTTTCCAAAAATCGGACTTTGTCTCTAAGTCATGACTNGTAATTGCAAATTCTATTCCGGCATTCCGNAGAACAGCTGGATTACTCGGTGCATGATCCCAATGCATTAAGTCGGTATAGCTAACATCAAGTGCAGACTCAAAAGTCCCTACATTTGGTGGTCTTGAAAAAGAAATGGGGATGATAAGCTGACGGCCCGTATTTTTAATCGCTTCGAGCCGTCTNTANTCTCTACCAGAACCGAGAATGATGGCGTCTAATTCGAATTCTCTAGCCACCCTGTCAGCACGCAGTAGATATTGCTCATTAGCAGCTTCAAAAACGATGGATTGACGTCCCGAGAGGACGTGTGCAAGTGCATCGAGCGAGTCATTGCGTTCTGGTCGCTTTGTCACAACTCCATCATTGAATGCTCGCCACTGCTGTTCGTGCCACGAGGCATCAAGAAAAGTCTGACGGGCAAGTGCTACCGCTCCCATAGGTGAATCTGGATAATCATCTCTACCACGACTTACTGAAAGCCTTGCATGCTGCATTACATGCGTNCGCATAATCTCAACAGTCGCACTACCATCACCATTGGTAACAACAGTACTTTGGCCCTTAAGGATGCCATTTTTTGGTGCCACCAATCGAGTGGTGAATCCAACTCCTCGGAATTGTGCATTGGTAGCTGGATTAGTTTTNTAGGTTCTGGCCACGGAAATCTGTGGCGTGATGAGTTCATTCCAGTGCGGAGAGGAATCTGGTTGTGTTGTAAGTGATACAGCCTCACTACTGAAGGCGTCTATGAATCCTGGGTATACGACCTTATCTGTTAGATCTATGCGTTTAGCCTTCTTCGGAATATCAATATCTTGGCCAACAGCAGAAATTGTCGTTCCATCAATAAGGATGGTTGCATTTTCCATCCGCCGGTCGCCATCAACAATTACGGCATTAACTAGCGCATAGAACTGCAACGCATTCTCTTCAATACCTTTATTCGGTCTAGACGATGGCGGCTGCGCTGGTGATGTAATCACCAGTATCGCGGAAACGAGAATAAGGGAAATCACTGAAAGGACGGGATTTCGCATTGCTAAAATTCCTAAGCTAGATTGCTTGACATATGCTTCTCAGGATTCCACGTTCGCTGGATAAATTCAAGTACCGGTACTTGCATTCATTTATTTCCCAGAACATGAAATCTGCATGATTTGACGATGTTTTGGTACGATTACCGAGTTAGATCGTTCTTTTGGAAAGGCTCGAATCATGCCCGGTAGAAATCTACTGGTTATCTGGATAGCAATTATCTCCTCTGTACTTTGTTACGTACAGGTTCCACACAATCAATACTTTCGTGTGTACCAACATGCAGTCAACCTAATTCAAGCTGACTATGTTGACTCCGTGGAAGATCACACTCTCTTCGAGCATAGCATGCATGGAATGATGCAGTCACTCGATGAGTTTTCCGCTTATCTAGAGCCCCGGACTCATCAGAGGTTACAAGAGGGATTAAACCAGCAATTCGCCGGAATTGGAATCAGCATGCTACCGAAAGAGGCTGAAAGTGGCTTTATAGTTGAAACGCCATTTTTGAATGGACCAGCGCACTCTGCTGGCATACAAGCTGACGATGAGATTATCGAAGTCAACAACGTTACAACAGCGGATAAAACTATGACGGAGTTGATTGACATGATTAAAGGTCCGGTCGGTGAGTCCGTGATGATTACCGTACGCCGACCCCAGTCAGCTGAAAGTCTAAAACTTGAAATTGTTAGAGCAATTGTTAAGGTGCCAAATGTGGAAGGAGATCGACGGCGCCAAGATGGCCAATGGGATTTTAGGTTAGAGCACAATCCTGACATTGTTTATATGCGTGTAAAAGAATTCGGCAGTGAAACTGCAAAAGAGATTGCATTAATCCTTCGACAGGAAAAAAAGAGGGGGGTATACGCGGGAATTATCATGGATTTACGAAGAAACGGCGGAGGCTTCCTCGATGCAGCCGTCGATGTTTGCAATCTGTTCATCCATGACGGAACAATTGTCGAAGTTCGAGGGCGAAACTTGGCTGAAAATTCACCGCCAAGTTCAACAAACGAAAAGCACCTCTTTGATCGATACGAAGCAAACAACACTACCACTATCGATTCATCGACACCTTTAGCCATCGTGGTAAACGGTGAATCAGCCAGTGCTAGTGAGATCGTTGCTGCATGTTTGCAGGATAACAATCGAGCGACGATTGTCGGAGAGCGTACATTTGGCAAAGGTTCAGTACAGAACATCATGTCACTTGGGCATGAAGCTGAATTCGGAGCACTGAAACTTACGATCGCTCACTTTTTTCGACCTTCTGGAAAAAACATCCATAAAACTGAGGCTGCATCAAAAGATTGGGGAGTTCATCCCGATGAACCGTATGAGGTTTTAATGACTGAAGAGCAGTACCAAGAGTATTACAACAATCGTCGAGAAAGATTCATCATACGTCCACAAGGCTATGAGATGACCCAGCAACAAGAACAAACGGATGAAGCTATAGATGTTCAGTTGCAAAGTGCAATTGAATTCATCCGACGTGAGCGAATTAACTCCTCGGCGCCAAATAGGATTTAAAGAATTCTATGACGTCGCCGTCACACCCTGTCACACCCTGTTTGCATTTATTGACTCCAAGGTAATAATTCACCGGCGACACCAATTCCAATCAGATCGACCCACCTCTACTAATACGCTATTTGGAGGGTCTAAATTGGCAATCCCACGTTCGAAGTTGATTAATTCAAAAGAAGTAGGCACATATCATTGCATTTCTAGATGCGTGAGGCGGTCATTTCTTTGTGGCAATGATTACTACACTGGTAAGGATTTCAAGCACCGTCGTGCATGGATAGAAACTTGGATAGCATCATTGGCGGATGTACTTCTAGTTGATGTTTGTTCGTTTGCGGTAATGTCAAATCATGTGCATCTAGAGTTAACAAACCGTCCTGACCTGCTCGAGGAGTTATCAGATCAGGAGATTGCTGAGCGGCTTGCACGACTCTATCCAGGTTTTCGGTGTTACCGTCATTTACCGCCTAGTGCATCTCCCGAGCGAGTTCAGTATTTTCTTGATCATCCCAACGAGATTTACGAAAAGAAAGATCGCTTGGCTAGCATTTCCATATTTATGGCTGCATGGCAGGAGTCTGTTGCTCGGTGTGCGAACAAAGAAGAGGACAAGACTGGAAGGTTCTGGGAAGGTCGATATAAGTGTCGGCGATTAGAGGATAACGGTGCCAAGTTGATGTGCTCCATTTACATTGATCTAAATCCATACCGTGCAGGAGAAGTAAGGTCACCGGAAGAATCTCAATTCACAAGTCTGGGAAAGCGAATACACGACATAAAGCGAGAATCTCGTTCTTTACCCCCTCAACATGATTGGCTGTCACCACTTAAAACACTCGCGGGTGACAATGCTGATGAAGCTTTCTTACCGGTTAACACGCACCAATACCTTGAATTAGTGGATTACATTTCACGACGGCATCGTACAAAGGATACTTGTGAGTTGCCGGATCATTTGGAACCAATTCTAAATCGACTTGGCTTAAAGAAAAACTCACTGAGGATGACTGTTAGCCGATTCAATAAGCTCTTTAAGTTAGTTGTTGGATCTCCAAACAACATGGGAAATCGTGCCAAGTTAAATAAGCAGAATTGGCATCAAGGTATTTCTGCAAGTAGAACAGCCTACGAAGATTAGGTCACTTCAGATATTCTTTGCTAATCATTCTTCCGATGGAAATCGGAGCGCAAGTTGAATGCGCCTTTAGGTGCTTTTCCAAGCCAAGTGTCTCCACGCCAGTAATTCGCCGGGCTTTTTGAACCGTAATACCGCTGGATTGCTCGAGCTCACATTTAAATTGATTGAGTTTTTGAATCGATTGACTTAATTCATAGAGATCCACAGTTGTAAGTGGCCCAAATCGATTCAAAAACCAACAGAAACATAGACATCCATAATTTGGCGAGTCGCCAAATTATGGATGTCTATGAATTAGGTATTGATGGCTGTGGTAATGCTTGTAATGCAGTCTTTACCATCTCCAAACAACATCAACGTATTATCCTGTGCAAATAGTGGATTCGGTATCCCGGCGTAACCTGGACTTAAGCTACGCTTAATCACAATCACAACCCTCGATTTATCCACATCCAGAATTGGCATTCCGTAAATCGGACTTCCTTCTTCTCTAGCTGTTGGATTTACCACATCATTAGCTCCCAAGACAATCGATATATCCACTTCGTCAAATGTTGGATTGATGGTGCTCAGTTCCTTTAGTTGCTCATATGGCACATCCGCTTCGGCCAACAGAACATTCATATGGCCAGGCATCCGCCCAGCTACTGGGTGAATAGCATATTCAACTTCGGTATCATTTGCCTCAAGAATGGTAGCCAAATCACGTACAGCCCGTTGTGCCTGTGCCACGGCCATTCCATACCCAGGTACCACAACGACTCTTTGTGCAGTCTCTAACATCATGGCCACTTCCTCTGCCGACGTACTCTTCACCGTGGCATATACCTCGTCTGCATCTGCTATCTCACCTTTTGTTACCGCACCGAACAATACATTAAGTAAAGAGCGATTCATCGCCTTACACATAATGCTCGTCAGAATGATGCCCGACGCACCCACCAGTGATCCTGAAACGATAAGAACGTTGTTGCCAATAACAAAGCCCGTTGCTGATGCTGCCAAACCAGAATAAGAATTGAGCAGGGCGATAACTACCGGCATGTCCGCACCACCAATAGGACTTGTCAACGTAAACCCTAACAAACAACCTGTGATCGATATGCCTAGATACCACTCCACTCCAGCATCACCTGTTAATCGGTATCCGCAAAACAGACAAATCAGGATCAACACCGCATTTAGTAAATGACGAAACGAAACTGGTAATGGCAATTCCCACTTTGAAAACCCTAGTTCCCATAACTTACCCATAGCAATCATGCTGCCGAGAAATGTTACTGATCCAATCAATCCGGACACAGCTGTCGCGATCATCTCTGCATGGTCCGGCGTGCCCTCAACAAATCCCAAGTTCACACCTGCAACCAACAATGACGCCAGTCCACCCATTCCATTGAAGAACGCTACCAACTGCGGCATTGCAGTCATTTCAATCTTCACCGCAAGCACTAATCCTGCCACAGCTCCTACAATTAGTCCGATGTTGACCGACGCGAGACTCTCACCCCTATTCATAACCGCCATATAAACAACGATTGTCGCCACCAACATCCCTGATGCGCCCAACATATTACCGCGTACTGCCGTCCGCGGATGCGTCATCGACTTAATCCCAAGGATGAACAGGATCGACGCGACTAAGTAAAGTACGTCATGTAAAACGTCTTGCACGATTGAAACTCCCTAGCGAATACCTTTCGCTTGTTTTCTTATTCCTGTGTTTGCGTTTTCTTACTCTTAGGCTTAAACATCGCCAACATCCTGTGGGTAACAAGAAATCCACCCACTACGTTTACCATCGCAAACACAACGGCAAGCATGGCTACAAATTGCCAATCACTTTCCCGAGCCGTAACGAGAATAGCTCCCACCACGGTGATTCCACTAATCGCATTGGAGCCCGACATTAGAGGAGTATGTAATGTTGGCGGTACTTTGGTGATAATCTCGAAACCAATAAACACCGCCAAAACAAAAATCGTGATCGATGCCATTAACATCTGCATGCGATTGTTGTCGTCCGCTGACTCGTTCGTGTCTTCAGCCACTTCACTAGCCACACCTGTGACCTCCTCAACCACTGGTGCCTGATCAGAATCTGCTTCTACAGCAAATACGTCCGCCGCAGACCAAACACCTAATGACAACAGGAGCAGGAATGCTCCTTTTAGATTTGATCGACCATGTCGTTCGTTCATCGTATTGACTCTCAATCGGTTACATTTGTCTACAACTATTTCTGTGATGTATTACAGTGATAATCCATCCTGATCATCCTCATGGGACTCTTCTACATCATCCAAGTCATCGCTCATCAATTCCAATTTCTGACTTTCCTCTATATCACTCTCTAGGCCATCTTCAATCAGATCTTGCTCGCCGGTGTCATCATTTTCATCATCAACACTGCTAAGATCATGCGGCAATACATCGTCGTCATCTTCAATCCCACGCAGAGAATCCTCTGCGTCACCTACATTCGACGGATCTTCCGTCAGCGACTCATCAACCTCTTTATCATCTAAATCATGATCAGGCGGTAACGTGTCATGAGTGGAATCGTCTTCCATGTCCACACTATCTGATATGTGATCTGTGACCTCATCGCCCAGTTTGTCACTTGACAGTGAATCATCAACACCGACGCTCTCTTGTGAGTCGACATTTGCGACCCCAGCAACCTCTTCACATGTCGCATCCAACAAGTCGCTCACGCGATGGTTAACGACAACACCTTCATGAGCCACGAGAGTACCGTTTATTATTTCGTCATCCAAATCCAAGAACAGGTGCTGGTCCTCATCCACCATTTCTAACAACAAGCGTGCGACATTGTTTGAATACATCTGGCTTGCATGATTAGGAATCTCTGAAGGTAGGTTAGTGGGGCCTAGCACAACCACACCTGATTCAATAACACGTTCGTCCGGACGGCTCGGTTCACTATTTCCTCCGCGCTCCGCCGCCAAATCAACAATCACCGAACCCGGCTTCATCCCACGCACGGCTTCCGTTGTAATCAACAGCGGCGCTTCGCGCCCTGGAATCGCAGCAGTCGTAATGACCACATCTGATTCAGCAACCACTTCTGCCATCTTCTGTTGTTGCAGAGAGATAAAGTCATCTCCCATTTCTTTCGCATAGCCACCAGCATCCTCTGCNTCGCCTGTATCAAGATCCAGTTCAACAAATTTTGCNCCAAGGCTCTCAACCTGCTCCTTCACCGCCGGTCGCACATCGTACGCCCGNACAACTGCACCTAAACGTCTGGCAGTTGCTATGGCTTGAAGGCCTGCTACACCTGCACCAATGATGAATACCTGTGCGGGGGTTAGTGTACCTGCTGCCGTCATATTCATTGGGAACATCTGTGGCAATTCAACCGCGGCTAATAATACAGCACGATATCCGGCAATTGTTGCCATTGATGACAACACATCCATGCTCTGAGCACGAGATATCCTCGGTACCATTTCCAATGCAAACTGTGTAACACCATGGGATGCCATTTCAGCAATCGNCTCTGGTTGCCCAAGTGGATCACACATGCCAATGACAATTTTCCCTTGGCTCAACAAATCNAAATCCGATCTGCCTTCAACAGTATTTGCACCTAATGATCGAACCTGTAGAAACACGTCCNCATTGGCTAACTCACTGCGATCAACAACTTGTGCACCCGCATCTANATAGAGTTGGTCGGCAAACCCTGCTGCATCCCCAGCACCGGTTTCAACAAATACACGGAATCCCGATTTTTCTAACTTGGGGATGCTAGCTGGTATTAATGCAACTCGCTGTTCACCGGGATACGTCTCTTTTAATACAGCTACTTCCATAGAAGATTGATCTCCAAACGGTGCCGGTCACCAATACTTGTTCGACGGGAGAAGAGATGCCTGCGGCTGAGCAAGTACCGAGCCTGATGTTGACATTTTCGAACATGCAAACATGTTTGTATACGGTGTTATACAGAATCAATTCCACGTTGGATACCGGTTGTCAGCTCTGTACACGTTCAGTTTTACACAGATTCTCCCTACAACGCGGATCNGCGGAAAAAACGTGTCCAAAATAGGTTGAAGGTACCCATTTCAGGCCTTGATGACCCAAAAATCGCGGCTTAGAATTGGTTGTTTCCCCGTAAATAAACGTTCTTTAGTATACGGAAACGAGAGGACCATCCATTGGTAGCTCAAAAGNCATATTCAGCCAAACCNGGTGAAGTAGACCAAAAGTGGTGGCTTGTCGACGCTGACGACAAAATCGTCGGTCGTTTGGCAAGTGAATTAGCAGTACTGCTCATGGGCAAACACCGCCCAACCTANACACCTCACGTTGACACNGGTGACTTCGTTGTTGTTGTAAACGCCGAAAAGGTGAAATTTACCGGCAAGAAGTGGGACCAAAAGAAGTATACCTGGTACACCGGCTATCCAGGACAAAAGTCGATCACCGCTGGAGACCGACTTGCTAAGAAACCTGAAATGATCCTGCGGGAAGCTGTTCGCCGTATGCTGCCTAAAAACCGCTTAGGTCGTCAGATGCTAAAGAAGCTNAAAATCTATACCGGTCCAGAGCATGAACATCAAGCTCAACGACCAGAACCTCGCGAAGTATAAAACTACCTTCTACAAACATATAGTAAGATTGAAACATGTCAGCAGTTAAGCAGTGCAAATTCAATAACGACTTCCTCGGCACAGGACGCCGTAAATCATCGGTAGCCCGCGTGCGTGTGCGACCAGGAAGCGGTAGCATCACGGTCAACAAACGGCCTCTGGATGGATACTTTCATATCGAACAAGATCGCCAGCAAATCCTGCAAGTTCTGGAAGCAACAGAACAAACCGATGGCGTAGACGTTATTGTTACAGTCACTGGTGGCGGNACAACCGGCCAAGCNGGTGCAGTTCGCATGGGACTCGCACGNGCACTTATGGGATACAACGAAGAACTATTCCCAGCACTTCGAGATGGTGGATTCCTTACACGGGACTCACGAATGAAGGAACGAAAGAAGCCAGGGCTTCACGGTGCACGTCGAGGAACTCAATTCTCAAAACGTTAGTTTCCAATAACACCGGTCGAATCACTCGAAAGCCAAGCAGAACAGCTTGGCTTTCTTTCTTGCGCCTTGGCAAACTCAGCGATAACTGTTGTAACGATTGCGACAGTCATAGCAGGGTCAGAACCTGCACAACTCGTACCATATTGCCGCATTAATTGTTCTTAACAAACGGATTGTCTGACCGACGATATATATGATGCAAGCCACGGGATCTGGCTTCATTATCAAGCTGCGTGCAATTGATGGAACATACAGCGCGCGAACAACCTGCAAACCCACCAAAGTACTGTGCCTACACAAGAATCCGGCCATTTGCGATTATTCGCTGGCCACAACGACCACCATAGCGACGATTCTTCGGAAATCCAGTCGCGACCATATCTGAGACGCGATGATTCGGTTAGCGATGACCCGAATGACCTCGTCTACCGCGTTCAAGCAATCTTGAACAATGGCGTGGATATACTACATGCATCTGCCGCTGCACTTTACTTGATTGATGATGAAACTCGCCACCTTCTGCTTCAAGTTCCCTCTTCGCTAGGTGCTGTTTCAAACTGGGAGTATAAGCGGCAACTGAAATCTGCTCATGGAGACNTAAAGGCACTCACAGGCCATGTCGTAACAATCCAAAACANCGAAAGAATGAAACACTGGAATGCACCTACAGAATTTCCCTCTGCTGTTTGTATTCCAGTCGTCGATGGCATGGTACCACTAGGCACACTCTGGTTCTTTTTCGAAGAGCCAGAGGCCGGAAACGACCACGTTACTAAAATGGCAGAGCTGATCGGATCCCATATTGAGTCTGAGCTAAACCGGGCCGAGCCAGAGCCTATAGGAAATCAATCCAGTGCACTAAAATATGGCATGCTTTGGCAGCAAAACCGGCTGCCAAACCCAAGTATCGACTGCGATCAATGGCTACTTCGCGGCCACGTCTCTCANAACAGTGCGTTAACATCCGGTTTCTTTGATTGGGATTTTACAGACGAAAGAATCTCCGCCACGCTCGGAGTAGCACAAGGCAGTGTAATCGAAGCTGCATTCACTGCTGCATCCGTTCAAACTGCATCCCGATGCTACACAAAACTTACACAAAAACCTTCTGAAGTACTCGAATCCACCAATCAATCGATCTGGACAGGTGGGATCGGTGACCAATTTGNTTCAATGGTAAATATCCAGACAACAAGTGACGGGGCACAACTCCAACTCTCTGCAGCCGGTGACTGCCGCGTACTGCTCATTAAATCCCAAGAGAATGTATCCGTCGCTCAATACGGTCCTGATCTCGGCACCGTCGATGCAGGTGATTACGAAGATGTTGAATTATTGCTGGATTCCGGAGACACCCTTGGTGTATTCTCTGACTCGGCCTGGGATGCCGTATCGNATCGATTTGATCCTTCTAATGGCGATGAGCTATGTGGGGAAGATCTACAGCATTTGTTTAGCGAATTAAAAAACACGCTTTCGTATTCTGAATCCCTCACAGACGCCGTATTTATTTTGCTCCAAAAGGTGTAATAAACAGACCTGTTGACGAAGCGGTAAATTCACCTAGACTGAAATATCGCCGAACGCATTTCGGAGTCGCGGGTGTGGCGGAACTGGCAGACGCGCATGGTTGAGGGCCATGTTCCCTTTTGGGAGTGGAGGTTCGAATCCTCTCACCCGCACTTTCTTTCTTGGAACAGAGAAAATCAGAGGCTATCGCCACCATTCCTTCTCTGAGTTTTTCCATGATCTCTACAAACTTGATTGTCAGCGTGCTGACACTTACTTCACTTTGCTTGCCATCGCATCTCATATCTAGTGAACCGCTAGTACCGGTCGATGTAAAAAAACAATTGGAACGAGCGGTGGGGTTTTACCAGCGTTCTGTTTCCATCAATGGTGGTTACTTGTGGCGTTATTCCGGCGACTTAAAACTGCGTGAAGGTGAAGGCCAAGCAAGTGAACATACGGCGTGGGTTCAACCTCCCGGCACGCCCAGTGTAGGGCAGGCGCTCTTAGATGCGTACAGATTGTGCGATGAACCCTTCTTGTTAGATGCTGCGATTCAATGTGGCGAAGCACTTGTTCATGGACAACTTATTTCGGGTGGGTGGGACTATCGGATCGAATTCCGTCCGGAAACCCGTAAGCGATATGCATACCGAACAGATGTTAAAGACCCTTCAGGTCGACGCAATGTTACAACACTTGACGACAACACGACCCAATCAGCATTGAGTTTCTTGATGCGGCTCGATCATGAATTGGAATTCAAACATTCGTCCATTCATNAAGCCNCCGCGACCGCNTTAGAATGCCTCTTACGTGCACAGTATCCAAATGGCGGATGGCCACAACGCTTTAGTGCTCCACCAAGACCGGAAGACTTTCCCGTCAAGCGTGCGGGCTATCCAAAAGAATGGTCACGCAAATATGAAGGAAAGGACTATCGTAGTTACTACACCTTCAATGACAACTCCATCGCCGACACTATAAACGTCATGCTTGATGCTGCCATCATTTATGACAATCCAAAATATAGAACAGCTGCCTTGAAGGCGGGGGACTTTATTCTCCTATCGCAAATGCCTGAGCCGCAGCCCGCATGGTCTCAGCAATATAACCATGACGGACATCCAGCATGGGCAAGGAAGTTTGAGCCTCCTGCCGTCACTGGTGGTGAATCTCAAGGGATCATGCGAGTGCTAATGTCACTTTATGAAAGAACTGGTGAAGAGAGATTCTTGAAACCAATTCCGCCGGCGATTNAGTATCTCCGNAAATCGATGCTTCCCAACGGGCAATTGGCTAGGTTTTATGAACTTAAAACAAACAAGCCGCTTTTTTTCACCAAGGACTACAAGCTGACTTATGATGATTCGGATATGCCGACGCACTATGCGTTCAAAGTTGGCTCTAGCCTTGATTCAATTGAACGACAATTCAATCGGTTATTGAAAGACGGACCAACTCTAAATCGTGACCTCTTTAGCCAAGCTAAACTCCAGCTAACCAAAACTCTCACAAAGCAGACGACCGACATCCTAAGCACTCTGGATGATCGGGGAGCCTGGACAGAAGACTCCACACTGAAATATCAGAATCAAGAATATAGCGGACCGATTATTGATATGCGATCCTTCGCCAGAAACGTGGTAACACTTGCTACCTATCTCGGTGCAACCGTGGATGATCCAAAGTGACTAATGTGAAGTTGATGGCTTAGAAATGTGATCATCAGGAACTGGTAAGCCGACGATAGCAATCACGGTATCACCTGTCTTCACATCATGGGGCTCATGTGCACTGTTAATGTGCAATCGGCCATTTGAATCCAACACAAACAGTACGGCAGCATTATCTACACCATACTTCTCATAAAAGTCCTCAATCGTATATTCATCCGTAATTAATGTTGTTTTTACTTCCGCTCCTTGCCGGTAGCCATTTCTGATGCGGACGTAAGGCAAATCCTCTGATGCAACTAAGCGACCGAGTGAATGCTCTGAGACACTTGTTCGCTTTCCTGCATTGATATCCCACGGCGCCATCTGAAAGACGTTCTTGCTTTCAAAAACGCTTGTGTATTCCTGAACAGCCAACGCATTGACTTCGTTACTCGGCGTGGCNGCTACTAAACGACCAATTCCACTGAGATCNGTTTCCTCAAGTATGTGTTCTGACAAAACGCTCGCACACTCAACTGGAATACCACGCATCCGGGTTTCGCGCCAATTCGCATAACTTGAATCCACTAACAACACTTGTTGATCTAGATTCATTAGCGCTTCTGCGATGTCTCGCACCCACGCTCCAGCACCTGCAAACAAGATACCCTGCGGATTCTCGTCTGCCAGTTTCAGCAAACGTGCCAGCGGTGCTGAAAAGAGTCCGTAGACAGTCACCGTTCCTACGATCAAGACAAATGTCAAAGGAACAATCTGGCTCCTGAGATTCTGATCAACATTTATATTTGCCAACTCCAGTGAAAAAACCGATGCGACAGCAGCAGCAACAATCCCACGTGGTGCAAGAAACGACAAGAAGACCTTTTCTTTCATGCTTAGGCCCGTCTTAATGGTGGCAGCAAACACACTGATCGGGCGTACGACGAAGATCATTGCTAACAAGAACCAAACGCCATTCACTCCCACCACTTGAATACTCTCAAGATTGAAGTTGGACCCAAGAACGATAAAGAGACAAGAAATCAGGAACACCCCGAGGTGTTCCTTAAACTCTCGAACGTGGTGAATCGCTACTTGTTTTTGATTGACCAGATAAATACCCAACACGGTTACCGTTAACAATCCGGACTCGTGGAACATCACGTTTGAAACACCAAACGCCAGCAATGTCACAGCTAAGAAGGAGACAGCTTGCAGATAGTCCGGAATCCAAAACCGTTTAATGAGTTGAACTAACAGNTAACCGCTAATCACACCCACGCCCAGTCCGACGANACCCGTTGAAACCATATGCCACAGGACCGTGGCAACTCCCCCACCATCTGATTCACTAGTGACATGGATATACTCATAAACGAGTACAGCCAGAATGGCACCGACTGGGTCAATGACAATTCCTTCCCANTTTACAATTGAGCCCATCTTCTTTGACGGACGGATATGGCGGAGCAGAGGGACGACCACGGTGGGACCGGTTACCACCAAAAATGCTCCGACCAAGGCCGCAATTCTCCAGTCGTCCAATCCCGCTACATAATAAGTGCATAGCGCCGTTAGCCCCCAAGTCACAATCGCGCCAATCGTAACGAGTTGGACGGTCGCTTTTCCTCCTTCTCGCATTTCTGACCAACGTAGTGTTAATCCGCCTTCAAATAAGATGACGGCTACTGACAACGAAACGAANGGTAATAGAAACTTGTTTGCTAAATCGTCAATCTCTTGCTCGGAATAAGCCGGTGTGCCTGATTGAGCGTTTTCAGATACTACTTCATGATGTTTTTCGCCGTTGAGCAGGCCCTCGATAATGTCTGCCGGTGAAAGATAGACACCTAGCGCAATACCAAATCCAAGCAGCAGAAGAATCGATGGAAATCTAAATCGCCATGCTAGCCATTGGGCGAGAATACCCAAGGCNGGTACGCAAAAAAGATAGATAAAGAATAGATTCATGTCNTTGATTCCAGGCGGCCANTTACCACGCTATGAAATCCTCCTCAAGCCTCAAAGACCTCTGGCTACTTCCACTAGCGTTCTCACCATCACTCCGCTAGCTCCTCCATCGATCCAACTTTTGGCGGAGTCTGCAAATGCCGGACCTGCGATATCCAAGTGTACCCACGAACGATCTTCCACAAACTCCTCAAGGAATTTACCAGCTGTTATTGCGCCACCCCAGCGTCCTTCGCCAATGTTTTTTACATCCGCCAACTTACTTTTTAGTTGCTCGGCAAATTCGGGAAACATCGGCAATTGCCAGGCTCGTTCACCGACAGTGGCCGCATTATTAAGAATGGTGTCTGCCCAATCCTGATCATTCGTCATTACCCCAACAACATCCAGACCGAGAGCTACAACACAAGCGCCCGTGAGAGTTGCCAAATCCACCATGTGATCAGGATTCAGTTCATCAGCAACATTTAATACATCAGCAAGAACCAANCGCCCCTCGGCATCCGTGTTCAACACTTCAATTGTCTTTCCACTACGTGCCGTTAACACATCGCCAAGCTTGTATGAATTTCCGCTAACCATNTTCTCAACCAGACCCACCAATCCAATCACATGACAAGATAAGCCAAGCTTGGAGATNGCTTGCATGGTCGCAAGAGTTGTTGCCGCACCNGCCATATCACACTTCATGGTCTTCATACCATCACTTGACTTCAGTGAAAGGCCGCCGGAGTCAAATGTNACACCTTTTCCAATCACAGCCATTTGCGGATTAGGTGCATCTGACCCTCGATACCGCATAATCAAAAGCCTTGGAGGGCGAACCGATCCCTGTGCCACCGCGAGTAGCGAACCACAACCTTCGGACTTGAGTCGTTGCTCATCCCATACTTCGATTTCGAAGTTTGCATCTGTCGCAACTTCCTGTGCACGCTCAGCGAACGACTCCGGATAAACATGGCCGGCTGGTCCATTTACCAAATCACGACAGGTGTTTGTGGCCTCACCCAGGATCGTACCACTTTCAACGGCATCTGCGTGAGCCGTGAGCCAGGTCTGATTTGCAAGAGAGTTCAATCTGATTTCCTTGCGAAGCAAGTCCTGACCGTGACAACCAATTTGAACACCAGTAACTGCGCTTTCGACGCACTCAGCCGACAACTGGTCCACCGCAAATACAACGGATTGATCTGCGTCGGCTGCTATCTCTTTAGATGCTGTTGCAAACGCCTTGTAGGCGCCTCCTCTTTCAAGTTCATCAGATTTTCCCAAGCCAACTACAAATACTCGCTCAAAACTAACACCGTTTGGAGCTAACCATGCCGTACAACTTCCGGATTTCGATTTTATGTGACCAGATTCAATTAATCCCGCCAGTGTATTACTCGAAGCTTCATTTACTTGAGCTGCCACGCCGGACAATTCCTGTTCTTCAAATACACCTAGTACAAGTACATCTGCCTCAAGTGTTTCAATCGAATCTGATGTTGAACAAATACTCACGGGNATTNCCTGCTTTGAAAGAGTGTGATTCGTGTGTTTGCCTAGCGATGATACACAAAAAACTAGCCACGTTGTGACATGTACATCTGAAAGTTAGGCAAACTGGTATCATTAACCAACAAGCGGGAATCTGCCCGGGGACAGACACCACAAAAACCAGATCAGGAATTCATGGGATATAAGACGTTAGAACAATGCGTCGATGACTTACGAAAACACGGTCACCTTATCACCATCNATGATGAAGTGGACGCGGAGCTTGAGGCTGCAGAAATCCACCGACGTGTGTTTCAATCCAGTGGTCCGGCCATTCTGTTTAACAATGTCAAGAACTGCCAGTTTCGAATGGTGTCGAATCTATTCGGTACACTCGAACGTGCTCGCTTCATCTTTCGTGACACATTACCAATTGTTAAGAAGCTTGTCAGTTTGAAGTTGGATCCTAGTGCAGCTCTTAAACGTCCTTGGAAACACCTCAAGACTCCCCTTCATGCCATGCGAATGGTTCCAAAGAAGAAGAGAAGAGGAGCGGTATTAGAACGCCAGTGCTCGATTACCGACTTACCGCAACTAAAGAGNTGGCCGGATGACGGCGGAGCATTTGTTACGTTGCCACAAGTCTATACACACCACCCTGAAACTCCAGGAATGAAACACTCCAATCTGGGGATGTATCGTGTTCAAATCTCCGGCGGGGAATACGAACAAGACCAGGAAATCGGGCTCCACTACCAAATCCATCGCGGAATCGGTATCCACCACGAAGCGGCAACCCGATTAGGGAAACCGTTAGACGTCAACATATTCGTAGGTGGCACACCAGCCATGTCTGTTGCCGCCGTAATGCCCTTGCCAGAGTCCATGTCAGAGTTAACCTTTGCAGGTGCTCTGGCCGGTCATCGAATTCCGATGGTGCAATCCGCAAGTGCCATACCAATCTACGGGAACGCAGATTTTTGCATACAGGGACAAGTCGTTGATGGCACAACCAAACCCGAAGGACCTTTTGGAGATCATTTAGGGTATTACAGCCTTCAACATGACTTTCCTGTCTTAAAGATTGCACGCGTCTATCACCGGAAAAANGCGATTTGGCCTTTTACGGTTGTAGGAAGACCGCCTCAAGAAGACACTCGATTTGGGGAGCTCATCCACGAAATAACCGGGCCCGTTATTCCAAGTGTACTTCCCGGTGTGAAAGCAGTTCACGCTGTCGACATNGGTGGTGTCCATCCCTTACTTCTTGCAATCGGTAGTGAACGGTATACGCCGTATCAAACAACAGACAGGCCNCAGGAATTGTTGACACAAGCTAATGCGATTTTAGGGCAAGGTCAGTTATCACTAGCAAAGTACCTGTGGATCATCGATGACGCGTACGATGCTATTGATATCCATGATATCCCGACATTTCTTGGGTTTGCCCTCTCCAGAGTTGANTGGACACGCGACCTTCATTTTCAAACAAATACAACCATCGACACTTTGGATTACAGTGGTGANAACATCAATCAGGGGTCTAAACTGGTAATCGCTGCCGCGGGACCAACAATCAGAGAACTACCGACAGAAGTCCCATCCGGTTTAAGCCTTCCATCGGGCTTCGAGAATCCGAAAGTCGTAATCCCCGGAATATTGATCCTGCAAGGTCCTCGTTGGCAAGCTTCTTCAANCATGTCCGTTCCNGCGATACAGGCATTTTGTGATGAATTCACCNCACAATCACCGATCAATCAGTTTCCANTGGTCGTAGTAGTAGATAGTGTTGATTCCTGTGATTCGGTGGATGACTTGATTTGGAGGATGGTTACCAAAAGTAATCCCGCTGCTGATATCGGTGGAATTGAAGCNACGATAGAAAGAAAACACTGGGGGTGCAAAGGATCACTGGTGATTGATGCGCGACAAAANGAGCATCATGCACCTCCATTGATTCCGGATGCAGACGTTTGCAAGCGGATCGATGCACTCGCTTCTCGTGGTGGTGAACTTGGTCGATTCCTATAAATTCAATGGAATTGAACTAAATCGCTATTCAAAAAAGGACTCGAAACAGCCCTAATAAGGTCTGAATACACAAGCACTCTTATCTACAGATACCCGTTTACTGTCACGGCCGTGACCACAGAGATTTTTAACATGCAACATCTCAAGAAACACTACTCCTACCTTCTCACTATCTTATTTCTAGTGCCGTTAGCANTTGGCTGTGGTGGGGAGTCAGACGAAGCAACTGGCAAGTCCAAGTACTCGATCAAGAAATCTGACAACGACACGAGCGACACTGTTGCACAGGTATCCACCGGTGAGGACAACACTCAGCAGCAATCTACTGCGATTGATAACGGGACTTCGGACACNTCAAACACTGGTTCTTCCAGCACGGATCCAAACGATGTTGAGAAGACCATTACTACTTTGCNCGACGCACCGGCGGAAGGTACGACTCAACAGGAGCAGACGAGGAATTATTTGAAGAACCAACAGCTACTTGTGCGTGAGGCTGACAAGTTGCTGAGCATCGAAACTGCTTCGACTGAACAGAAGCTGCTAGCGGCTGCGGTTAAATTTGAAGGACTAACAGCCCTTGCAATTGGNAAGGTGCCAAATGCTGATGCNGCACGCCAGCGCTTTGTACAAGAACTGATAACTGACAGCGATAANGAGTTGGTAGNCGCAGGAAAACTGTACGCGTTCAACATCTCTATTGATCAGCGACTAACTAGTGCCAAAGACCCTGCNGAAATGGCAAAACACTTAAAAGACATTACTCAGGAGTCAATTGATTGGATCGAAGGAAGTCAGGACAACGCGGATGTATTTCAGAATCTGCAGCGTGTAGCGTTAATCCTCAATCAACTTCAGGAATCCGAGTTAGCCCAGGAATTATTCAATGAAATTGGGGAAGGATTNAAAGAAAGCTCAAATACGGATGTCGCTCGGCAAGCAAAAATGATTCTTGAGCAAGCCGTCGTCTTCAAAGTCCAACTGGGAGACAAGTTAAGTGTGTACTTTACTGAAGAATCTGATGAATCACGCGCCGAGATGCTGAAATCCGTGGAGCAACTTCTCACCTTCGACGATCGCGACGTATTTATATTTCAGGAAAGTATCCAACTAGCCACNACCCTGATTGAACAAGGACATAATTCAGAGGCAACCAAGGTGCTCGAGTTACTTGAGGACGCTTACCCATCGTATGACGATGAGGCGGTGTTCACACAAATGAAACGAGAGCTTGGCACGCTTCGAAAACGAAACTCACTTCCCGGGCAAGAGTGGACTCTGGCAGCCAACACGCTCAATGGTGANACGTTTGATTGGGCTCAGCTGAAGGGAAAAGTTGTNGTCGTCGATTTTTGGGCTACCTGGTGTGCACCGTGTCTAGCCGCTATGCCACATATGGAACAAGTTTATGAGCAGTTCAAATCCAAGGATGTCGTTTTCGTTGGGTTTAGCATGGACATTGATCGCAATCAACTTGATAACTTCCTTGCAAACCGCCAGTTGAAGTGGCCTGTTATCGTGGATCCGGTCACCGCTGAAGATCCGTGGNAAATCCCTGCAGCACTTGAATGTGGNATTAACTCGATTCCATGTATGCTCATCATTGGAAAAGATGGCAAGATCATAAAACACCTTCAAAACAGCAGCATATTGGCACTGGAACTGCGGAAAATATTAGATGCCGAAACAAAGCCAGATAGCGCAGAAAATCCAAGTCAAACCGATGCTAACGAAACACCCGATGAGTCTACTGGCGATAGTGCATTTATACCNGCTAGATTTCTGCCGCTACTAAGCGTCTATGCACAAGCTGAGAATGAAACGCCTGAACAACAAAATCCATATCTAGCTCCTAAGGGATTAAGTGCGCTCGAACTTGTGGACTACCTGTTTGATATGCAGGAAAAGCCNAAAGCGATTCGATTTCGCCCAGGATTTATGGANGCTGTTGCAGATGCGGCAGATCGACTACTAGCAACAAAAGCCAGTGATAAATTCCACACAATCGCCGTGCGACTAAAACTNGACATACTTCATGAACAGGCATCCTACGGAAACGATAATGCAAGTGAGCTATTATCCAACGCCGTCAAAGCCCACTCTGATGACGATCGAGAAAGTATTACCCGAGTTTTGGAGTTTTATCAAAAGGAAGCATTTGTAATCGGTTTAGATGATGTTGAACTGGACACGGTACCCGACGCGCTCGACGAAACATACAGTTACCTTAAAAACGCAAAGCTCTCCGACCGTCACTTGCGAATGGCGTCGGCTACTGTTCATGTGATAAACCGATTCGACGATGCAAACTACCGCGAAGAACAATTCAAACGATTTGGAGAACTCTTTGTCGAAAGCAGCAANAAGGAATTAGCTTCTTATGGTCGCAAGTTNAGNAAACCCAAAGGCACAACTGCATCTGCATTAGTTGGAAAAACGGCTGAATTCAGTGGATTGACAGCCCTTGGCGGGAACTTGAATTGGGAAGCCTACAAGGGCAAAGTCGTCGTTGTTGACTTCTGGGCCACGTGGTGCGGCCCTTGTCGCCGCGAGATGCCCAAGCTCAAGGCCATCTATGATCGGCTGCCACGCGATGTGTTTGATGTAATTGGTATTAACCTGGACAAAGATCAGGAAGCACTCGCAAGATACGTGGATGCCAACGCGATTCAATGGGAAAACATCATCACGGAAGATGCACAGAATTATGCCAAGCAGTTTTCCGTTGCGGGAATTCCCACGATGATGGTGATCGGACCCGATGGCAAAATCGCCGCGGTTGCACATCAGGTGCAGCAACTTGAAGAGACGATCAAGAAGTTAGCTCGAATTGTGCTTGATGAACAGAAGTAACTCTAGTCGTTCATCGACGGGAGTGAATGCCCGAGTTTGTCTCTCTTGGTGTTGAGGTATTTAATGTTGTGCTTATTGGGAGTCGCAACAATTGGTACCTGATCAACAACGGTCACATCGAAGCCACGCAAGTTAAACGCCTCGGTCTTCTTTGGATTATTCGTCAGGAGTCGTACTTCGCTAAGGCCAAGGTCCTTAAGGATTTGCAGGCCGACTCCGTAGTCACGCATATCAGCTTGATGTCCAAGAGCATGATTTGCTTCCACGGTATCCAGTCCTTGTTCTTGTAATGCGTACGCTTTAATCTTTTCAACTAATCCGATTCCACGACCTTCCTGTGGTAGATACACAAGAACACCACAACTTTCGTTACTAATCATCTCAAGCGCGATTGCAAATTGGTCACCGCAGTCACAGCGAAGAGAGGAAACGAGATCACCGGTAAAGCAACTCGAGTGCATGCGTACCAACGGCGGATTTGAAGTAGCATTTAAGTCACCCATGACAAGCGCAAGCGGTTCTTGCGATTCGAATTCCACCCCATAGACGATGATGTCAAATTCACCGAAACGAGTTGGTATCTTTGCTTCCGCATTACGGTGAACAAGTTTCTCATTTATGCGACGATGNGCGATCAGTTGTTCGATCGAAATGATCTTTAGATCATTCTCGGCTGCGATGTCAAACAAGAGTTCCCGTGATGCACGATTTCCTGTTTCATCTAATATTTCGCAAAGGACACCTGCCGGGGTAAGTCCTGCCATTCTTGCTAAATCCATGGCGGCTTCCGTGTGGCCAGCACGTCGAAGTACACCACCTTCCTTGGCCACCAGTAGATGTACGTGCCCAGGCCTCATGAAGTCATCTGGACGACTCNCTGGATCTGCAATTGTCTTTACAGTAAGGCACCGTTCATCGGCTGTGATCCCTGTCTTGCATTCGATGTGATCAAGCGGGGTTATNAACGCTGTACCCATTCGAGTTGTGTTGGAATCTACCAGCGGCATTAACTCGAGGCGATCACTCGTGTCTTTCAGTACAGACATGCAAAAGTCACCACGGCCTGACAGAATAAAGTTAATGATGTCAGGTGTTGCCTTCTCCGCAGCACAAATAAAGTCACCTTCGTTTTCCCGATCTTCGGCATCGACAACGATTACGACTTCACCACGAGCAATGGCGTCTACGGCTTCCTGGACTGACGAAAACTCATGTGTCATTTGTTGGGNACTTTCNTATGACAANNGTTAATGGCGATGTCANAATACAGTTTGTAACTACACTGGGTGCCATGTAACTCTAATGGGTACCTTGTATTATAAACGTGGTAGTAGCTAGCCGCATAGTTAGTGAGTTTCGGTAATACGCATACCAACATCGCCATGGTTACACTCATGCCGATTGTATTAATTACAAGATCACAAGATCATTCATGCTAAACCGCGAAGAATATATTGAGCAGGCATACTTCTTCGAAGTAATCTCTAAGCGTCTACCAGAGAATATTCCGATGCAGGAGATTCTCGAACAGTTACGTGCTGAAACTCTTGCCACGACCAAACTTCCAATGGCAATTGACTATATGCTCGCCGAGTTGAAGCATAGCGGCACAATGTACCCGGCTATGCAGCAACTCAGGCACTACTTCTCACCATTTCAGACTTATTTGATGTCAGAAGCAGAAAGCGACCGTGGCCGGTTCGACATCCGTGTTGCCATTGAAATCCTTCAGCGAGAAGCGGAATACCGTGCTAAGACACCGAGTCGGCAGGGATTATTTATGTATGAATTTGAGGCATTGTGTAGAAATCGCCTTACATATGATCAAGGACTCGCTGCAATTGCTAATGACGATCACTTTGACGAACACTGGAAAGAGTGGATCTTAATAGTGAGACGACAAATCGGAATCGTAGAAATTGCTGACTTAATCTATGCCCGTAGTTGGTTCTTCGTAAATCAACAGCGACAGCTTGGCCGTGAAGTGGACTTGAAAGATCACTCGATCCTGTTTGATGAAAAAGAAGGCAAAGTGGCCTTTGCGAATCGGCAAAACGATCCACTATATCTGTTTGCTGCACTTCAACGTCATCTGGGCTATCCAACCGTTCCTAAACCAAAACCGGATGATGGTTCCAAGCANCANATANTACAAATGACCCGATTGCTAGAGCAGTTGTCCCAACGGGTTAAGTTACTTGAAGAAGAACAACGCGGCGGATTCGACCTATCGAATTTCTACAAGAAGCAGTGATTTATCGCCGATGAGTTTTTAATGAAAAAACTCTTAAAACTGTGGTTCTAAGGATCTATGTAAGGTGGTAAATTTCTAGTTAAGGAGGGTATAACTTACGCTATTACAACTGGAGAAAACAAAACCGTTTTTCCTAATACCAAGTGATACGTTGTCAGGTTATTCCTGGAATTCAAACAACGTGAATTGGCATTAAATCGTGCCGAAAGTTGTTTGAATGACCTCCCAACCCACACAGTCTTGTTGTACTGAATGGACCTGGATGGTTGATACGGTAAGCACTGAAAGGAATCAGCTCGCTGTCTTCCCGTCATTCAAATGAGATCATGTGCCCACCTAAACCACTATCGCGTTATTCTCACTCTGCAAAACGCAATTTTCATAAAGCGCTCAATAGTGTAGTCTCACATGCGAATAATACTATGAGAGCTCAATCACCTTTGATATCGACTCAAACCTACAGCAGTTAACGGATCAACAATGTCGACTACAGCCCCAGTAAATGCTAGCGACCGCCCTGTAGAGAACATTTCCAGTGCAACCGTCCGACTCGCCGGTGACTCCGGCGACGGAATGCAACTGACAGGAAGCCAATTAACCAATACATCTGCACTAGCAGGTAACGATGTAGCAACCTTCCCGGATTTCCCTGCTGAAATTCGTGCACCTCGAGGCACGCGCGCAGGAGTCAGTGGATTCCAGGTTCAGTTTGCATCAGAAGATATCTTCACGCCAGGTGACCAACTCGACACGCTCGTGGTCATGAACGCAGCCGCTTACATCACCAATATCGGTGATCTACGTAAAGGTGGCACACTGGTTGTGAATACCGACTCATTCACAGATAAAGATTTTCGTCTTGCTGATATCGCAGAAAATCCACTGGATGATCCTGATCTCGAAAACAACTATCGAGTCATTAAAATCAGTATGACAACGCTGACACGTGCAGCTGTTGAAGAACTTGAATTAAGCACGAAGATTGCAGACCGCTGTAAGAACTTCTTTGCGATGGGATTTATTTACTGGCTGTATGGCCGCGACCTGCAACCAACTCTTACGTTCATTGAACAAAAGTTTGGGAATAAACCAGAGATCTCCGGTGCGAATGAACGCGCATTAAAGGCCGGTTGGAACTTCGGCGAAACTACAGAATCTGCACTGAGTACGTACCATGTCACCCCCGCAAAACTAGAGCCGGGTACATATCGGAACATCATGGGAAACCAGGCCTTAGCACTTGGGTGCGTTACGGCTGCACGACTTAGTGGCAAGGAATTGTTCCTGGGATCATATCCCATTACACCGGCTAGTGATATTCTTCACGAGCTAAGCCGTCACAAGCACTTTGGTGTGCGAACATTTCAAGCTGAAGACGAAATCGCCGCCGCGTGCTCGACGATCGGCGCTGCATTTGGCGGCGCGATGGCCATGACTACCTCCAGCGGCCCTGGCATCGCACTAAAGGGAGAGGCCGTTGGACTCGGAATGATTCTCGAATTGCCGATGATTGTGATCAACATCCAACGTGGTGGACCAAGTACGGGTCTGCCGACAAAAACAGAGCAGTCCGACTTGTTCCAGGCAATGTACGGTAGGAACGGTGAGTCGCCCTTGCCGATTATTGCTCCTCGAAGCCCATCAGATTGCTTCCGTACGGCGATCGAAGCATGGCAAATCGCATCAAAATATATGATTCCCGTGTTGTTGCTGTCGGATGGCTATATTGCCAACGGTGCTGAACCATGGTTGATTCCAAATGCTGCTGATTTACCGGAAATCAACATTCAACATCCCGGACCACGTGAAGAAGACGCAGAGCCGTTTCTGCCTTATCTACGAAACGAAGATTTAGCTCGTCCATGGGCCATCCCAGGGACGAAGGGCCTCGAACATCGTATTGGTGGGCTTGAAAAGGAAGAGAACACCGGGAATGTCAGTTACGACCCTGACAATCATCAGCGAATGTGTGAGCTGCGTGATGAAAAGGTGCAGAAGATTGCTGAATTCATTCCAGAACAGGAAGTTTCCGGCGAACAGTCCGGTGATGTATTAGTTCTGAGTTGGGGTGGTACATACGGGGCATGTGTGACAGCCGTTACGCGGTGTGTCAGTAATGGCCTTTCAGTCGGCCACGCTCACTTAAGACACCTGTGTCCTTTCCCACGTAATCTGGAGACTATTCTTGGTAACTTCAAGAAAGTACTCATTCCCGAACTTAACCTGGGACAACTTAATACAATTATTCGCAGTGAATTCCTGTTAGAAGCTGAAACNCTTAANAAAGTAAAGGGNCGCCCGTTTACGGTTACAGAAATTGAAGCCAAGATTCGCGAACTCCTTTAAAACAAAACAATCGACCTCCACCGATAAAATGGTGATGACTAATGAGCACTGAACTTCCTGTACTTAAACCTGCTGACTTTGGTAGCGACCAAGACGTGCGCTGGTGTCCTGGCTGTGGAGACTACTCCATATTGGCCCAAATGAAGAAAGCACTGGCTGAGCAGGCATTTCCGCGTGAGAAGACTGTTTTTATATCCGGAATTGGATGTTCAAGTCGTTTTCCGTATTACATGAATACCTACGGAATGCATAGCATCCACGGGCGGGCACCTGCGTTTGCCACCGGACTAAAGTCTGTGCGTCCTGACCTCCAGGTCTGGGTAATCACCGGTGATGGTGACTCTTTGAGTATCGGCGGTAATCATCTGATGCACGCTTTGCGTCGAAATGTCGATATAAATATCATCCTGTTTAACAACCGTATCTACGGATTAACAAAAGGCCAGTACTCGCCAACATCAGAAACAGGGAAGGTTACCAAAAGTACTCCAATGGGCTCGATTGATAACCCACTCACACCTTTGTCCGTTGCCATGGGATGTGACGGAGCATTTGTCGCTCGCTCAATAGATGTGAACATCAAGCATCTTGGAAAAACACTTCTAGCAGCTGCCGCTCACAAAGGCGCCTCATTTGTAGAGGTTTATCAAAACTGTAATATCTTCAATGATGGTGCTTTCAAATATGCGACCGATCGGGAAACGAAGACCGACAACGTTTTGGAACTTGAGCATGGTAAACCGATGATCTTCGGTAAAGACCGAGACAAAGGAATCCGACTAAACGGTATCACACCGGAAGTCGTTGAGCTTGGCAAAGGCATTACCGAAGATGACCTGCTATTCCATGATGAGAAGGCACCTGAACCAACACTCGCTTTTCTGCTTGCACGAATGCGACAACCGGAATTTCCAGAGCCAATCGGTGTATTCCGAAGTGTAGATGCTCCGGTTTACGACGATATGCTCAACGGCCAGATCAAAGCAGCTCGTGAACAAAAGGGTACCGGTGAACTCGATGCACTCTTTAATGCCGGAGACACATGGGAAGTCAGCTAGCGGCTGATGTGATGATTAAATACAAAAAAGAGCCGGNNGCTAATTACTAGCCNCCGGCTCTTTTTTTATGTTNCGTNTNCGATTTACATGAATTCTTGAAGCAGAGGCTTAATCGTAACCTCCGGTACATGCGCGCCCTGCGGCAGTAGTGCAATTGATAATGCCAAGTGCCCTAATGATTCCGGCTTNAGCATGCGAGCCCGATGTTCCTCGGTGACAGCCGCNGGACGTTTCGCAAGAATCGGGGTATCAACTTCNCCAGGATAGATATTTGTAATTTTCACGTTATCAGCAGCCACTTCGTTTGCTGCTGANATGCCTAGTGCAGCAACAGCGAATTTAGATGCGGAGTATGCAATTCCGCCCAATGCAGACGCGCGAATACCAGATGTCGAAGAAATATTTATGATCAAGCCGTCCTTGCGCTCTCGCATTTCGCTTAGTACTTCATACATACAGTAGTACGAACCACTCGCATTAATCGCCATGACCTGATCCCATTGATCTTGNCCCATCTCAGCGATAGTTCGGTTTGGGATATTCGTACCTGCTGAATTCACAAGGATGTCCGGTACACCGGAGGTCTCTTTCACCCAATCGAAGAATTCTTTCACNCTTTCCTTACAGGATACGTCGCACGTGTGATACAAGATCTCTCCGTTGCCGGACCATGCATCTGCAGCCTCTTTGAGTGGCTCTTCACGGCGACCACAAATAATAACTTTACAGCCTTCAGCTGCAAAGGCGTGAACAATACCTAAGCCAATGCCTGTGCCACCACCGGTAACGACAGCNAGTTTTCCATCAAGCTTCATATCTCATCATTTCCTGTAAATCTAATCGAATGTATGTTCATTTGGTTGTACACGGAAACACACATATTTCAATAACNGGGACAGGTGGATCGCAANTCTGCAGNAAAGGATATTTTGATTTCGAACCGGATTTCAATCAAAATGATATACAGTAGTTGTCACNCGAATGACGCAAGACAGTAGCCCCCAGCAAACAACAGATTCCCGCCGGCTATGGCAAAACAACNTCAACCATTGGATACCAGCGTTTCGATCATTACGCCGGAAAATATCCANTTCAGTTACCGGCTTGCTGGCCCATTTCGTCGTGCNGGCGCNTTNTTACTCGACTCGCTAATACTTGGGTTGTTTGTTTTCATACTGATGATCCTCGTCGCCTTCATGCAAATGGGAGGTGGGGGCGGCATGGGGTTTGTTCTCTTCTTTGTGTTTTTCGTCCGATGGGCATATTTCATTGTCTTAGAAGCATGGAGAAACGGGCAAACCATTGGTAAGAAGATCGTTGGAATTCGTGTTGCCACGACCGATGGNAAACCCGTCAGCTTTATGCAAGCNGTCGTGCGAAATCTGCTNCGGGATGCAGACTTATTTCCGCTGGTGCCGCTCTCATTCTTTAATTCCGATATCAATCAGGATATGTTTCTGATTCCGACCGGCCTACTAGCTGTTGTCGTTATGACGATGTCCCGTCNNTTTCAGCGCCTCGGNGATCTCGTCTCGGGAACCATGGTAATTGATGCNGAAGCCAGTGTTACTCGACCAGCCATTCAATTAAATGAACCNGGCATAGAGCAGATCATCCATGCCATCCCGCAGAGTTTCGCCGTCCCACGTAGTATGGCACAGGCATTAGCCCATTACGTNGGACAACGTGGATGGCTAAGTCAGCCTCGTCGAGAAGAAATCTCTCACCATCTCGGACAACCATTATGCGAACAACTTGGTATTCGCGTTCAGAGTTATGATTTACTNCTGTGTGCGTTGTATCGCATGGCATTCTTTTCAGAACCAACGGAACAAATCGTACCAATGAGTCAGTACCTCACGCAAGCTGGCTCGCTGTCTACATCCACGCCATTTGCACAGCAAGGTGGAATCCAATGAAGGCAGCAGAATTAATTGAAAAGCGACAGCCNCAATGGAGTGAATTAGAACAATACGTTCACTCCTTCCAGTACGGAAGTCGACAAAGGCTCACTGGGGCACAGATGAANCGCTTCGCAGCCCTTTACCGAGCAGCGTGTGCAGATCTGGCACTGGCAGATTCCTATTCACTGCCGCCGGATACAGTTCAATATCTACACGATCTGGTAGCCCAGTCACACAATCAACTCTATCGCACAGACCGCATGCGGCTATCTAACTGGTTACCGGTCTTAATGTATGACGTGCCACACCGAGTGTTTCATGATAGATCTGTAAGAGTCGTATTCGTATTGTTTTGGGGCATGTTCTTTCTAAGCATGTGGCTTTCATATGAAGACACACTGTGGCCACAGTTTGACAACCAGCCAATACTCTCGGATTTCATTGGGAGTGTTGACCAAATGCACTCGGATGCTGGGATTGACCTGCAAGGTGGACGTCANGCAACNCTCGACAGCCCTGGTTTCTATATCTGGAATAATGTCAACTTGTGCCTAAAGACNTTTGTCGAGGGAATCCTCATCATTCCCGGACTCGTCTTTACCATGTTCAATTCGTATCTGTTTGGTGGCACGTTTGGCTACTACGCGAGACCTGATNCGCCGGTCGACGTTTATAACAATCTGGTTAACTGGGCGACTGGCCATCTGGTCTTTGAGTTTGCTGCTCTGATTCTTGCTACTGCCGCTGGCGTCAAACTCGGGATGTCGTGGATCAACACCAAGGGACTCACCCGCAAAGCATCCCTGCAAAAAAACGGTGTTGAGACGATCCCAATTATTGGNTGTGCCGTTGTCATGATGGTTCTGGCAGCTTTTATTGAAGGGTGGATTGCACCGTCAAATGCTCCTTATTGGGTGCGATTTACCATCATGATCCTATCGTTGATTAGCATCATCGGCTATTTCGTTGTGCTTGGCGTTCGACAGGGAGGTCGTCATGAAATTCGATAACCCTAGAATCGCGATTCGGCGACGCAAGACCTACGAACTGATGGACCTTTCACTCCATGTGATACGGACATATCCAATACGACTGGCCTTGGCGATGCTCGTTGTCATCGCCCCTATGCTCTTTCTAAATGACTTTTTAATTAGTCATCTTCTTCTGATCGACTCTGAATATACGTCGTTCGTGCATCTTGATAGCCCGGAGTATAAGATTGCATATGCTGACATCATCAAGGCTCCATTCATCACCACCATGATTTGTTTGGTCATCATCCAAGCACCCATCNTGTCTGTTCTTTCGGTTGTTTTGCTTGGACAAATCGTCTTTGGTGTCGAGTCATCCCTACGAAAACTCATATCGGAATCACTTGCGCGGTTTGGAGTTTTATTTTGGAGTGTCGGTTGTTTACGTGGAATCATTCCGGGACTACTGGTGGCGCAGGGGATCGCAANTCGAAATCACNGGAGCTATGAAGACCACATTGGCTTACTGGTTTTGATAACTCTTTATGTTGTAATCTTAAGGATGGTGAGACCTTTTATCTTTGAGATCATTTTGCTTGAAAAGACTCCACTCTTTAAAAAGTCCAAACAACAAATCACATTGAGTAAACGGAGTAGGGGGATTCATCGCAGTCGCACTGGGATAGGAGGTCGCGTTATGAGTGGGATGATCATGTCGATGATTATCACGACCAGCCTAATCGGCGGCATGATCTTTTTCGCGACTACGTTTGTAAATCAACATCAAACAACTTTATGGGTCTTACGATGGGGACTACCGATTAGCATGTGGATGGCTGCTGGATTCCTCTCCATCGTGCGATTTCTAAATTACCTGGATGTGCGTATTGAAATGGAAGGCTGGGAAGCCGAACTACTCATTCGTGCTGAAGCAGAGAAAATGAAAGAGCGAATCCAGCTCGGAAACGTATGACCACCCAATCGGCATGAAATTCCAACTATCCAATTCGATGTCCGTTCTACTGTGGACGCTCTGCATCCTGATTTTGCCGGCTGCTGCGGGGTCTGCACAGGATCGTGACTACGTTGAAATCGGGCGAAAGGCGCTCGAGCAGCAAGGTAAGCTACCGTGGTACGACCAGCAGGGTGATCAATTTAAGTCCATTCCGCTTGGCCCACTAGATGACGAATCACTCATCGACAACGAAATGCCTTTCGATGATGAGTTTCTGAACGAAGATCTGGATTTCGATCGTCTCGAAGAGTATCTACAAGACCCGGAATTACGTCGTCAACTCGAACAAGACATGCAAGAATTTGCAAAACGGTTTGAAGACATCGATCCGGATGAGCTTCCATTTGATGAAAAATGGATGGATGAGAACTTTGANATTCGTGAGTTCGAGCGCTCTCTGAATGACCCGACCAAAAGAGAAGCCTTTGAACGGCAGATGCAACGGTTACACGAATGGTCTCAAGACCAGAGTAACGGCAATAGAGATTCTCCGTTTGATCAGGAGTTAACCCAGTCGAACATAGACTTCAAAAAGATTGAGCGATATCTGGATGATCCGGCTACCCGTGAACAAGCCAGACGCCAGATCGAGCGGATGGGGGACTATGCCAAAAGGATGGGGGAACAATTTGATGAGGAAACATTAAAACGAATCGCCAACGATCCNCGCACACAGCGAGCTATACGTGAGATGTTCANACGGCTTGCCGAGAGAAGCCGGGAACGCCAGTNACGCGATGGCTTCTTCAATGAAAACAACGCCAGTAATCCTTCCTATCGGGATCGCGGTGAATTTGAAAGTCCGGATTTTGATGATCCCGACTTCGAGGCGCCGGATTTTAGNGGAATCAGCTTTGGCATTTCCGGCACCTTCATGCAGGTTTTGGTGTACATCATCGTTGGATTGGTCGTGATTGCGGTCGTAATCGCGATTGTCTACGCGATTATCAACCGAGAGAAGCAGCCCAAAAAAGCGACAGCGGTAAGTGCTGATGATGCCGCGGATCTTGATGAACGAGCTGAAGAATTACCGTTCCAATTAGACTTAGCCCCAGCAACCTTGCTCGATCGCATCAGGCAGTGTTATGCAAACGGTGATTTCAATCAGGCAATCGTCTACTTATTCAGTTATCAATTGCTCGAACTAGATAAACACCGTTGCATCAACCTGACCCGAGGCAAAACAAACCATCAATATCTAAGAGAATTGGTCAGGCTGCCANGTCTAAAAAACCTTCTGTCGAACACCGTATATTGCTTCGAAGATGTCTTTTTCGGAGATCAGGAAATATCNAAAACCGAATTCGATGAATGCTGGTTGCAGATCGATGAATTCCACCGATCGCTGCCCGGAGGTGTTCAGGCATGAAGCGCTTCTGGTATTTGATGATGATTCTATTGGCATCACTGGCAATTGTAGGATGCGACGAAGAAGAAGAGGGAGCCGTTCCTTTCGACTCAACATACGGGGAAGGTGTAAAGTCCGAAGGTAGATACAGCGTCAACGGCACTGCAGTATTTGCAAACATGTTCGAATCGGCCGGGCATAATGTCCGNTTTTCGACTCGGCTTGATAGCCGCGTTCGCTCAAGCGATGTCATCATATGGGCGCCGGACAGCTTTTTGGGTCCCAATGANCAGGAACGCANGTGGTTTGAATCATGGATACGAGAAGAAACNGGAAAAACACTTATCTATATNGGTCGGGACTATGATGGTGAATTGCCGTATTGGAGTAAAGTCATANGATCCTCCAGCGGCGATACCAAAGCAAATGCACAACAACGATTCAATCAGGCCATAATACGCCATGAAGCATTACGTCAACGAACACCCGAAACACAGGAGCTCGATTGGTTTACGATCGATATGTCACGATCAAATAGATTCGTGCGTGATCTTACCGCATCTGATTCATACTGGCTCGATGGCATCGAAATCGACAAATGCGAAATAGCAATACGTGGCGAGATTCAACACCGCGATTTCAATAATTCAGGCTGGAAGTATGAAGACTTGATATTAGCTGAAGACACACCACTTCTATTTCGTATGAGGCCCTTTGGTTACCAAGATAGTAGTGTACTCGTCGCGCAAAACGGCTCATTTCTCTTGAATTACTCACTTATCAATCATGAGCATCGAAAACTAGCGGGTAAGATCATTGATTTCTGTGGCGAAGATCTTCAGGTGACGTTTGTTGAAAGCAGGCAAAGAGGGCCATCNATGGGCGGAAATCCACCTCCATCAGCCAATCCAAATAGACCAGACCGTGAACAGCGACCTGGCTTTTTCAACTTACTAATGACAAATCCCCTTGGACTAATCCTNATTCACCTGTGCATCGCAGGACTCATTTATTGTTTTCTCAGATTCCCGGTATTCGGAAGAGCAAGAGAACGATTTACCGTTTCAACCGTCGTGGATCATCAGCACGAAAATCGAGATATTCGGAATTTCGGACGACATATAGATGCCGTGGGTGGCCTTCTACATAAGACGCGCGACACCCAACACGCTGCATCGACAATTCGGTATTACGACCAACATGTATCAAATGACTAACTGAGTAGCAACGAGAGTAACAAATGGCCTCATCACCTACATTTAGCTGCCCAACCTGTTCGCAAGTGCTTTCATTGCCTGCGGGATTTCAAGGATCTCAGGTTCAGTGCCCAAAGTGCCAAACCAATATACAAGTACCATCCACGCAACCAGCAGCGGCGCCAGTCGCAGCTCAAACGCTGGTACAACAACCAGTNGTTCAGCAAACTGCTCCTGTAAATGCACCCGTTTTAGATGCTATCGGTAAGATCTCTATCGACATGGAGTCTACGCGGGGAAGTGATACGGAAACCCGNAGGTTATTTCAGGCNGTAACAAAAGANGTTGGCAAGATNTTTGTCGGGCAGGATGAATTGGTCGTCGGATCGTTGGTCGCTTTATTCTCCGGCGGACATGTACTAATTGAGAGTGTCCCAGGGTTGGGTAAAACTCTTTTCGTACGCACACTTGGACATATACTTGGCTGCGACTTTGGCCGGATCCAATTCACNGCTGACTTAATGCCCTCAGACATAACCGGTGCTCCGATCTTCAATATGAAGACTCAGGAATTCACATTTTATCCCGGCCCTGTTTTCACACAATTACTGCTGGCGGATGAAATCAATCGAAGTCCGGCGAAAACTCACGCCGCACTGTTGGAAATCATGCAGGAGCGGCGGGNAACGGNTGATGGTGAAACCTATCCTATGGAAGCACCGTTCCTGGTCATCGCTACCCAAAATCCAATCGAGTCAGANGGAACTTANAACTTGCCCGAAGCTCAGCTTGATCGCTTCATGTTCAAGTTAATGGTGGATTATCCGACGGAAAAGCAAGAAGCCGATATTTTNAAAATGCACAGTGAGCAGATTGATATTAACAGTCGGCTTTCAAACGAATTGGAGAGCATTGCATCACCTGAGCAAATTGTTGCNGTCACCAAGGAAACGGGTGAGGTCTTAGTGGAACCGGCGTTAGTCGATTACATCAACAAGGTNGTAAGACTTACACGAACGTGGCCTCAGCTTTACATGGGTGCATCACCTCGTGCCGGGCTGGCTCTAATGCAAGGCGCAAGAACGCTTGCTGCATTCCAAGGGCGACAATATGCCATTCCCGATGACGTTGTTCAATTGGCACTGCCAACTCTACGGCATCGGGTACTACTCGCGCCGGAACTAGAGGTTGAAGGTCAATCTGTAGACAACATCCTCAGNGATATGATTCGAACCGTCGAAGTACCGCGAGTCTAAAATGGACACCACTCAAATCCAACAAGGAGTTGACCTGNTACAGGCTTTCCCTTGGCTGACGTTAGTCGCAGTCATTGTGCCGTTACTGATCCTTGCGCGGCGTGATGTATNCCCGAACTGGGGATTTCTGATCTTAGCTGGCGTCCCATGCCTACTGGCGTTACTCACCGCTTTTCAGCCGGACTTGATCGCGTTCGTGTTAATCGTGGATATCGCACTTATTGTGATTCCATTTCTAGATCTGTTCACTTTGGCTAAGAGCTCTCATTTTCGGGCTCAACGAGAACATCTANGGGTCGCATCACTATCAAAGGAATTGGATGTTTCCTTTGTCGTCCACAATGATGGCACAACCAGCAAGCGAGTAGCAATTCGCGACGACGTGCCAGAGTCGTTTGAGGCGATTCCTAATCTATTTGCTGACATAATTCCGCCAGAAACGGGGATGTCGTTCAATTACACTTTGCGTGCCAACGAACGTGGTGAGTTNCCACTTAATTGTATTTACGTCCAGGTAACGAGTGNCTTGCNCATGTTTAAACGCGTAATNAGGGTGCCATGCAGGACGATCATCAACGTATTCCCTGACCTGCAACAAGTCTCCCATTACACTCTTCTTGCACGTTCAAACCGGCTCAATGCACTGGGAGTTCGTCGAATCAGACGAGTCGGGCAAGACAATGAATTCGAACGATTGAGAGACTATTCCCGAGATGACCATTATCGCACGGTGGACTGGCGAGCTACTGCCCGTCACAGCAAACTGATCGTACGAGATTTTCAATCAAATCAGAATCAACGCGTGATATTTCTTGTTGATTGCGGCAGAATGATGACCAATCACTCTGAAGGACACACGTATCTGGACCATGCATTTAACGCCATGTTGATGCTGAGCCATGTCGCCTTNACTCAAGGTGACTCCGTCGGATTGATCTGTTTCTCAGACCGAATTCACAAGTTCATACCCCCTGGCTCAGGAAAGAAACACCTTAACCGNCTACTGCATGCATCCTTTGATGAATTTCCGGAAATGGTAGAAAGCCGATATGACGAGGCCTTTCAATATCTTGCCCGTCGTAGCAATCGAAGGGCACTCGTAATCTTAATCACGAATGTGATTGATGAAGTAAATTCACAACAGATCCAGTCTTACATGCAATCCGCTTCAACACGTCACCTACCAATTTCTGTATTGCTGAGAGANCANGAGATGTTCAATGCAGCAAATCAGCGGAATGANATTTTCAAAAGTGCGGCCGCCGCCGAAATTCTAAACTGGCGACATCAGGTGATAAGCTCACTTGANCAGCAGGGGATTAGAGCACTGGATGTGTATCCCGAAGATTTAACTGCACCGCTTGTTAATCAGTATCTTGAAATCAAAGCACGTCATCTGCTGTGATTTGATTTGTGATTAAAACTCAAACGGGATGTCTTTCAGGCGCGCTTCAGTCTCGGCCATCAACGCATCTTCTGCTGCTTCATCATCTGCTACATAGGTTACGGAGAATCTCAAAAACGATCNGGCATCATCCCATGGAACGGTCACAATTGCCTGTTCTGTGATTAGATACTGACTGGCATCCTCAGCATTTGAAAATGTGTGGCTGCCCTGAATGCCTTTGGGTGCTTTGGTGTACAGAAAGTATGAACCACCGGGAAACTCACANTGCCATCCACACTTCGTAAGCGTTTCGACAAGCTTTTCCATGCGGCGACGGTACTTGGACCTGACTTGTNGCGGAATTGCATCATCATCTAACGCTGCAGCTGCTGCTTTCTGAATGGCAATAAACTGNCCTGAATCGCAATTATCCTTAACGTCGGAAAAGGCCTGAACAAGCAGTGGATTTCCGCACACCCAACCTATTCGCCATCCGATCATGTCAAACCCTTTGGAAAGCGAATGGACTTCCACGCCCACATCCCGAGCACCGGGGGTTTCAAGGAAGGACATCGGTTCGCCATCGAAGGTCAGTAACACGTGTGCTGCATCCTGTACGACAACGATNTTATTTTCTTTGGCAAACTGAACGACCTTTTCGAAGAACGCTTTGGTTGCCAGTTTTCCTGTGGGGCTGTTGGGGTAGTTGATCACCAANAACTTGGCTTTACTAACTACATCCGCTGGAATCCCGTCGAGATCCGGGAAGAAGTTGTTTTCTTGCAGCAAGGGTAGCTTGTATACCGTTCCTCCGTAATATCCTGTATGCGTACCGGCCACAGGATAACCTGGAACGGTCATCAACGTGATATCACCAGGATTGATAAAACAGGCTGGTAACATCGAAAGAGCTGTTTTACTNCCTATACAGTGATTTATCTCTGTTGCAGGGTCTAAGGCTACATTAAAGTTTCTCTGCATAAAGCGGCTGACAGCTTGCTTNAATTCATCAATGCCGTTATCTGCGTACCCACGATTCTCGGGCTTATGAATTTCTTCGGCCATGACATTGCGAACGCTCTCCGCCGCTGGTGCATCATTTTCACCAATACCGAAGTCCAACAACTCTCGATCTGGATTCTCTGCAATCGCCTTTCGCTTAGCTCGCTTGATTTTCTCAAACTTATAGATTTCCGTGCCTTTCCCATAGTTAACACCGCCAATGCGATCAGCAAACATCTGTTGGAAATATGGGTCGCTCATGATTCTTGATTCCGGTTTTGTAATTCTAGGCTGCAAATATCACTGGTTTATTGACATGCTAAATTCGCATTTCGTAGAGAGACTTAGCACACGCCATCAGGCGTGAAACTTCATCGTAACCCAAGAATCAAACCTCTTGGAGAGGGTGAGAGATGCAATACCAGACGTGGCGGCATGCCATCGTTACTTGCTTAAGCCGACCTTGATATAGGTCGTGTCGATACGATGTCGTCCATATCGCCAAGGTACTTTTGCCGCACTTCCGGATGTTGTTTTACTTCTTCCGGTGTGCCATGGTATAGCACTTGTCCTTCGTTAATCACATAACAGCGATCCACCGTCTGTAGAATTGCTTCGGCATTGTGATCAGTAATCAGAATTGAAATTCCTTCATCATCTCTCAGCGCCAACAAGATGCTTCGGATCTCCTGAACACGAATCGGGTCAACACCGGCAAATGGTTCATCCAGCATGATGACACGTGGGTCGGATATGAGACAACGAGCGATTTCAAGTCGTCGCCGCTCACCTCCGGATACCTTCGCAGATTTCGTCTTGCGAATATGAGGAATCTTGAATTGTTCTAGTAATTCGGTGCACCGCAACTTAGCTGCCTTACCCTTGATGCCAACTAATTCGAGCATCAACAGCAAGTTCTTCTCCACCGAAAGCTTTTGAAAAATACTCGGCTTCTGAGCTAGGTAACCCATACCGCCAACCTTGGCTCGCCGGTGCATTGGCCAATCGGTAACATCTTTTGACTGTAGAGTAACGGTGCCTTCATCCGGTTCAAGNAATCCGCACGTCATGCGAAAACTCGTGGTTTTCCCTGCACCATTGGGGCCGAGCAAGCCAACAATTTCGCCTTCATTAATATGAAAGCTCACACCATCTACAACGCGGCGGCGTTTGAATGACTTCACGAGTCCGTCTACTTCAAGAAGCGGCATGGACTTTGGTTCCTCCTTGAAACCACATGGCTGGTGTTTGCTGATTGCCTCATGCAATCAGGCTTGCTTCATTCTAACGGATTACGCGGAATTCCTTAAAGTTCGGAATGACTGGAGCTTCAAGTGTCCAGTTATATCGCCAACCGTGAGGCCAGTAGACCATAAGTGCTTCACCAATTAGTAACCGACGATGAAGTGCTTGGTTAGCAGACCACCCTCTTCCGTCAGAACTTTGCTGACTGTTATCACCAAGTGGTAAGAAGTGGTCTTCGTGTACATCCAGGATTAACTCTGCGCGACTATCAAACAGCCGTTTGCGAGCACGGTAGGTCANCTCCTCTTCAGTTAACTGCTCACGCGACTCACCGGGNTNCAGATAGTCGAAGTCCCCGTGGTTNCGCAGGAATGGCTGATAATCACTACCCAGGCTGTGACCCGTCTGCGCGATGTAATAGACATCTCTGTAGACTCTGGCATTTTTGATCTTCATAGCTAGNCCATTTGAAGCAATACCAAGNGGTAACTTGTCACCAGGGTTATCTTTCGTCCAATTCGGAACTGGTGCTTCTCGTGGAATAAATGTTGAAGGTGTGTCGAATTCCACAAGTGAGTCGTTGATCCAAAGGCGTAGCTCGTCATCGAAGTTGGANAATCGAATGTTGTACGATCCNGGNCCATTTAAACTGGTAGTACCCTGTACCGTCGAACTTGTATTCCCTTCTGCGTCNGTGAATAACTGCCGGCCGTCATCAATCACCAGCGTGGCGGTTCCTGTTGATACATCTATTCGACACTGATGGGCAATCATTCCTTCAATAATCTGAAGCACCAACTCTCCCGAGTCTGAATCGATGTCGATATCTGTTTCAACACATAAGTCTCCAACCCAGTGGACACCGTCAGCCTTGTCACGCACTACTTGTTCTCTGGCATTGGAATCTATGANGGCATCTGGTTTACGCCCGTAATTGAAAAACGAATAGTTGTTGTATGCCACGAAGTCCAACACGATCGATGAATGTTGTGGATGCGGTATTTTTCCAACTAATTCACTGCGCATCAGAATGTTGTTAGCTGTGGTCATATCACCACTCTCGACAGCTTCCCAATATCCAGCAAGCCGACGATTGATCTCATTCCACCAGTCTTGCCGGCACGGAATATGGTAGTAATTGATGAATTGATCGCCATCATNCGAACCATCGGTTACAAACGGAAAATTACCATCCTGATCGGACCACGGGCCATCGTACTTATCGACTGCTTCAAAGCCGACTTTGCGCCATCGGTACGGATATCGAATCAGGTTTAGCGTACGAGAACGGTATTCCGAATCATGTACTTTGTGCATCATGGTGAGTTGTTTACGCGCCGGTTTTCTCGCGATAACAAACTGTGACTCCGATTCATTAAGCGGCCNGGTGTAGATATCGCCATTGAATATNCGGACTTGNTCACCTGGTAGACCGATGAGTCGCTTGATGTAATTCTGAGTTGCGTTGCCGGGAAACTTAAATACGATGACATCCCAGCGTTGCGGGTCACCAAACACGTATGACAATTTGTTTACGAGGATCCGATCTCCGGAAAAACTACGCTGATTTGGCNCNTCACGATCATATCGATGTACATGACGACAAACGGGGCATTTCCCTGTTGCAACAAGTTTGAGATCTATCTCGTCAGCATTTTCGTCGCTGGCTGTTGTTTGATACTGGAACCCACACTCCGGACAGTCAACGTCCATGTGTCTACCATGCAGTCCCTCTGCCATCGATCCCGTCGGAATCACAAAGGCTTCCACTATGAATCCACGAAACAGGAGGGCAAGAATGATAGCAACCACCACCGACTCTACTGAGTCACGTGTCGAGCTAACTTGCGAATCGGGAGCTCTTTTTACAAATAGTTTCACGTCTTGTAATTACTGAAAAAAAGGAGCTTGTTTGAGTNGAAATCACACCTGCATCACGAGATGTATAAGTTGCGGTAGGTGCTAATTGATACGCGAAAAACACGCATTACGTTCANTTCCGGATGTTACACGATTACCACAGGCAGGTATATACCGCCGACATCCGATGATGGGTAAATCNGTGCTACTCCANGTTCACTCGCTTGACCAATGATAGGAGCTGTTTGCGAGTAACCGGTGCCCGCCAATGCCTGCTATCAACGGACTGAACGAGATTATCTCCTACTACGAACCACTCGCCATTTGAAAGTGCGTTTGGGAACTTAAACAGTTCATTTCTGCTTTCCGCATCCAGCCAATATACGTCTCTATACAGCAGAAATCGCTGTAGCGACACTCTTCCACCACCAGCGGCTAAGCTTAGCGGTACAAGATTCACCCAATCCTGATCCCTGTCTTCAAGGGCCTCAATCAATGGCATATCAAAGCTCACAGGATCGCGATCTCCCACTTGCAACCATGCCTTCCCATCAATCCGACCAAGCCTCAATTGAACAGCTCCGGAATCAATCGGCCCTACAGACTGCAGTGATACATCCTCGCCACCGTACTGCTTAATAGCATATTTCCCATCACTAATCTGCAGATCCAGCACGACGTCCGACACACGAAGTCCCAGGCGTTGCAGTCCGTCTGTCTCGATAATGACGTGAGCGAGAAGGTCATAGACGTGGTACATCGGAAAGCGATCTGCATGTTGATTGTATGGATTGAAATCAAGCATATACGAACCAACACTTATTTCTGCTGGAAACACTAATCCGTTTACAACATACTGCTGGTGATATTGCAGCCAGGTATCAAAGTCGTCTGAAACAGGAGTGCATGTCCATTGGGAATTCTGGAAAGTCCAGTTTGATCCCTGCTTGTTATATTGGCCGGCGGGAGCTTCTACATATTCCTGTTCGTCAGCGGGATCAAAATCCGATGGCTTGAAATCACTATCATGAACAAGAGTCGATAAAGTAAAGAATTCACCAAAGTCCTTTTGGTAAAGCTCGTCATTTAGGTACAACTCGCCGCCTTCAAAAGCAACGGTTTCACCGGGTAACCCAACGACCCGTTTGATCGCCACATCACTCTCCCCTTCCTGTATCCTGTCCGGATTGCGGCGAAAGGCAATGACGTCCCAGCGACTTGGTTGGACGCTATCGCCTTCGAACAAGCTGACGACATCACCTTGATGTGCAATTCCATCTGTTTCATTCATGTGACCACAATTGGGGCAACGACTGTAAGTTTGTGAACTGACCAGCACTGGGTCTGTGTCATAGGAGAACGAACACGATTCGCAGATGAACTTGAGATGAGGGCCGCGGAGGAACGGTGCCATCGACCCACTTAGGACTCGGGTCTTTGTGCGCGGAACCGTGGGTGGTTTCCACGTCAAAAGCACGGTCGACAAACCAAAAAGTAGTACGAGAATTGAAAGGCGAAAAAACGGTTGTCGTCTGGCTGTATCTGAGCTTTCCATTTGGTTCAGCTTACCAATTCAGAATGCTGACGCCCAAGCATGAATATCAGCGTTTTTCTGCCCCCGTGTCCAACACGGCCATAAATGCTTTTTGCGGAATATCGACACTGCCAATGGACTTCATACGTTTCTTACCTTCACGCTGCTTAGCCCATAGCTTTCGCTTTCTGGATATATCACCGCCGTAACACTTGGCAGTAACGTTTTTCCTTAAGGCACGTACTGTTTCTCGCGCGATCACACGGGCACCGATCGCAGCCTGCACAGCAACTTCAAACATGTGACGGTCGATTTCTTCTTTGAGTTTCTTGCACACTGCACGACCGCGACGGTCGGCATCATTTCGATCGCATATAACACTCAAAGCATCCACTTTGTTTCCGTTTACCAGAATGTCCATGCGAACGAGGTCCGCTGGGAAGTAGCCGATCACTTCGTAGTCCATGGTCCCGTATCCACGCGTTGCACTCTTTAGCTTGTCGTGCAAATCATAGATCACTTCTGCCAATGGCAACTCGTACGTGATCATTGTTCGCGTTGGTGACAAATACTCTGTCGCCTTTTGAACTCCGCGACGATCCTGACAAAGCTTCATAACGGCACCGATATAGTCGGCCGGTACGACGAAGTTCACCTTTACGATCGGCTGTCGGAATTCCTCTATATCTCCGGAATCCGGCACTTCTTGTGGTCTGTGGATTACCTTGGTCTCGCCATTCCGCAGTGTCAATTCATACGTCACATTTGGGGCAGTTTGGACCAGATCAATATCCGACTCCTGTTCGAGTCGCTGTTGGACGATTTCCATGTGCAACAAACCAAGGAATCCACATCGAAAACCAAATCCTAATGCGTCTGAAGTTTCCGGTTCAAATTCAAAGCTAGGGTCATTAATCGCCAGTCTCTCCAACGCATCACGAAGTTCTTTGAAGTCCTGGCCGTCAGATGGATACAGGCCACAATACACCATGCGTTTAGGTGGCTGATAACCCTCCAGCGGTTCTGCACTTGCATTCGCCGTGCTGACAGTATCACCGATGTTTACCAATTCAAGTGATTTGATATTACAGATCAAATAACCAACCTGACCAGCGTGTAATTCCTCGCAAGGTCTTTGCTGAGGAGCAAACTGGCCAAGTTCCAGAACTTCGTGATTTGACTCTGTACCAAGAAACCGGATTTTTTGTCCCTTCTTGATCGTGCCATTCATAACACGAACATACGTGATCACGCCACGGTACTCGTCGTAGTGAGAGTCGAACACCATCGCCTGTAACGGTTCATCTACACCACCTTCAGGAGGTGGGATTGTTCCAATTACAGCATCAAGGAGCTCATCGATTCCCAGACCAGCCTTGGCGCTGACCTTTTGAATCTCATCCTCACCCATCATCAAAGTTTGTTCGATTTCTTCGATAATTTCATCTACGCGGGCATGGGTGAGGTCAATCTTGTTAATGACAGGAATGATGTGCAATTCCTGATCCATCGCGTTGTAAGCATTGGCTACGGTCTGTGCTTCGATACCCTGAAAAGCATCCACTAGCAACAGAGCTCCCTCGCAACAAGCCAGTGATCGGGAAACTTCATACTGGAAATCTACATGCCCGGGTGTATCAATCAGATTAAGCTCGTAGGACTCATTTCCATGCGTATATTGCATGCTCACCGTGCGGGCTTTGATCGTGATACCGCGTTCTCTTTCGAGTTCCATGTCGTCGAGCAGCTGTTCCTTCATTTCCCGTTTGGTAACCGTACCGGTGTATTCCAACAGGCGATCCGCCAGCGTGCTTTTGCCGTGGTCAATGTGGGCAATAATGCAGAAATTACGGATGTTCTTGAGATTCATATCGTAGTAGAGAGGCTCTAACTGCTGTTCTGCTCTGTTTATTTTTGGTCAGTTTTGACCAAATTGTGCCCTAGCAACACCTGCGGCTCCAATAAAGCCAGAGTCGCTTCCAAGTGTTGCAAAATCAATGATGGTGTTTTCTGCTAAAACCGGAAAGGTCAGTTCCGAAAATCGGGAACGAATGTGACCCAGAAACATCTTGCCTGTATCCGTGCTGCCGCCGCCAAAGTCCATCGCACCACCTAAAACCACAATATCAGGGTCTATAGTATGCACAAGGGACGTAATGCCTATCGCAAGATATTCAGCCGTCTCTTTCACAATTTGCAGCGCATATGCGTCTCTTTTTTCCGCATGCTCAAATACATCCAGACTGCTGATCTTGTTTCCGGACTTAACAACAGCGTGAAGAGAGGATTGAGGATACCCAGGTAAACCCTCTGTTGTGCGTTTAGCTACAGAAGTCGCACTGGCGTATGCCTCCATATGCCCGCGTAATCCACACGGACACATTCTCGCCGCGTCCGATGTATCAACGATGACGTGGCCACATTCGCTACCGTGGCTATGTTCACCATCTAGTGAAATATCCCGAATGATAATCCCGCCACCTAAGCCTGTGCCAAGTGTCAGCATGATCAGACAGTCGTTTTCTGCACCCGTGCCAACCCAAAACTCTCCATATGCTGCGGCATTTGCATCATTCACAAACGCAACCGGTTTTTGGCATGCCTCGGACACCGCATCTCGAATTCGGAAGTGATTCCATCCACTCATATTAGGCAATTCAAGCAACATACCTGCTGGTATGTCCATCGTCCCAGGAGTACCTAGGCCGAGAGCCTCAATCTGATCCCAATTGATATTGGTGTCTTCTACGAGTTCAGTCAAACATTGGTGAATACGCTTGACCCCATCTTCAGGACCTTTTTCCTGATGAGTCAGAATTCGCTGGTATGCCAAAACGCGACCGTTGTCATCAACGATACCAATCTTGATTCCCGTACCACCAACATCAATACCAGCATAAATCGGAAGTTTGACATCAGTTACTGATACGTCAAATGATTGTTGTTCGGAGTCGGTCAACACGCTTTACCGGTTTAGGAAGAGCTATTGGCTTGATTCAAATATCCGAAGATCACTCTTCGTCGGTTAGCACTTTCTGTTTGTTGTCTGCCCACCATTTGGCCCATTTTTCCTGAGCCTGGTCCCGCAACTCGTCACTCGCAAATCCACATGAGTATCCGTTAAAGATCATCGTCGGATTCGGTTGTATGTACTTATATCCGTAGTCTTCATGAGACTGGCGAGTCATGTACAACAACAAGGCTAAAGCAACATCACGAGCCTGTGTCCTGATAATTCCACCCTCAACCTGATTTGTACTCCAGGTATGCACTACTGTTTTCTCAGTCAGCAGCGGAAAAAGCAGTTCGATATCCTCTGTGCCACCAAACTTGGCAATCGCCACAGCAGCGTATTGGCGATATGACGACGACGTTGTAGTGTCTTGCAGCGTCGCTTTGCCAATCTCAAGGCCAGCGTCCTTTAAGTCATAGGTCATCGTCAGCATCAATGGATAGAACTTGTTCGCGCCATTGCTGTTTTCTCGAACCCAGAGGTCCAAGAGTTTGACCAGAATTGGTTTTCGGTTGCTTCCACGTACGATTTCCATCGTCTTGTTGTAATTCAACAAATTATAAATGTGATGATGCGTTGTATTCTTTCCAGCCGCATCGATCGACAAACCAGCAAACAAGAGCGCTGCGATATTGGCTGCTTCAATGCTCTGACTATTCCTGATTCCCGTATATGCGGGCTGCAGTGCTTTCACCCGGCGTTCGAACATCGCATTAAAGTGTTTCTTCGTGTCCATAGCGTGCAGTAATGATGCTTCACTGCGCACCATCGAAGCAAACAGCAACCGATGGTTTTTATCACTTCCCACCACCTGTCGATACCGTTTCCAACCTGGCAAATCATGTTCGAGCTTACCTTCAACGTCATTTACAAACGCCTGCAACTTTCGTTCAAAGTCATCTTGAAGTGACTTGACGAGGATTCTGCGGGCTCTGGTGCGGATTTCCAGATCCGGACTTTTTAAAGCACTCTGTAGCGCATCGCTCGCTTGAAGTCCTATTTTCATCAGAGCCGACTCTGCTAATTCTCTCGATTCAAACTCCTCAGACCCTAACTGTTTAATAAGGATTTGGATGCGATCCGTCTCGGACTCTTGAAATGCGATTATGGAATCGGACATCAACCCGGTCAGGCATAACGTCAATATCAGGATTTTGATGTGATTAAGCGGCATTGTGTAATGAATTAGATTGCGTACTTTTGATCGCTCGTTTCGGTACTACCACCATTATAGATGCGTGCGACCAATAGTGCGATTCATCAAATCAATTGGTTGACGTCTTTACGGATCACCGCAGCAGCCACCCATCGTCCAAAACGTTACTCTCGTGCTGACCCAATGGTCATAACCCCGGCAATGGTCAGCATCACACCAAGTACCAGAGGCGTNGTAATAGGCTCATTAAAGAACACAACACCAGCAATTGCAGCTATGGCGATTTGGCTGGAATTGAGCAGGTTTACACTGGTGACAGTNAGCAATCTGAGAGCAACGACGAGACATGCAAACGCCTGAAAATTGCANACACCGGCGAGCAACATATAGGTTAAGTTCTCCGGGCTNGTATTTGAAATAACACTGGCATCAGCGCTGATAAACGTCGCAATTAATAGCACGATGAATCCAACGGTGGACGAAATGAACAAGACCATCGGATTGCTCATGCCGNTTTGCACACAATGCCTAATGACGATTCCAAACAACGCATAGCCAATACCAGATCCGCAAACCANCAATACGCTAAGCGTGGCAAGTTTTAGTGATCGAGCCTCCGCATCTGGATCCTCCAATACAGACTCCGTCGCTTCATCGCTGCCAAAGGACAGTAACACAATGGCCGCAAAAAGAATAAGAATGGCAACAATCGTTCGATTCGAAACTTGTTCCTTTAATAGCCACCACCCTAAAACAGCAGATGCGAGGATCATGGATCCGGTAGTGACTGGCACTGCTAGTGCCAGACCAATGATTCCAAGCGACCATTGAAATACGACATTGCCTGCCAAGTGCCCCACAATCGAAACTGCCGTCATTAATAGGACTAGCCTGCGCGACGGTGGCGTGCGATGACCCTTTTGATAACGCAATAACAGCCANGGAATCACGAANACCAGCGTAGGAATGGCCTTCACACAAGAAACCCACGCCGGGTCCTGATCTGAAACCATACGTAGGAAAATATTGGCTGTTGAGTATCCTAACCCNGCCAAGCAGGCAAAGATGAAGCCTTCCCATGCGCGAAAGCCCGTCGCTGGTGACTTTGAAAGTTCATCGGTTGTCGATTCTAGGTCCGTCACAGATTTCTGGGCAACTATAATGAATGCCCGCCGGTTACATTCGATAATCTATGGTGTCAGCGTGTCATTCTAGATGTAATGTAGAAAACCTGATACACGACAATTTCCCTCCTATGACAATCGAATCAATCATTCCAGCCCATCTGTGTGAAACAGGTNCCTGGCCAGAGTTCATCAATTCTCTTTGTGAAGAAATCCATGCGCTTGCTGAAAGTGAGGAATCACGATTCGCCTTTGCAGAAAGCTGTAGTAGTGGACTTGCCGCAGCCACCATCGGTGCAATTCCTGGAATTTCTCAGTACTTCTGTGGTAGTAAAGTCACCTATCGNGACAANACAAAGCATGAGTGGCTCGCGGTGACTCATGGCACGTTGAGTCAATACAGTGCAGTAAGTGAACCTACCGCAGATGAGATGGTTGCAGGATTATTAACTTCGACATCAGAAGCGGATATCGGGATCGCCATCACCGGCCATTTGGGGCCAGATGCGCCCTCGGAGATTGATGGCCATGTATTTGCAGCGGTTGGATTTCGGGATGAAGCGGATACGGGCAGTTTTAGGGTGTGGACTCGCGAGTTTCAATTAAACTGCCAAGCCCGTGGTGATCGCCAGCGTGANGCCGCAAGTCTGGTGCTATGGTGTCTCCGNCAAGTCCTCCTGATTAAACACGCTCACAGATTTGTACAACAGGCANACTCTGCGCCTGTATACATAACAGATTCTCCNGATCGAATGGAACAATCTTCGGACCTGCTTTTTCCGGGCGCGTTTAATCCAATTCATGATGGTCATCGTGAAATGGCTGAAATCGCCAGCACACTTGGAGACCAGNCAGTTGTCTTAGAAGTGTCTATTGAAAATGTCGATAAACCAACNCTTTCNCAGACAGATTGCATCTGTCGAATACTTCCATTGCTCTTCGAATTTCCGGTTCTTCTTACAGCNGCNGCTACCTTTGTGGAAAAATCCTANAAGAATAATATCACCTTCGTGGTTGGGGCCGACACNATCGCGAGAATCGGTGAAGATCGNTATTACAACGACGAATTCTCCGTTGATGATGCCATTTCNGTGTTTTCAGCCAAAGGAANACGCTTTGTAGTCTTTGGNAGAGAAATGAGTGAATTGCAGCACACGGGTGCCNCNACAAAAGGCCACTTTCANTCTCTAAAATCTCTGGNCCTACCATNCACACTGACNAAATTGTGTATTTCAGTCGAAGAATCCAGCTTTCGCAGCGATCTTTCTTCTAGAGATTTGCGCTAAAAACACCGCAAAANNNNGTCTTTCTCATTATCTGCAAGAGTTTTTCCGTAAAAAACTTCTCTGTTGGTGCTAATAAATCGNTAGACACATCGAATAGNTGTTTAACCGGGCANTTTGCAGAGTTTACTGCACCCGATTCCTTTAAGACAAAGGCCCTAGTCAGGCCGCAAAGTAGAACTTTACNCCTCATTTTAGGAGGGCTAACATCATGACTAAGAAATTTAAACTTGTTGGTGGTGGAGTTGCTGTTGGCGCTCTATTGCTTTTCTTATTGTTTGGAAGTGATGCANTGAGTTATGTCTCAACGTCGATTTCCAAGGTCCATAACAGTGTAAAAGGCAGTGTCCCTGTTGATTTTGAGCTAGAGAGAGCTCGCAACGAAGTCGACAAGATCACGCCAGAGATTCAATCCAACATGCAATTGATTGCAAAGGAAGAGGTTGAATTAGAGCAGCTTAGTGAACGAATTGATTCGCTTGAAGAGAGCCTAGTAGGCGATCACCGAGCCATCATGCGATTGCAGGCTGATTTGGAATCCGGTAGCGAAACATTCATTTACACCGGTAATGAATACACCGCTACGGACGTAAAGCGTGACCTCTCGAATCGTTTCTCTGAATACAAGGTCAACGATGAGACTCTGAAGAGTCTTAAGCAGGTTTATGTATCTCGACAGCATAACCTGGACATCGCAGAAGAGAAGCTTGCAGAAATGCAGTCGATCAAGCGACAACTCGTGGCTCAAATCGACAATCTCGAAGCACGCAACAAGATGGTTGAAGTTGCTCGATCCAGCAGTGAGCTGGTCATCAGCGATAGCCAGATTGCAAGAACCAGTGAGTTGATTAACGAGATCAAGTCGCGGTTGAGTGCGGAAGAGAAGATTCTTGATGCAGAAATCCTGCCGATGGATCGCATTCCTGTAGAAGCAGATGGTGACGAGAACGATATAGTCGCAGACGTCGCTGCCTACTTCAATCAGAAAAGTACGGAGAGCCTGGCAACCTCAAGTCGCTAGGAATCCCCTGAATCGGTTAGCTCGCTAACTGACGACGAAACCGGGCCTTCGGGCCCGGTTTCTCCTTTGCGCTCGGTTTACAATTCACACTCACAACTCACCTTATAAAGAGTCTTTGTAAATGACTTCTGAAACACTTACCCATAGCATTGGCCAACGCTTTCTTCTATGGATTGACGATGTTGGTGGATACCTCGTCTCCAGAAATGAATCATTCACCATCGGCCGATCCGGAGTTCATGCGACGTCAGACGTACCAATCAATGGTGACTTAGCATCCGAACATGTAACTATTCAAAGTGGAAGCGACTACTACGTCCTGATACCACACGCCAAGACGCTGGTAAATTCTCTTGAAGTAGAAGAACCACTAGCCATCGTAACGGGAGACATACTTACGATGGGTAGTGTTCAATTGGAAGTCCAGCCGCGTCATCCGCTGAGCCAAACGCTCGGATTGAGAATCACAAGTCACCACAATTCGTATGGCGCCAAAAATATCCTGCTGATGAAAAGGTCAATTATCATCGGTAGCAAACGACAAAATCACATCGTCCTTGGAAATGGTCACGAAGACACCGTAATCTACGAATCCTCTGAAAGTAAGCGACTGTTTTTTAAACCCACTGCACCTATAAGAGTAGGAGAACAGAGTGCTACAGACGACAGCGAATTATCGAACGGTAGCTGTCTGGAATCAGGTGATTTGACAATTACTGTTGAATCGCTCGACTGAGTACGCTGTTGTCGACATGATAGTATTAGATGCAACTCAAATTGATATCTTAAAGAAGTCCCGAAAAATGAAATACGCGTTTAGCAATGGAGACACCCCACTGGATGGTTACACCATCAAACGCGGTGTTGGACGCGGTGGATTTGGGGAAGTGTATTTCGGTTTGAGCAATGCCGGAAAAGAAGTCGCACTGAAACGCGTAAACGACCACGGTGACACAGAGAGCAGGGGAGCCCGCGAGTGTCTTAACCTGCGACACCCAAATCTGTTAGAGATCTACGACGTTAAAGCAGATGAAGATGAATGTACGTGGATCGTGATGGAGTACATGGAAGGTGCATCACTACGTGAACATTTGAACGGGCACCTCGACGGACTAGCTCAAAATGACGCGAGTGCGTGGTTCTATCATATTGCCACCGGAGTGCAGTATCTGCATGACCACGGTGTGGTTCATAGGGACCTCAAACCTGGAAACATTTTCATCAGCAACGGATTCGTAAAGATCGGCGACTACGGCCTTTCCAAGGTCATATCCAACAGCCAGCGAAGTAATAACACGCAGAGTATCGGAACCTTCCACTACATGGCTCCGGAAATTGGAAAAGGGAAGTATGGACGGGAAGTCGACATCTATGCTCTTGGAATAATCTTGTTCGAACTCCTGACAGGGCGACACCCGTTTGAAGGTGAAAGCAGTCAGGAAGTAATAATGAAACACCTGACCGACTCGCCGGACCTTTCAAGCATTCCCGTCTCCTACCGTACTGCTATCGGTAAAGCCTTGGAAAAGGATCCTGCCAAGCGATTTGCAGATGTTGCCGAGATGTTGAAATATGTTCCGCCCGCTAACTTTGCTGAAATAGATTTGCTGGAAAAACCCACTGGATTCTCGACTGCGGATAGCAGCGTTAAACCAAGTGAGCCTGCCACGCCAACAAACTTCCTAAAACCGAGTCACACCGAAATACAGACCGGCTCCAGTC
>PAXU01000048.1 GCA_002714565.1 Rhodopirellula sp.
GTCTTCTTCTTTTCCGCCTTGGTGAACGCTTCCGACGACTATTCTCAAATCATCGAACCGTTTCTAAAAAAACATTGCATCAGTTGCCATGACGCAACAGATCCAAGTGCTGGTTTCTCTCTCGCCACGGTCAGCAAAGACTTCCAGGCGGAGTCCTCCTCAGATCACTGGTTAAGGATCCTTGACCAATTGGTCTTTAGCAATATGCCGCCTGAAGACAAGCAACAACCCACTCCTCTTGAGGTTGCAGAGGTTACGCGATGGATCAACAAGGAACTAGTGGCGGCTGGCAAAGGAGATGTTTACCGTAAAAAACTCCTGTCACCGGAATATGGGAACTGGGTCAATCATGACCAGCTTTTTTCAGGAAGAATTCAAACTCCGCCTTATTCTCCTTCCCGCCTTTGGCGTTTCAGTCCTGAAATTTTCCTTAAAAAAGGTTTGGGTAATGCCAAAAGCCCCTATTCTTATGTGACATCAGCCCGCGGAATTAGGGATTACGCGGCAACATCGACCGTGGACCAAAGCACGGTGCAGATGATGTTGATGGTCGCTAATACGTTTCTTGCGGAGCGGGACCGTCGTGGAGAGTTTAAGGATTTGGCGAATAATAAAATCGCGTTAGAACTGCCAGCCCGCAGACAGCTACTTGAGCGTGAGTTTCAGCGTATTATTGGTCGCCGGCCTACAGAGACCGAGTTGGAACGTTATTTGGAATTCTTCCGGCAGAACATTGAGATNGGTGGTGCGCTCGATGGATTTAAAACAACGATCAANGCTATCTTNTTAAGCCCCGAGTCCATGTACCGCATGGAATTTGGCNTGGGAGAGATTGATGAATTNGGACGGCGCCATTTGTCTTCAAATGAATTGGCGTCTTCCATCGCTTACGCNTTAACGGATCATACTCCGGATCGCAGCTCGGCCCTACGCGAAGCCTTAGATTCCGGAANACTGAACACCAAACAGGATGTAGCGAACGTCGTGCGTCAGATGTTGGATAAACAGCTCACCACAGGACATTGGTGGCGAAAAGATCTTCCCCGAATCATGCGATTTTTTGATGAATACTTTGGGTTTGATCGTGCCGGNACCGTATTCAAGGATACTGGACGNCAAAGGGCAGAAAACATTCCGCAATGGAATACGACAATGCTTGTTCACGATGCTCGAATGTTGATCGAATATGTGTTGGCAAATGACAGAAATGTTATTAGCGAGTTGTTGACTACGAATAAGTATTTCATTGCCCATCCGGGGGACAACGAATATGCCCGCGAATATTATGAGTCGAAGGTTAGTGAGATTACCGGTTCTAAATTTATCGATTCCCAGATCGAGAAGCGAAGAGAACAGATAAAACGGGATTTCAACTTTGAGAATATGCCGGAAAAGGCAGAGCAAGCGCTACAGGATGCACGGCGGGATGCTGAGAAAACCGTTTCCTTATACAAGCTTGCCTTAGATAACGGAATGACCCGCCACCCTGGCTACCCATTCTCATCAAAAAGCCATGGGATTGGGGATTTGATTTATATCGAGCCCTACAATCTATCAAGTAACCATCGGCATCAGGAGCAAACTTGGGACTGGCCGGTACAGCAGCCGGTAGTAATGCCCCCGGAACAAAGAGCCGGTTTGCTGACGCACCCAGCCTGGTTGGCGGCTTACTCCCTGAACGAAGATAACGACCCTATCCATCGAGGCATTTGGGTGTATGAGAAATTATTGGCCGGTGTCCTCGGAGATGTCCCTCCTGATGTCGATGCGAATGTCCCGACCGATCCTCACAAGACTCTCAGAGAACGAATGGAAACGTTACGAGCCGAAAGCTGTTGGAAGTGTCATCGCAAGATCAACCCGCTGGGAGAACCATTTGAGGTATTCGATGACTGGGGACGCTATCGTACTGAACATTACTTTGATGAAAATGGTGAGATTTATCTGCGCCGTGATGGCGAGTTTGATCGTAAATTAAAAGATGGAAAGCTTACGACACGCAGCGTGAATGCAACTGGGGCGATTTCGTTTTCAGGAGATCCTAGTGTGGATGGTGAGGTGAAAGATGGGATCGAAATGATGCACCGTCTAGGCAAGTCAGTTCGAGCACGACAGACCTTCATTCGTTACTTATTTCGTTATCTAATGGGACGAAATGAAATGCTGAGCGACTCAAAAACTCTGGTTGAGGCAGAGAAAACCTATTTAAAAAATGGCGGCAGTTTTAAAGCACTCGTGGTATCTTTACTTAGTTCCGATTCTTTCCTCTACCGACGCTAACAAGATCTATTTGTGAGCATAAAAATGATAAGCAGCAATATACAGAGCTATAAAAGGCGTGAATTCCTCCAGAACCTTTCGCTGGGGGGAGGCGCCCTGGCGATGGCGCCTTTTCTTGAGTCGATGCGCGTGCACGCTGCTGGAGATACAGAATCCTTACCCAAGCGATTCGTCTTCGTCGTCAAGTCATCCGGACTGGAGAAATTCAACCTGGTGCCGCAGGGCTTAACTAATAATTATGTAGATGAAACAAGCGGTGAAAAACTTGGCAATCGTTCTCGCCGAGAAGGACCTTTGGTTGATGTTTCACTGGCTGATCATCAATTGCCCGAAAAACTTGCGGCGCTGGAAGAATTTAAAGAACGTCTTACAATCATCCAAAGCCTCTCGGGAGTTGGCTTTCGGGGGAATCATACCAAAGGATTTGGAACTCTTTCGCTTCATGACTCCGAAACGGTAGCCATCGCACCTACACTGGATTGTCTACTTGGCCTGCATCTTTCGCAGGGCCCTTATCCGATGTATGGAATGGCTATGAATGGTCAGCTGCTGGAGTCTGCCAACTGGCCTGAAGATAACTACTGTTATCCGAACCTTTCTGCTTACGGTGCCGCCAAACCAGTTGCTTATCAGGCATCCCCGCGGAAAGCTTATCTGGAGCTGTTTGGTGCTGCAGTTGCAAGTCCAGAGCAACTCAAAAAGAAACTTGCCCTCGGCGGTAATTTACTCGATTTTCTAACTGGTGATGCTCGTCGCATCGAAAAGGAACTCAAAGGAGATGAAAAGGATCGTTTTGCTCTCTATCTTGATTCGTTCGACAGCTTGCGGAAAATCGAAGAGAAAAAAGCGGCCCTAACCGACCGGATTCAACAACATGCCCCGGAATTGACAGAACGCTATGATTCTCGCGCTCCATCAGCAAGGATCGAATCGCATTTTGAACTGGCGTCCGCGGCGTTAATTGCCGGACTGACGAATGTGATAACACTACGTCCTGATACCCTAGGGGTTAAATATTCGGAGCTTAACCTTTCCAATTCGGTACATGCCATCGGACATTTGCAGCAAAATAAAGCGTCGAACGGATGGACCGGACACCAGGCGCGGATGGAGATTGAAAAACTCCACCTGAGAGAGATCGCCAAAATGGCCAAAAGGTTTGCGTCGGTACCGGAAGGGGACGGTTCAATGCTGGACAACACATTGATTGTATATATGTCCTGTTCTTCCGGAGATCATCATTGTGCAGGCCATGACTGGCCTTTTGTCTTACTTGGCGGTCTGGGAGGCAAGTTGCGGTCCGGACGTTATTTAGAGTTTCCCAAATATGGAGACATCGGCCATCGCACTACGGGTAATCTTTATCTTTCACTAATGCAGGCGGCAGGTATGAAGACTCCGGAAACGTTCGGTCAGCCTGACGCGAATTTGAAAGACCTGAATCTTAAAGGCGTTCTGGAAGAGTTGATGGTATAAGAGCTCGAAGTGCCGNCTGGAGCCAGCTAGTGAAGACAACCTCCTTTTCCCTGATTGATCCGGGNNAACGAAAACTTATTTNCGCCGTTGTTTAAACANCCAGGTCAGGAAATCGGTCTCCTTGTCGCAGCGCTCACTGCTNAATTGNGTGGTGCCGTTCTTAGCACCAGGAATGAACTTCCCGGACACAGCGTGATTGTCACCGGCCCAGGTGGTGAACTTCATATTACCGCCGAGTTTTTTTATCGCNGCAAAAACCTGCTGGTCTTTCGAGATCGGGCAAACCCCGTCCTNATCGCCATGAAAGGCCCAGATGGGAATTTTCGTGATCTTGGTCGGATCGATAAATTCCTCTGTCCGTTTCAACCCACTACCGGCTGACGGTGCTGCGGCAGCAAAGTACTTGGGATCAAGCTGTATGAAGATATAGGTACCATGCCCTCCCATCGAATGCCCCAAGACGTAGATACGATCCATGTCGACCGCTGGCAATCTCTTAATAACATCCTTGATTTGCNTGAGATCCTGTGCATTCCAGAGCCCGNCTGCCTGCGGCGCCAGGACGTAACAGGGAAATTTCGTGCGAACTGCTTTCTCGGCCAGTTGACCGTTCCAGACCTTGAGTTGTTTGCGATTATCCGATCCCTTTCCTCCGGCACCGTGTAGTGAAAGAATCACGGGATATTTTTGGCTGGCATCAAAATTGATCGGTTTCATCAGTCGGCAAGGACGCGNGCCGTCNGAAATCGGTTCGTAGAGCCGCTGCCATTGCTGCGCTGAGGCGGTNCCGGTGGCTACCAACACGGCAACTGAAATCACGAANCCTTTGAACATCTCATTATCTCCAGTTNTCATCCCGGCATTTTTGCCTACGAGCGGTTAATCTACTNGCCTGTNGGCCCGCGTCGCANAATGCGTTGCATTGTTCCAACTACAAAAGTACGTCATGCACTACGTGGCCATGCACATCCGTNAGGCGATAATCCCGGCCCTGGTGACGGTGCGTCAATCGTTCATGGTCTATGCCAAGCAAATGTAAACAAGTCGCATGCCAGTCGTGCACATGAACNTCGTTTTCCGTCACACCAAATCCGAANTCGTCNGTTGCGCCATATGTAAAACCTCCCTTCACGCCACCACCNGCCATCCAAATACTAAAGCATTCTTTGTGATGNTCGCGTCCGGGTGCNGTCTTCTCACCGTTTCCNGCATTATGCTCCTGAACCATAGGAGTACGGCCAAACTCGCCACCCCANATAACGAGCGTATCATCCAGCATCCCGCGTTGTTTGAGGTCTGCGATCAATGCGGCACAGGGTTGGTCAACAATTCCGGCTGAGNGTGGNAGAGCATTGTAAATAGCTGCATGATGATCCCANCCACCNGCGAAAACCTGCACGAAACGCACACCCTTTTCAACGAGTCGCCNGGCGAGCAAGCAATTGCGGGCGAACTGCGTCCCATTGCNNTNTCCCGACGNTTGTATGCCATACATCTTCTGGATATGCTCCGGCTCGCNATCNATATCGACCAACTCAGGAACGGCTTTTTGCATGCGGAAAGCCAGCTCATACTGAGCAATGCGGGTTGCTATNTCGGTATCCTGATAACGTTCNAAGGCTTTNGCNTTTANCTTATTAATTGCGTCAATTACATCGTGACGTTCGTCNCGCGAAGTAAACTCTGGGCTGTCGAGAAAGTGAATTGGTTGACGNCCTTTGCGAAANTCCACACCNTGATGGCGNGANGAAAGAAAGCCGTTACNCCATACAGAAGTTCCGGCGGCGGTCGGTCCGTCTTTGAGGACAATGTAGGCTGGTAGATCCGCGTTTTCGGTACCCAGTCCATAGGACGTCCACGCACCGAATGACGGACGTCCTATTCGTCCGTGACCGGTATGAAAGAACAGCTCGCCAGAGCCATGATTTATTTCATCGGTACGCATACTGCGAATGACAGTCAGATCATCCGCGACTTTTGCTAAATGTGGAAACAATTCGGACATAACGATGCCGGAGTTACCACGAGGTTTAAATCCATAGGGAGATTTGATAACCCTTGCCTCAGGTGTGATAAAAGCAAAGTTTTGTCCGCGTGTAAGCTCGTCAGGAAGTGATTGCCCTTCCCATTTATCAAGTGCCGGTTTGGGATCGAAGGTATCAATTTGCGAGGGTCCGCCCACCATATGTAGAAAAATCACATTCTTGGCGCGGGGCCTATGATGAAGTCCTTCTGCCCGGACGTCCTGATTGATTAATTGGTGAAGAGCCAGAGAACCAACACCTAGTGTTCCCCATCGTAGAAATTCCCGACGTTTAAGATTGGTGATCGCGCTGTGCATCATGATTTGGTTATCGCCTCATCCAGATTTAACAGCACCTGTGCCACCGAATACCAGGAACCACGTTTTCGACGTAGTTCGAGTAGTACTTCAACTTCGTCTTCGCTGGGTTTGCGGGAAACGACGGTCCGAAATGCACGGATTACTTTTTCGCGGTCATTGCCATCCCATCGCCAAATCCTAGTGGCGAAATGGGTTGCCATCTCCACATAGACAGGATCGTTTAATAAGGTCAGCGCCTGAAGCGGGGTGTTGGAGCGATCGCGTTGTGTCGTACAAACGGCGCGCTCAGGCGCATCAAAATTGATCATGCTGGGATAGGGATTGCCACGACGCCAAACGGTATAGATACCGCGCCGATGGCGATCCGAACCAGTCGAAGTCGGATACTCAGTAACATCCATCACACTAAGAATTTCCTTCCACAGCCCATCGGGTTGCAGTGGATAAACGACAGGACCTCCCATTTCATTCGACAGAAGACCTGAAGCCGCGAGGAGGTTGTCTCTTATCAATTCAGCCGTTAAGCGAAAACGAGGGCCTCGGGCATACAGTTCGTTGGATGGATCTGATTGTTGTAAGGCTTCGTTCGCAATGGAGGTTTGTTGATAGGTAGACGATAAAACGAGCGTCCTTATGAGACGCTTGATAGACCAACCCTGCTCCACAAAGTCGACAGCAAGCCAGTCGAGTAACCGAGGATGACTCGGAGCACTCCCCTGCATGCCAAAATCTCCGGGAGTGGATACAAGTCCCTTCCCAAAGATTTCTGCCCANATGCGATTGACCGCAACCCTTGCCGTCAGCGGATTGTCAGCAGACGTAAGCCAACGCGCCAGCCCGAGCCGATTAGGCTCTGAGAAGTTGTCGATCGGATGCAGAGCTGATAAGACACCCGGTTCAACCGGTTTACCAGGAGTGGTGTAGTCGCCCCGAATCATAATATGAGTGGAAGTCGGAACTTCGGCGTCCTGCATAACCATCGTTGATGTTTGCAGAGCATCGAGCTCNTTCCGAAGTTCCGCCAGACGCTTTTTTCGTTCATCTACTTCAGTAATCTGCTGTCCAATAACGTTGTCCAGGATAATAGAGTTGCCNCCATAGGGACCGTTNCCATAAGCCGTAANCTGAATTTTGGTNACGGCGCTCCAGTCCACCTCCTGCATGGCCCANGGCGGCTTGGTGAACGCATCCAGTTTCGCAGTGATTTTTGTCCAGGTGTCTGGTTTTATGTTGGCGGTCGAAAACCCAAAAACACTGACGCTTTTATCCGAACTATGAACCTGAAAATTAAAGCTGCTCTGGATACTAGTTTTTATCCAAAAGGAAATGGAGGTCATGCTGGAGAGATCGCGTTTATCAAAAGAATAGCCGGACCCAAAGAATCCNGGATCATTCTCGGATGGTTTGATAACCGTTTTTGCTGCGGTCTTTCCGCCCCCATCAGGAACATCGTCGACGGTCGATGTTGTGCCGGGATGCGAAAGGTTGTTGGTGGCTAAAGGTTCTGGCCCTTCAAAATCAAGTAGGATGAGTTGACGGTTATTNNCTTCCTCAGGGGCGGCAATAGGTTTGTCGATCANTGCCAANTCANTGATTAAACGTTTCGCTTTAATACGGTCTGCTGGAGACTGATAAACAATCAACTCCCGTCCCACGAAGAGTTTTTTAAACATGGTTTCGCTTTTTTGGGCGACCTCGGGGACGGCTTTATTGAAGTAGGCATAAAGCTGATAGTATTCCTCTTGAGAGATAGCATCGAATTTGTGATCGTGACATTGAGCACACCCTAAAGTTAGCCCTAACCAAACGGTACCTGTAGTTGCCACCCGGTCATGCAGTACATTCGCACGGATTTCTTCCACCTTAGTACCACCGGAAAAATTCACTGGCACATTGCGATTAAAACCAGTTGCCACTAGTTGTTGGTCCGTCGGATCCGGTAGTAGGTCGCCTGCCAGCTGCTCTATCGTGAATCGATCAAAAGGCATGTCATCGTTAAGCGCTTTAATGACCCAATCACGATACGGCCACATAGTTCTCATGTCATCATGTTGGTATCCGTTGGAGTCCGCATAACGGGCGAGGTCGAGCCAGCCCGCCGCCCACTTCTCTCCAAATCGCTCGGAAGCGAGTAGCTGATCCACTTTCGCTGCGAATTGCGCCGTTGATGGATCAGCTTCAAACGTTTTAACCTCCTCAACCGATGGCGGTAATCCGATCAGATCCAGATAAAGTCGGCGAAGCAAGATCGCCGGCGATGCTTTAGGCGAAGGTTTGACTGCCGATCTTTCAAGTTTGTTGAGAATGAAATAATCAATTTCACCAGTGGGCCACGCTGACTGGCGAACTTCTGGCCGTCCCGATTTCACTGGTGGACTGAACGACCAGTGGGTCTCATACGTCGCGCCATCGGCGATCCATGCCGTCAGTTTGGAAATGTCAGATGCTGAAAGTGCCTTTCCTTTTGGTGGCATTCTAAAATCCGGATCATGCGATGTAATCCGTTTGATCAGTTCGCTTTGATCGGGATTGCCGGCAATGATAGTACCACTTTCAAGTGCCTCCACAGATCGGTCAAGCCGCAGTTCTGCCTGACGCGCTGCCCCGTCCGGGCCATGACAAGCGAAGCACCTACCAGAAAGAATGGGGCGAATGTCTCGGTTGAAGTCGTACTTTTCCGACGGTGGATCAAAAGCGNCCGCGTCGTTNGCAAACGCCGCNAAAANNACCATAGGAACAAATAATAGTAACCGTTGTTTAAAGACCATCGTCCTGCGGTTCTGAATTGAGCTCACGAATGTAAATATTCTTCCAGCGGACTACAGCCCCCGGCCACCAGCGGTCTTTACCGAGCCAGTGGTTAGACGGAGTATCGTGGACTTCCAGTGAAATATGCCCCTTTCGTCCCTGTAACCTCGCACAGGCCTCCGCGTCGTAATTTTCCCATTCGACTTGTTTCATATCGAGCACAGCGATCTTNATGCCATTCACCCAGGTGGTGATAACAGGAATTCGTCCCTCACAACGAACTTTCACAGTATTCCATTGACCGAATTTCCAGACCTTTAAAAAGGCATCCACATCAGCCCCATAGGTAAGGATCGAGCGGGTTTTCTCATTTAATTCAACNCGATCTTCATCAGCGCTGGCGGCGATCATTCGTACCGGGTTACCCTTTTTATCGTATTCGGCGTCGATGGCAAACGGCATGCCGTGGACTCCGGCTAATCCGTTTCCATAAAACCCCCCAATGCCACCCTGCGGGCGGTGGTCAACCAGGATTTGCATGCCGGGGCTCCCACCCGGCAGCGTGCGGATCAGAAATCCACTGTCTGTTTTCCAGTCAGGTTTCATATCCATCATGAGTTCAAAGTCACCGAACGTCTCACGGCTAACCAGATAAGCGCCTTTCCCACTGTCGGGCGGTTCCTGACCACCGACAATGGCTCCGTCCTTCACTGTCCATCTTCCAGTGTTTTTTAATGCCGCCTCAAGTGCCTCCCCCTCCAATCGCCACTTAAAATCAGCTCCGGGGTACTGAGCGACCGGAATTCGAGGTTGCGGATCCCAGCCTGTAAGTGTCTTGCCGTCAAATAAGCTGCGAAACCCCTCGGGTGGCGTATTCGTTTTACTACTTNTTNACCGCTGTCTTACATGAATAGCTCCTCCTCTTTCGATGACGCCAGTATCCTTGGCTGGTCGGGGTGACTTGCTGCCGACACTGACAACCTGATCCACGATGATATACTTCCCGTCGTAAGGGCCGCTACCGAATGCTGTTAGTTGCCAACGGTCGATGGCCGACCAGTCCACCTCTCCGCTGGACCACTGAGGCACATCGAAGGATTCAACAGCCGCAGTAATTTGTTGCCACTGTCCTGCCGCACCGAGTGTCGAGAATCTGAAGGCGCTGACATGATTATCCTCACTGTGTAGTTGGAAATTGAAATCGCTTTCAGCGTCTGTTTTAATCCAAAACCGGATTTCCATCGTCCCGGACAGATCGCTCCTGTCGATGTTATAACCCGTTCCAAAAAACTCGGAAGCTGATGCGGACACATCAACAATTGTTTTGGCAGCGGACATATTTCCGTCCGCTGGTGCATCTTTAACGATTGTCGTTTGGCCCTTATGACTCATGGAATTGGTGGCAATCGAATCCTTATCATCAAAGTTGGCCAGAATGATTTCGCCTTGAGCGCCCGCTAGTGGACTGATGGTAAGAACTGAAAGCAGCAGCCCGAGTGGGACGTGTTTGAGATAGTATTGCGCTGGATATAGATTCATTCGTAGTGCTTCTGGACGGATAAGGGTTAGATTGATCAGCTGTACGGCGGAGTTGTACGTGGGTGCGTATTTATGTAGTTTGCAGGCCTCTCATGGTGCCTGTAGATGAGGCAAACTTGTCGGTGGCGATGTTCATTTGCTGCAGCATCGAAACAAAAAGGTTAGGAAGCGGATAATTGCGAGTGGTGTCAAAAGTCAAATGTTGACCGTGTTTAAATCCGCCGCCGGCAAAGATTGTGGGTAAATTCAGGCATGTGTGCGCGTGCGCATTGCCAAGATTGGATCCGTAGAGAACCATTGTTCGGTCCAATAGCGTGTCATCATCCTCATTGAAAGCTTTGAGGCCACCAAATAGTTCTGCCAGTAACTTCATATGCCATTTATCGATCACTTCGAGTTGTCTGAGTTTATCTTCGGATCGCCCATGATGTGAAAGGTTATGGTAGCCATCGCTTACGGCTCGGCCTTCCACTTCGATAGCCGGTGAATTGACACTGTCGAGCATCAGTGTGATGACACGAGTTGAGTCCGTTTGGAAGGCTAGCCGCGAGATTTCGTACATCAAGCGAACCTTTTCCATATAATCCCCCGGGCTTTCGGGATCCAGCGGAACCGGCAGGTTTACTTTAGGCTTCGGTTGTGATTCCCAGGCTTTGGAGGCCTCGATACGTTTTTCCAGTTGCCTAACGCTATTAAAATACTGGTCCAGCCGTTGCTTGTCGCCTTTACCGAGATTTTGGCTAAGTGATTTTGCCTGACCCGCAACGGTGTCCAAAATACTTTGCCCTAATTCCAGCTTGCGCACCTGTTGTTTTGTTTCCTGAGCCGTCCCCTGAATGAACATCCTTGTGAACAAATCGGCCACGGACTGGTCGCAGGGGATCATGACACCAGATTCTGTCCAGGAAAGGCTACGAACTCCTTCTTGAACATTGACACCTAATGTAAACGACGGGAATCTCGTTTGATGTCCAATCTGTTCGGCCATCAGCTGATCCAATGAAATTGTATTTTTAAAACGACCGCTGGCAGGATGTGGTGCGGCTGTCAGAAAGCAGTTGTCCGCAGGATGACCGCCGTCGACGTCAGGATGTGACACCCCGCTAAATACAGTGAAGTCATTGCGATGTTTGCTGAGTAATTCGAGGTACGGTGAGAGTTGATAGTCGAAACCGTCGTCCTGCGGAAAGAAGTGCTCTGGTAGTAAACCAAGGTTGTTACAGATCGCGAGCATGCGGGTTGGTTTCATACCTGCTTTGGCAGCAGAGCTAAACGGNGCACGCATAATGTTTAACAGCGGCAGCGATAATGCAACGCCGGCACCACGCAGCAAACTGCGACGCGACAACGGCTTTCGATTCGTAGTGTATGGACCGGATGACCGGGTAGGTGATTTCATTTCGANGAGACTTATTTGTTNAGAAAAAGGCTGCTCTTTACCACTTCGCGGATGAGCGTACGNACACCGTAGTGGCGTGGCTTACTATTTTCAATTATAGCTTCGANTTNTTCNCGGTCGGAGAATCTATTCGGTGCTCCCGTTGCAAAAACCATAAGTTGGTTGACCATGTTTCGCGCCAGTAAGTGTTCCTTAGTCANGAGAATTTGTTTTAGATCTAAAATGTCTTTAAAACCTTGTCCNTCAGGAAGTGTTCCCGACGCATTGACACTTGGACCCAGACGATAACGGTTAATGAAACCGTTGTGTCCGATTCCGGAGACCAGAACTCCGTTCCCCTCAGACGTGGTTCGATACTGATCTCGCCAGGCACCCATGACATCAAAGTTTTCTAGAGCAAACCCTGCCGGATCGATTTGTGAATGGCAGANATTACAGCTTTGATGTGAACGATGAAGCGCCAATTGCTCGCGAATAGTACTNGCCCCGCGTATGTCCGACTCAATTGCCTGNACTGAGGGAGGTGGAGGTGGTACGTGTATGCCNAGCAATCGTTCCATCACCCAGGCTCCGCGTGTGACAGGTGATGATGTGGTACCGTTGGCGGTGACCTTTAGCACACTCGCTTGAGTCATCAGACCACCCCGCGGGCTGCTGTCGTCGAGTTCCACCGGACGAAAGCCTGCACCCANGACATCTTCAATTTCATAGAGAGTAGCCAGCCGTTCATTGATAATGATGAAATCGGAGTCGACTACATGGCGGATGCTTAGATCTCCCCTGATCAGTTCCTGAAAATAGAGTTGCGTCTCTTCAGACATTGATTCCACTAACGCGTCATCCAGCTGATACTCGGGATAAAGCTCAGAATCGGGATCACTGGCAGTCATGTTTCGCAGGTCCAGCCAATAGTCAAGAAACGCATTAACAAAGCGACGACTTTTGGGGTCATCCAGCATTCTGTCAACCTGTTGGCTGAGTATATCTGAGTTCAGCAGCAATCCGCTNACGGCAAGACTCCTGAGTGTTTCATCAGGCGGTGAGTTCCATAGGAAAAAAGAAAGTCTTTCTGCCAACGCATGTGCGTCGAGCACCCCAGGTCGTGCNTGGTGATAGAGAAATTCGGGGGATCCAAGTACCGCGGTGTATCCGGCTAACATGGACTCGGTAAAGGTATGTCCGTTAGCCAGTGATTCATGGATCAAGGTCAAAAACCGCTGAAGATCGTTGTCGCTAACGGGTCGGCGGTGGGCCTGTGTCATAAAGTTTCGCAGCAACCGTTCTGCATCGNCGATCGGTTCTGTACTTTCAACCGACACGTGACCTCTGGCAGGGGGTCGATTATGAGCATTGTAGATACCGTCTAGTATGTCTAAAGGATTTGGCTCGGTGGAAGATGTACCACGCTCGTAATTCGGATAATCCTCTGCGATGAATTTTTGATACTCTTCAGAATTCGATTCGGTGGTCTTTAGGCTTCCAAATAACAGTTGATGGCCCGGCGGAGGCCAATCTTCATGGATTGGTCCCTCTACTTCCAGCCATTGATAAGCGACGCCCGGCATCCCATCTTCTTCTAACAAAGGATTTTGGAATTGAGGTGGACGAGATCTAACAAGCCTTGATGCGTCCGGACGAATCGTTTCTCCAGCTTTTAACCAAACTTCCAGCTCCTGAACGGACGTTTTGGGATGAAAGTCGAAATGTCCAAGGCGTCTTAGTTTTCTCGGTGGTGAGTCGGCATAGATTGTGATTGGTTCTGTCCGCCGGCCTGACGTAAGCTCTGTATAGTCGGCAGACATCCAGACGGTATATCCAGCGAATTTAAGACGATATCTCCCGGAGGACGGTGCCCGAAACTGATCATATTGAATCTCCACATGTTCATATGTACTTGAGACCATAACCACTGCTTCCTCATCTCGTCGGCTGGGAATGGAGTGNCGGCCGGGAAGTGGGCGAATGAAACTNCCAGNTTTCTCGGCAGGGCGAACATTTAANGCGGTCTGAATTTCGTATCCCAACACGGGATAGGTTTTGCGAATATTCGGGCCATTACCACGCGTAAACTTTAGCTGATCCCATGAATAGAACCGTTGTCTTATCGGCTTGGGTAATCCTGTTTGCCTAATGATGGCTTCCCGTAAAGCATTTTCTGCCGTTCTTAGATAACGCGATAATTGAACATGTGAGACATCAAGCGCTTCTCCCGATTTATTAAATCCGTGAGAGATCGGGTCTTCCGGAAGAGATTGCCTGATTTCCAGGTAAGGAAGCGAGAGTAGATCCCGAATCGNATTTTCATACTCATAGCGATTCAGNCGCCTATTAATAGCCCTGCCCGAGTCCACCAACATTTGACGTTCTGCCTCAATAATCGCCTTCCCTATGGCGNTCAGNAAGGAGTTNGATTCTGAATCCCCTATTTTCGGTTGTTCGGGNGGAGGCATTTCACCGGCCTGTACCCGGTCATGGATTTTCACCCATATTTCAAGCGCGTTCTGCGAGACCGGTTGTTTTACGAGTGTCTGCAGATCCAGATTCCCTTCCTTGGTGTTAGCGTTGTGGCAACCTGCGCAGTGCTGGTCGATGAGTTTGATGACTGTTGCAGAAGGCTCCTGTGCAGTAATTTGCAACGCCGGGAAGCAACATGCCAGGCTGAGAAATGCAATNCGGAAATGAGGGTAGTAAGTATTCATGTGACGATATGAACAGAATCCCTAGGGGGACTCCTTTCTCATTCGTTCTTTCCATTCATGGAAGAAGAACGCTTCGTGGACGCGGTTGGCATCGTACTCCGAGTTGATCGTCGGCATCTGCGCACCAACACTCTGCCGCCACATGCGCAACTCGTTCAACAGTTCGCTTGCTTTCTCTGGGAGCGAATTCACGAGGTTTACCGTCTCACCAATGTCATTTTCAATATTGTACAATTCCGCGGGAGTTCCGTCGAAGTGCTCAATCAAACGATACGGTCCCTTTCGTATGACACCATGAGGGGATGCTCCACCGTGGTGGTAGTGTGGATAGTGCCAGAATAATGACTCGCGTTGGGGTGGTTGGTTCTTTAGTAGTAGCGGCAATAGATCAACACCATCGAGATCATTTGCAGCCTGNTTCTTCTGCCCTGCCAGCGACCGAAGGGTAGGGAATAGGTCTACACTCGTAACGGGAACACTGGTTTCGATTCCAGCTGAAATCCGTCCAGGCCACCGGATAATCAGTGGCACTCGGTAGGCACCTTCGTAAGCAGAACCCTTNCCGTCACGTAGCGGACTATTATTTGTTTTTTGTGGTTGATCCGCATAATGGTTGCCACCGTTATCGGATGCAAAGATAACAACGGTGTTTTTTACGAGGCGCAACCTCTCAAGTGCCTGCATGATCCTTCCAACATTTTCATCGAGGCTATGAATCATTCCAGCGTTTATCGGATTACGTTGTAAATGGTGAGGCTTGAGCTTCGACTCAAACTCCCGAATGTGTTCCTCCTTAGCTTGAGTGGGTCGATGAGGAGTGAAATAGGANAGGAATGTAAAGAACGGACGATCACGAGACTCTTCTAAACTCTTGATCACCTCATCCGTAAGCCGGTCTGTGAGATAGTCGCCTTTCTTTCCTTTCAGATCCTGCATCATCGGCCACGGATAGAAGTAGGTACCCGGCCACCCTGCTTGCGTCGCAGCTAAAGTATGATCGAATCCCTGACTGGCAGGAAAATGCTCTTTACCACCAAGATGCCACTTTCCGAAGTAATACGATTCATAGCCTCCCGGCTTCAACATCTCGGCCATTGTTACTTCACCGTGAGGGAGATAATGACGCTGCCAACTTGGGGGNTTTAACGCAGCATAGGGAAACTCCANTCCACTAAGAAAATCTGTGATATGTAATCTTGCCGGCGACTTGCCCGTAAGAATCGCTGCACGCGTCGGCGAACAAACCGTGGCAGCGGCGTAGGCGTCTGTAAACCGTATCCCCTGTTTTGCCAGACGATCGATATTTGGCGTTTCGTAAAAGTCACTTCCGTAACAGCTAAGATCCCGCCAGCCAAGATCATCCGTCAGGATCAACAGAATATTTGGTTTTGCAGCATAGGACGAGTCATGAAGTAATAACAGTGCAGCTAGAATGCCGACTAGTTGTTTGGTGTTTAAAAGCATTGCATAGCTCTTCATTTAGCGGCTGCCGGGCGGCGAATATTCTGTCTTTGCTAGATTGGAACACACAGAAACTAACAGGGATACCGATGCACAACACTTGAGGGATTTTGCACGTCTTCGTCTATCAGTCAGTTTCGAGTAGATGGAATAGTTAAACGTTCATATAACGGATATCCAATATATTTNCGTNCGATTGTAATTTNATCGGGAAATACNTGAAAAANGTGAATCGATAGCATGTTGTCACTCAGAACATGGGCTGTGCGATCATGCATGCGAAATCCGTTGAAATGCCTATGTCCGAACAAATAGCCTGTAACACGATATTGACTAAGCAGACTTAACACTTCATCGCCTCCCAGTTGCGGCTGCAAACTATATCCAAAGTCCGGTATTGCTGGATAATGAGCAACCACAAACACGTGCCGCTTGTTTTTCGTGTGTTCAAGCGCGGTACGTAGAAACTTCATTTGCGCATCATCTGCTCGCTGGGTCATGAAGCTTATNAAAATNAACGCCGTGTCACCGTAGACGACGGTGCGATCCGGTTTACGCCCCGTAAATTTTTCGAACAATGCTGTCGGCCCCTTAAACCCTTCATCCGACGCNTTATCAACTGCGTCCGCCACAAGCTTCGCNTACTCTGGTGCTTCCTTAACAGCTGACGCATAAAGTGGCTCCACGAAATCGTAGTTGAACAATACATCGTGATTACCTGCCACCGGCTCAAGTCGTGGCTTTAATTTCTCAAAATGCTCCTGAAACAGCCTCCACTCTTCGGGCAAATTATTGTTAACCAAGTCACCAGCAACACAGACAACNGATGGAGCAAACCTGTTAAGCTCCCGTATACCATCGTTCGCTCGTTTAATCAAAAGGTCGCGGTTGTGCCTCCGGTCAAATTGCGGATCGGAAATTAGTGCAAATGTCATGTCCGGCTTTAATGCCAGATCCTCCGTGTAAGATGGACATTCGTACGGATCGTCCTCGACTCGNGGCAATCTTGGCCTAGTCACTGGATTTGGAACCGACAAAACATACACGGGCTCCTCAGGTTCCGAAACCTGCGCCACATCGATCCGATCCTCATATACCTTAATCAATGCCACTGATCCGCGTTGCGACCAAGCTAAGGACCCCACTTTTCGGATGGGAAGCGTGTTTTCCATACCCACGCGATAATCGTAACGGGTGGGGTCGAATCGCATCCCGATCTTATAATCGTTAACAATCGAAAAAAACGCCGCGTAATCAGATTTAAGATTAGATGGCTTAAATTCACCGTCGCGATCCGCAAACAGCAATACTCCCTTCGATTTGGGTGCCTCCGACAACTGCTGTCGAATTCGAAATGAAGCCTTATCCGGCGTGCCATGAAGATCAGAAGCAAACACGAGTGTGATGCCGTTCAGANACTTCAGCTTCAAATCAGAATCCAGATCACCAAACACATCTTGGTAGGCGTCGAGGGTACCGTCCGACCGATCGCGATGGCCAGGCATGGTGTAGACTCGAACGTCAATCTGATCGACGAATTNTCGGNCAGCTTCAAAGTCTTGCTTTAAGCCCGTCCATGTTAACGANCCCTGAATCACTACAGCGTCGGGATGCAATCGGTTTATAAGGCTGACTACTCTTGAAAAAGATTCTGGACCGGTCTTAGCTAGAAAATCCCGAACGCTACCATGTTCGTCTATTATCTCCTTAGGTGCTAACTTCGTAATGTAGGGATTCGACACCAACGCAATCGTTGTGATGGGTTCGTCCGCCTCTGCTTGTGTACAGACGATTGTTGCTAACACAGCGATAACGTTGGTTATAGAACGCACCATTTATCGCGACCCCAGAGCGGGTTCCTACTATTGCAGTATTGCAGTTAAGACTCTGTTCTTATCATATCAGCTTGTTTGCCTACATTTAGGATGTTGCTTTTGATATTTCTTTCGCAAAAAGCACCCGTTGATTATAAGGCGTTTACCTTCAGGCTTATATCAACATGTCTGCAAACGAAGACACCCTGGGCGGTCAGTATCGACCTGATCAACACGGTTNTTTAGAATCTAGACATAGGAACTTCATGAAACAACTCTGTCTATTCCTGCTCTTCAGCGNACTGCCAAATATTACGTTTGGCACCGAGGTAAACACGCAATCTTTAACGCTCGTTAAGCAATATTGTGTTAGTTGTCATGGCGTTGGAACTGAAACCTCTCTGGATTTGGAGTCATTGTCCGANGACCTTTCTAATGCGGAAACATTTGGAACTTGGGTAACAATATTCGACCGCCTCGCAGCTGGTGAAATGCCGCCGCAGGACGCCGANCAGCCGCAGCCGGAACGAGTTGTGAAAGTGCTTAAGTCACTTGGCCGNCAGCTATTGACGGTAAATGAAAATCGACAAAGACAAATCGGACGTGTGCCTGCCAGAAGGCTTACGAAACTCGAATACCGTTATACGCTTCAGGATCTATTGCACATTTCAGAAGATGTCACATCGAGCTTCCCTGACGAGACGGCAACCGGTGGATTTGATACGAACGGGCAGTCACAACGACTGAGCTCTGTGCACATGAAAGGCCTCATGGAAAGTGCTGACAAGGCGATGGATCTTGCCTTTGCATTTGGTGAGAGTCCCTATCAGGATTTCGAGATCGATATCTTAAATAGCCCTCGTCTGGCATATCACGACGGCAAGACCTTCATCGATGGTGGTGGCATCTATAGACGCATCGGCGATGGATTAGCAATCTTCACGGATGTAGACTTCCTGCTTCCATCACATGCGCATCACTTTCAGGTTAAGCGTGCCGGAAAATATCGAATTAGNGTTGATGCGATTGCTTATCAGTCGGATGTGCCGCTGACCTTGAAGCTGATCAACAAAGGTCCAAATGGCGGCGGGAGTATGCTTGGGGCAGCAGATATTTCTATCGAGCAAAAGCCGCCATATGAGTTTCTCGCCGATTTGCAGCCGGGCGACTCGTTTTATCCTACCTATCATATGGAAGACAACGAGCAAGGCGGCGGCATTGAGTTTCTAATGAAACACGGGGATATGGATTATCAGGGAAAAGGTATTCATATCAAATCGATTCATATCGCAGGGCCGTTGAACCAGACGTGGCCACCTGTCAGTACTCAAAAACTCCTGGCTGGGATCGATCTTCAACNCTTTGAAGATAATGAAGGGCGGATTGTCTATAAACCGTTTTTATCGGATGTGGTCGATGACGACATAATGCGTGTCGTTCNNCAATTCGCATCTAGAGCATTTCGGCGTCCTATCGCAGANGACGAATTGCTGGACTTCGCCGAGTTGGCAAAGCCTGCAATTGACCGCGGCGATCCCATCGATCAGGTGCTAAGAGTGCCCATCCGATCGATTCTTAGCTCCCCTCAATTCATTTTGTTTGAGGAAAGACCCGGCCGACTGGATCCCTATGCACTGGCATCGCGCTTGTCTTATTTTCTTTGGCGGAGCATGCCNGATGCAGAGTTGTTCGANTTAGCCAAATCCGGTGACTTGCTGAAGTCTGATGTCTTAAGCAGNCAGGTGGATCGCATGCTAGCTGATGCTAAGTCGCAACGGTTTGTCAATGATTTTCTTGGCCAGTGGTTGATGCTGCATAAGATCAATGCCAACCAACCTGATCAAAGGCTTTATTGGGAGTACGATGAACTGCTCGGTTCTGTTTTACTCAAAGAGTCAGAGCTATTCTTTTCGTATTTGATCAAGGAAAACCTAAGCGGCACAAACTTTATTGATTCCGATTTTGNATTCGTTAATCGACGACTGGCTCAACACTACCAAATACCTAACGTATTGGGACAGCATTTCCGCAAAGTGCAATTGCCCGACGGTTCCCCGCGGGGTGGGATCTTAACACACGCATCCATTTTAAAAACAACGGCAAATGGCTCATCAACGTCACCTGTGATTCGAGGCAACTTTGTACTCACGAATTTTTATGGGACGCCGCCACCTTCTCCACCCCCTTCTGTCGGCTCCGTGGAGCCGGATATTCGAGGGAAATCGACCATCCGAGAAATTCTTGCCGCACATCGCGATGTGACTGCATGTAATGTGTGTCATCGTGAGATCGATCCTCCTGGTTTTGCACTCGAGAGCTTTGATCCGGTCGGTCGCTTTCGNCATCGTTATAGATTGCAAGTTGATGGAGACATACGCGAGGAGTTAGTCGTTGACTCCAGTGGTGTTACACCCAGTGGCAAGGAATTTGACGGGATACAAGAATTTAAAAGACACTTAATGGACGATAAGGATATTATCCTTGGTAATTTCATCTCAAACCTGATGGAATTCTCAACCGGTGCTCAGATTCAATTTGCTGATCGCGAAGAAGTCAGGAAAATCATAGAGCTTAGTAAGAAAAATGATTACCCTGTTCGAGATATCCTGCACGCAGTAGTGCAAAGTGAAATATTTAAGAAGAAGTAGTGCAAACAGATGAAACTTGACCGAAGGTCCTTATTGCAAGCTACTGGTATTTCATTGGCCCTGCCTGTCATGGAATCCATGGATTCAGCGTTTGGAAAGAAACCAGACCAGATTCGTCGGTCTGTGTTCGTTTGCACGGCGTTGGGACTCCATCCCGATTCACTTTGGCCGAAGACAACCGGCAATGGCTATGAATCTACACTCTACCTAGATTTGCTCAAAGAGCATCGAAGTGACTACACATTGTTTTCAGGCTTGTCACACAGTAATCAGGTGGGCAGGCAAGCTCATGACAGTGAGATGACCTGGTTGACTTCGACACCGAAGCCAGGAAACGCAGGCTTTAGGAATGGGATCTCCGTAGATCAGGTGATTGCAAATCACTTTGGGTATACAACGCGCTTTCCTTCAGTGATTCTAGGATCCGACCGTTCTCAAAGCCAGTCATATACCTCTGGCGGAGTAATGATACCGGCGCAACATGATCCCGTTGAAGTGTTCGGCAGCATGTTTCTGGAGGGGAAGCCCGAAGAGGTCAAAGCACAGAAACNGCGGCTATCAGAAGGACGTAGTATTCTGGATCAACTCAAAGGGCAAACCGGAAANGTTCGCCGCCGATTGAGTNCAAATGATAACCACTTATTGGATGACTATTTAGATTCGGTGCGAGAGACTGAACGCAATATCGGTGAGCTCGAAGATTGGATCGACAGGCCCAAGCCGAAGGTGNAATCAGAGGNCCCNGCAGAACTAGATCCTGGAGATGTTCTCGGTAGGCTNCAGTTATTAATGGACATGATTCCGCTGATGTTTCAAACGGATTCTACTCGGGTTGTGGCCTTGATGATTCAGGATCCCCATGTGCGNTTGCAAATCGAGGGTGTAAATGAACAGCACCACATTTTGTCGCATCACGGGCAGGATGAAAATAAGATTGACCAGCTGCGCATAATCGAGTCAGGAATCGTCTCTAGAATCGGTGGTTTGCTGCAGAAGATGAAGTCTACCCAGGAGCAGGGACAACGGTTGCTCGATTTCACATCGATCGTGTTCGGGTCGAATCTTGGCAANGCGAACTCGCATGATGCCCACAATTTGCCCATTATGCTCGCAGGCGGTGGTTTTAATCACGGAACGTACGTGGCGCACAACAGGNATAACAATACTGAGTTGAGTAATTTATTTTTACGTATGCTTCAGCAACAGGGTATAGAAGTTGATTCCTTCGGGCAAAGCACGGGTACACTATCCTGGTGATTAGTTAGTAGCNTCTGGAACACGCCTAATTCGCTTTTGGCTCGATCACATGTAGGTGCCCAGCGACAGTGGAGTTGATGTGTGTAAGCCACCTGAGGATTNGCTTACNACTCTTAAATATAGAAGCAACAAATTAGNGTTCCACTAGGCTGGTCACCANNTCACCAGTGTTTAACCAAATNCGCAATCTNTGCTTTTACGCTNTCGGACTAACTCACCCCNCNGATCAATCAACACCNCAACAANCTGACTGAGNNATATTTTTGCCCCCACCTGAGCCTCCACGAAACTTGTCTCAGGTGCGAATGTTTGTTTCCCATTCGAAACCTCACAACTAGTGGCTCGTCGATAGTGGTCGTCTGTTAC
>PAXU01000049.1 GCA_002714565.1 Rhodopirellula sp.
AATCTTGCAGATGTTGCTTGCAACAAGTTAGGGTCGACCTCATAACCGCGAACCTCGTTCGGCGATTGTTTCGGCGCTTCAATTGCTGGTAGTGACTGTACTGATTGATTTTCAATCGGCTCTTTGTCTATCGTTGTAATCAGTTGGGCGGCAATACGTTGAGCTTCTGGTGCCCCGTCGATTATTAATGCATTGGAATTTGGGTCTTTAGATACCTTTGCGGTGAGACCAAATTCGGACAACATCTTGGCCACCCGTGTCTGCAATTGGTTAGCATCTAGATGTTTAACCGCATGCCGACGTGCCGAGCCTTCGTTTTGGGCCACAAGACCGGAAGCGAGATAAGTGAACCCAATAAGCGTAATAACGCAGCATACACGATAAATCGTTGACTTAGACATTTCTAATTCCGCTGTTAGAATCATCTGCATTCGATTGGTCCGTCGGCTTTTCGCGAAGCCTTCGGTTAGCGCGTGAATGCACAAAACGCGCACGACCTTATTAATTGGAATAATCGGCACAGTTTGCCAGCAGATTAAGAGAATCACAGAGAATGTGGCAAACAAATAATGGGTTTTTTATCCGTTTGAAGACGGATTTAACCGTTTTAGTCGCAGATCGCTGACGTAATCGGACGGGATAGAATGCAAAGAAGCCTGACTATGGGGACTCTGTGCCTGGCGTTTCTAGTGCATCTAGTACCGCGTCCGTTAGATTCTGAGCCTCTGAAAGCGTCTTTCCGGACGGGACGGATAACAGACCTTGCTCAGCGTGCTCAACTTCAAGAGCCTTGTTTGAGATTGAAACGATTTTGCCTTGAAATGTACCTAGGTCAATAGGATCACCAATGGTGAGTTTAAGCATTTCTTGTTTTTCCCGCCGCCAGATCCATGCTTCAAGACGATCATTGATTTCAACTGTTGCAGTGAATACCGCAAGCTGAGCGACATCAAAGGGCTTTGGTGGTTCAACTTTCTCTGGCTCGGGGGTTGGTGGGCGTTCTCTAAATACTATTGAGATGCTTTTTATTTCAGATTGTTTCGCAGGAATACCAGTATCTGTAGCCTGAACCTGTATTTCAAACTCACCAACTTCGTCACTTTGAACCCTAACGCGACCATCATTGGTGAATTCAATTTGTGACTCGTTAGGGAAATTGTGTTTGATGAGTTCATAGGAAACAGTTTGGTTTCGATCTTTTGCGTCTGCGGTAAGACGGAAGGATTCTCTGTCGTCCTCATCTTCAGAGATATAAAATGATTGCCGCGTGCTGCTTGTTATTGTTGGTGCGTTATTACCTGGGCCAAAAAGGTTTCTGTTTAGTATTGCTTCTGCGTATTTCGCTGCATCGCCATGGGAAAGTGTCTCTTTCGATTTTATTGCTTCCAAGTCAACTGTTTTTGGCGCATCGCTAAGTGCGATTGCTTCGACAGTCATTCTTACGCTAAGTTCGTCTTGGCTTAATGGCTGTAAACTGAGTTGGTTGACTCGATGTAAGATCTGTTTGCTGTAGAAGGCATAGAGCATGTTCGTAATGCTGTCGAGCGAACCAGCGAATGAAACCTGAAAAGGGTGTCGAACGAAGAGTGCATCTTCTGACTCAGTGATGGCGTTGGACGCGATTTTAACATTATTGAACTTATAATCGTCCTGTTGTAAGAGATCGATCAACCACGCTTTATAGGCTGTTTGGGCTGTCGAAATGTCACTTGGTAGACTCTGGCCACGCATTTCATCGAATTGTTGAGCCAGCTTTTCGACCTCACGTTCCGCGATGTCGATATCGTCCACCTGACGCTGTGCTTGTTCAAGTTCCCTTTCAAGGTCCGATAGAGTCGCACTGTAGGAGTTGAAAATCCAAGAGACGATGGTAAGTGCTAAAATAACACCACCAATTTGAGTTAGTCTTTTTTCACGTTTTGTCATGTGACATCACCCTTGCTTGGGAAACGCTGAGTTAAATTCTAATTTGTTTCTTCTGGTGTCGCGGTTTCAGAATCAGATACTGTAGTATCGGGTTCCACATCATTGGCTGAAGGGTCGGATCTTTCGGCTTGATCGTCAGTGTTTGCTGTCGAGACCGGTGTTTCAGACGCCGCGTTATTGGGATCGCTTTCCTGTTCAACAATCGAAGACTGTTCAGGAGCATCAGCGACTACACCTGGCATAATGCGAATTACTTCCCGGGTTAGCCATGGGTATCGAACCGCTTCTTCTGTCTTGCTGAGACCGCTACTTTGGATTGTATGCACATTACTTCGGACGCTGTCTTCAAGTGTTTTTAGTACGCCGTAATCCCTGACAGCGACTTCCATCGCTATGCTCCAGAGCGGGGCGTTAGATTGGCCGGTCGGGTCAAAAGCTCGAGCTTCTGTGTTTGCGCGAAAATCAGCGACGATCGCGTCGTCCGAATTTGGAAACGTCTGACACAGGTAGACGAGTTGGTCCAGCCAGTTTTTCGTTTTACCCTGATACTTGGTGATAATCAGATCTTTGGTGACTAGTTCCTCCTGACGTTCCAAAAAAGCTTTACCAGCTTCGATATCGGCATTCATTGATGCGAGTTCCAATGAACGACTGCGAATCGGAAGGTAGAGGGCTAGGATAAGAAGCATAATGACTGCGGCTGTCAGAATTGCTGTTCGGCCATGCTTTTCTGTTACTGACGGCGGTGGGGGCGTTTTGCGAGGATTCGAAAAATCGATCGCTGGGCGATGCTCATTTGCTGCTGCGTCGATTATGGCAATGAGGGATGCGTAACGGCCGCAATGAAGATTATCGGTATTTTTTGGCGTCGCACCGTTATGTGTTAGTGTGAAGGGATTGAGCACCTCAACCTCTAGCTTTAAGTCTTTTGCCAACGCCTCTGAGAGATCACTTTCGTCTGTATCCCCCAGCAGAATTAGTTTTTCGATCTCAAGCGTATCGTTGAGATGAGAGGCTGAAGCAAGCGTACGTTTTATTTCGGAAATAATATTTTCTGTATTGTGCACGCCGGAAGCCGGCAATTGCACGGTACGCATGATCGGCGCGGAATGATCATGGACCACGGTAAGCTCAATTTGATCTGCCAAAATATCGACAGCCAAAATTGGCTCCGCAATAGCGTAACGGTCGCAAAGTAATGCGGCTGTTAGCAGCGGGCGCAATGAAATGCGTGTCGGCGTTAATCCAGCCGGTCCACATATACCTATCACATCAGCAATTGTGTCAGGTGAGACGGCCGCGGCAAGCACGGAACTAGCTTGCAGATCATCATCTAATTGTTGTGGATAGAAATCGAGGGTCCACTCTTCAGTCATCTGTGAAAACTGCTGGGGTGCCTGCATTTCTACTATCACCGGTAGTTCGTCAGTGGGAACCGGTGGTACGTCAAACGTTCGTGCTTCTACTTGCCCTCTGCCCAACGCAATCAAGCAATTACTATTTGCCGGGACTTGCAGCATTTTGGCGTTATCAGCAATGTATTGGCCAATTATAGACGGCAATTCCTGAGGAGAGTTCGCCTCTGGAGTGGGAAACGCTGCTGCATGATCAACACCTACGTTTCCACCTCGAGATGATGCAACGAGAACTCTAACTTCAAGTGAATCCCATTCGATTGCAATGTATTTAGCCATAAGGCATCTCTTAATTTAAAAATAGGGTTATGGTGTGGGCAAGCTCATGGGAGCCTGTCCAGGAACTGAACCATCTATGTACTGTAAGCCTAGCATTTCAAGGCTATAGCCGCGGCCCAAATGGCTGAGGTCTCTCCATAAACGTATACGGGGTGTAGCGGTTGTACGATCTATAACAACTTCAACGCGTGATGACGCTGCCCCATCTTCGAAATAGCCGATAACCTGTGTTCGAAACACATCGCCACCGACACAAATAAATGGAAGCATTTGGCGAAATTCATCTAGATCGACAATTAAGTTTTTTAGCAACCACGCCTCGGTCGGCTGCATTTTGCTGACATCCTCAGCGGGATCGGGGATACGCTCTTGAATGATTCGGTCTACAATTTCCTCTGTAATGCCGGGGATGCCCATCAGAAGTGATCGTGGTGCCTGATTTATATTGATCCGCCCCGGTATCGTTGGATTTGAGTTAGCTGCCGCGTTATCCATTAAATTGTCGACATAGGCGCCAAGCGAGTTTAATGGGAATGCCGGGTTGACTAGGACGGGCCCTTCCAGACCTTCCACTTCTAGCCGTATTTCAACCAATTCGAGTAGCTGTGTGATTGAACGTGAAGGTGGAAGAGTGAAGTCCATCTCGATCGTTGCGGCTGGTACACCGTTTTCAGTCTCGCTTGAATTGCTCTCGGACTGACGATAAAGAATGATAAAATTGGCAACATCAAGACTGAATTTAGATTGTAAGTCTTGGTGCAATGTTTCGAGATCCTCACTGTTGACATCGATACGAGGCTCACCGGCAGCGTTGAGGTTAGCTTCTTGGCTGTACAGTGTAAGAAACGATGCCCACCCGCGTTCAATACCAGCCATCGCAGGATCGCCGGTCATGGCTGTTGCTGGCGGCGTCATTGCTTGGTTTGCAGTATTAGCACCGTTGTTTATTAACCCAGTTTCTGATGGATCGACCATCCCGTTTCGGTTTGCGTCTTGGCCAAATAGTAGTTGTGGAAATACTCCGCGGATCAATAATAATTCTTCCACGGTATCAAGTGGCCCGTTTTTTGGCGAATACGGAGGAACAAGGCTCTGGTAGTAGTCGTATTCCGCGCCATATTCTCGTGTGTCGTCATCTTCATCAATCCAGTCCAGAATGCTGTCTGCAACATCTTCGCTCATTCCGGGAAGAGCCATTAGTAGTGTACGGCCACCGTTGGTGACATAAGTATCGGCCAAGAGAAGCGCGTTCAGATTGATGCGAGCGGATTCGTCCTCTAAACCATAACGTATGCCAGACATTAAACCCGTTTGATCGACAAAGGGCGCAACTGCTGTGAAGTTGGCAATATTGCGAGGGTTTGTGTCGGGTACAACATTGATGGCTTGAAACATCATGGAGTTGTTGTACTCACCGCCCGCATCGTATCGTTGTTGATCCGGCAAGATAAGGTGCATACGGATCATGTCGATCCCTGAATCTGCTGTCCAACGAGCCTGGATGCGTTCACCACTTAAGTCTGCGGCTTCGTCATACGTGATCATTAGATCAGTAAATGTGTATGCTCCAAGGGAAAGCATTAAAATAACAACGAGCACAATAATAAGTATCATGCCCTCCTGCTTCAATCGCCCGGAGTTTGGGTCCAACGAATTGTGTGAGTGACGTGTCATAAGCCTAATGATTCTAAGCCCTCGTCAGTATTATCCACGTCATTGATTTTTCCGGCAGGTAATCGCACGACCATGCGATACGAGACGATAGATTGTTCGGGCCCGGTAATGCTGGAATTAGCTGCTAGGACTACGCCACCTGACTTGTGGGGGGCACGACTGCGCATCGTAAGCAACACCTGAACTGCGATAGGTATTCCTTCCATGACATCGCTGTCCCACTCAGGTAGCCATTCGTAGCCATCCCAGTACATAAATTCGATGGATTGTACTTCAGGTGCAAGGAGTCGATCCTTGCTCTGAAGACCAATTGCATTTCCCGATGAGAGCGCAAAACGTCCTGTAGCGCGGTCAATCTGTCTTCGGACTAACCCTGCTGTAAACTCATTTTCTAGACTGAAACCGGAGACCCGCTGTGTTGTAGCAGATGCAGTTTCCGGGCGCACATAATAAGTAACCGTTTTAACATCGCTTGGTATGTCGGCAATTGCAGCGGTGTTCTGAGGGTTGTAGAGTACTTGATATTCTTCTTGACGTGGGAGTCGACTAACGTCAATCATCAGCTCGTATTGATTACCATAAAGTCCCGGCGCCTCTGGTAAACCTACGTCGTTAGCAATATTTGTCGTGTTTTCAGTTTCATTGTCCGGAGGACCGAGTAGCCCGGACAGATCATCACCGAGCATTCCATCGATGCCAGATAGATCCATACCCTCTAGATCGCCGGACATCAGGTCACCTAGCCCTTCGAGCCCTTCCAATCCAGCTTCTACATCTACGCCTTCGTATTGGACCGTAGACTTTAAGTCATTTGAGATCTGTCGTAGGATCGCACGTGCCAGTTGCGCTTCCTCGCTGTCGGCGCGTCGACGGTCAAGCGTATCAAGATAGAGGCTGGTCGCTGTACCAATTAAGGCCAAAATGGTGCCCATCAGTGAGAGCGAGATTATTAATTCGAATAAGGTGAAACCACGAGAATGGCCATGTTTACTTGTCATCGTTAGCTCTCCAGTTGCTGCAGCAATTCAGTGATCGTCTTATTGCTGTCGGGGGAAAGCTCGATAGATGGATCGATCATCCATGTCACTAATTGAAAACGAATGGGATCGCTTCCATCGGTCGTTACCTGCTCCACCATCACGACGATGTTGAGTAAGGTTCCGGTGTCATCTACTGGCTGGGACATTACGGTGTACTGCCAGCCCGACGGTGCCTCGTATTGTTCAAACGGTATCGGACCAATCGACTCAGCGGGCTGGGCGCCAGATTTGATTTCACCAAGCTTGGACTCACAAAGAAACTGTGCCGTGGTTTCAATCTGAGCGCGTTCTGCCGAACGTGCGCCGGTCATGACGAGATTTCCGATTGCGGCTAGGGACAATCCCAGTATCGTGAGTGCGATGATAATCTCCATTAAGGAGAAACCATGATGTCGGGCATAACGCTGAGTCATTGTGCAACCTCCTGACTTAGCAAGATAGCTAGGTCGGATTGCGTAATGATGTCCGTTACGGTTGCAATTCCGGTCAATCCACGTAATTGCACCAATACAAATCGCTGCATTTCAGGGGTGCTAAGTTGCAGTTGTGCCTGGCTAGTGCTGCCATCGGGATAAAACAATATTGGTTCAGACCATTGTCCACTGATTGCAGGAGGTGCGTCGGTTAGTTGCTGGACAATTGCAAGAGAGCGAGCATCCTGCCCCTGTTTGGTTCCGGCAAATACGATGCCTTCAGGTAGGGTGTCTTCTCCAACGCCGCTAATGTTTGCAGTATCACCATCACCGGCGATTCCAAAGACAGGAGTTGCGACCATTTCACCTTGTTCGAGGAATTGGTCGCCACCAGCCCACGGCTCAACGAGAAAACGAGTGCCGCCCACCTCACAACGGAATACCATAGTGCTACCCGATTTCATTGAGCGTATTCGGGCATTGTTCCAAGATACACGCACGACATCGGCAGACTTCCGTAATCGTTGTCCTTCCAGCATCCCACCGAATGAGGGCATCACGAAAGCACCAATACCGACGATGATCGCCATTACCAAGATGATCTCAAACAGAGACAGACCCGCATTTTTATGCGGGTGTCTCGCGTTGATCGTTATGCGGTCATGAGCGTTCATTGAATTAGTGGAACGAGAAGTTATCTGGATTTGACGATGATATCGTCATCGTTACCGGCTTGGCCGTCAGGGCCTGCTGAAGAGATGACAAATCCGGGGAGACCACTGGAGTCCACAGCGGATTCATACTGGTAGTCGTTATTCCATGGATCCAAGGGCAGCTCTGCTGCGTCTAGGTAACCACCGGCAGGGTATTTTTGGGCAAGATTGGCGTCGCTTGGTGCGTTCACGAGGCCATCGAGCCCCTGATCGGCACTGGGATAGTTGCCCATGTCAATTTTGTAGAGCTTCAATTGTTTTGAAAAGGAGTCCAGCTGAATGCGAGCACTCTTTTCTTTTGCACCACCAAAAATGCCATCGAAGTTGGTTGCTACGAGTGTTCCCAGGATGACGAGAATGGCCATTACCAGGAGGACTTCCATCAGAGTGAAACCGAGTCTGATTTGTTTACGCTGTCGTTTATTGCGACACATTGTCTTGGATCTCCGTAAATTCCTAAAATAATTATCTCTCTATTGAACACCGGAAAGGGTGCCGTGGTTCTGTTTACTAACCGATCGTACTGCTCATCTTGATAACAGGCATTAAAAGTGCCACTACGACGAATAGTACAGCACCGGCCAGTACCATAAGCAAAAGTGGCTCAAGCAAGCGTACGGCCAGGTTTAGTTTTCGGGTGGTTCGTTGTTCCAATCCATCTGCAATCTCTACGAGAACGCTATCAAGTGCGTTGGATTCCTCAGCAACGGCTATCATTTCAACAACTGTCCCAGGAAAATAGCCACTTTGAGACAAGGGTTCCGAAAGCGAAGCACCACTTGTAATATTCTCTGTTGCATCATCAATCGCACGCGCAAGAATTCGGTTTCCAGCGGCATCGCTTGAGATATCCAAGCTTTTTAAAATCGGAACACCATTGCCGAGTAGTGTTCCAAGGACTCTGCAGAATCTTGCTACGGCAAAACTCAGAAAGATCGGCCCTACAAGCGGTATGCGAAGTTTTACGCGATCGCGTAAAACGACGCCTTGTTCGGTGTTAAAATACTTGACGATGGCGAGGACACCCATAACGACTGCAAGCAAACCAAAGATTGCCCACTGTGTGCGAAGCCCCTCACTAAAAGCCAGTAGATAATCAGTGACAATTGGAAGCTCCCCACGTTCACGTAAGCTGTCAAACATCGTTCCGAATTTTGGCACGAAGAATACTACGAGTGCTCCAACAATGAGGGACCCAATCGAGGCTAGAAACAATGGATAGGCAAGTTGCCCCATAGTTTCGCTCTTTAGGTCTTCTTGTTGTTCTGTGAACGTGGCAACCCGTTCCAACGCGTCCTCAAGAAATCCGCCTTCGGCACCAGCATTCGCCATATTTACTGCGATTTCGCTGAAGACTTTCGGATAACATTTCATGGCATCGGAAAGTGTAATACCTTCTTGAACCTGGTCATGTACCTCTCCGAGTACGTGCTTAAGTGTAGCGTTGGATGCCTGCTCTTGTAGCACAACCAAACTTCTTAGTAGTGGGACACCACTTCTTAGTAGTGAGGCCATTTGGCTATAACAAGTAGCCATTATTTGCCCCTTCACGCGCCGTCGACTTTTCTTAAATGAACCAGGGTCTGCAAGCTCAACGACGAGGGGGAATAACGCCTGTCCGGTTAGCAAACGGGCTGCTTCTCGTTCACTCGGAGCGGTAATGGTACCATTGGCCATTTCACCGGCGGACGTGCGAGCTTTGTAGCTAAAGTCTGGCATAGTTTTGCTGTAGCCGGTTAAGGGTTAACTAGTCGGTACGATCTGGTCGCCTTTGGTGATTCGAAGGATTTCGTCCACGCTGGTATGACCGGCGATAACCTTAAGCCAACCGTCATCACGCAACGTTTTCATGCCGCCGGTAACGGAAACTTTCTTTAGCTCCCAACTGCTCGCATGATTTGTAGCAAGATCGCGTATTTCATCAGTTGTCTGCATCAATTCATAAATGCCCATTCGGCCTGTATATCCAACGTTACGGCATTCACGGCAACCAGTTGATTCGAAGAGTTCTTGATCAACAAGATCCATTGGGAAGTCTGAAGGAAGATCCATTTTGTTTGCATCGACAGGTTTTTTGCAGGCATTACATAACCGGCGAACCAGACGTTGTGACATTACTGCCTCCACAGTACTAGACACCAAAAATGGTTCGACTCCCATATCGGTCATACGAGTGTAGGCGCCAGCAGAATCGTTGGTGTGCAAGGTGCTGAAGACAACGTGTCCAGTCAGCGAAGCTTGAATAGCATTCTCNGCNGTTTCAAGGTCACGAATTTCACCCACGAGGACAATNTCCGGGTCGTGACGCAGTATGCTCCTGAGGGATGCTCCAAATGTCAATCCGATTTTGGAATGAACCTGAATCTGATTGATGCCATCCAGCTGATATTCCACTGGATCTTCCGTGGTGATGATCTTGTTGGCGTGACTTCGAATTTGAAGCAGTGAACTATAAAGGGTCGTGGTCTTGCCACTACCGGTTGGTCCGCAGACCAATATGATGCCGTGGGGAATCTTAATTAATTCGCTGTATTTGGCATAGATTTCTTTTGACATGCCAAGGTGTTCAAGATCAAACACCATGGAACTCTTGTCAAGAATACGCATCACCAATCCTTCACCATGGATCATTGGGATGACTGAGACGCGGATGTCAACTTCTCGCCCGTGAACTTTGAGTTTGATGCGGCCGTCTTGAGGCAATCGTTTTTCTGCGATGTTTAGACGAGCCATGATTTTTAGCCGGCTAATGATTGCGGCTTGAAACTGACTAATTTCAGGAGGTACCGGCTGCGGGTGAAGCATGCCGTCGATACGATAACGAATCACAAGCCCATCTTGCTGTGATTCAATGTGAACATCACTGGAACGTGAGTCGATGGCTTCGACGAGAATCTCATTTACAAGGCGGACGACAGAGGCTTCTTGGACCATGTCTGAGAGTTCGTCACTCCCAAAATCCAGATCCTCTAGGAGTTCAATTTCCGCGTCGGAACGTTGTTGGATGAGACTGTCAATGGTCTCACTTCCAACTCCAAGGTGCTGCTTGATAAGGCGGTCAATTTCAGCCGTAGTTGCTAATACTGGAACGACAGGGGTCTGCATCGCTGAGGATGCTTCGTCGATGGCGTTGTAATCAAAAGGGTCGCTAGTAGCTACTAGTACGTGCCCGTTTTGCCTTTCAACGGGGAAAAGCTGTTCTCGATGGATTAGACGATTCGGAAATGCCTCTAGCAGTGTTAAATCAACGTCGGTTTCACGGAGGTCAATAAAATCGACGCCTATATTAGAACCAATCGCCTTTAGTGCGGCTTCTTCCTCTAAAAAGCCCATGTTAAGTGCATTGGTTAACACGCCAGAACCGTTTGACGCCAGTGCGGTTGATTGTTCAAGCTGTGTCTCGTTGAGCAGCCCGTTTTCCAGAAGTAATTCGCCAATTTGCATGATAATGTTCGCCGTTTATCGTGTTCATGTACCCGTTATCTGTTAGGTAGATTACGTATTAACGGCCACCTCCTCCAGGTCGGCCACCACCAGGTGCACCACCAGGTGAACCTCCGGGACGACCACCGCTACTGCCAGGAAAGCCGCTTGGCCTTCCACCGGAAGAGCCGCCTTGGGAACCAAAAGCACCTGACGAGCGTAGTCGGTTGAAGAATTCCATTCGTTGACGAATTTGATCTGCNGTTGCTTGACCGGATTGGCCACCACTACTAGACGAACGCGANGAACTACTAGATCCTCCNGAGCTGGATGAATTTACTTCTTCACCCAAAATTGAGCTAAGTGCTTCGCGAACTACATCTGGATTTGCGAGATGGAGCGTGCGCACTTCAAGGGTTTCGTTTGTTTGTGTGCCTGCTTGATCTATCGTTTTTACTAGGTCTTCAACCTCTTTAAAGAGTTGGTCCGGTGCAGCGACGATTACAGAATTACTTGTGGTATCNACGCCGATAGTCATTTTCGTNACTTCACCACGNCTTTCGTTGCCACCGCCTCCGCGTCCGCCACCGCCACCGCCACGCAGAGCTTTAATAATNTCTTCTGGCGATGGCTGTCGTTGTTGTTGTTGGCCTCGGTTGTTGCCAATGATGCGGTCGGCATAAACTTCTTTTAACACGTTAGCAATGTTGTCCGCATCGGTGTATACGATTGGGATCAAGCGTGGTTTGCCCTGGAGCTGTACATCCGTTTGACTGTCTTCCTGATCGATTACCGTCAATAAATCGTCAATCATCATGAGGTCTTCCTCATTTGCNTGTACAACCAGNGCGTTTAGGCGAGGGTCGGCCACGATGCTTACGGTGCCAGATGCTGTAAACGTACCGCCGGATGCATCAGAACCGCTGTCACCGCCAAGACCACCGAGCATCATGCCCATTAGCCCGCCGCCGCCNCCAAGTAATCCACCAGCGACATCNCCCACAAGGGAGCCAAGATCACTACTGTCCGCTCCTCCGCTTAATATTTGTTGAATTAGAGTCGAAGCCACGTCTGCCTTGGCATATTTTAGATAGAAGACAGTAACGCGCCGGTCAGTTTGGGATGCAGCTGGAGGCATAAGCTGGCGTAGAATTGTTTCAAATTTATCGAGTGCCTCTAAATCGTTCGACGCGATGATAATGCCATCATTAGTGATTTCAACGATGATATCACTGCCGAGTACGTCAGCAGCGTCATCGGTGGGATTTTGGCTGACGAAGTGCATTAATCTTACTCCACCTTTAACGACGTTGTTGCCGGCTTTTACACCCGTTGTTGGAGCAGCAGGGGCATTGTCGTCTTGCGNTGATGGAGGTGTCGGCTGGGCTGGGGTTTGCTCTGACTTAGGCGTGCGTTGATCGATTGTTGAGGCCTTGCGATCCTCAGGGGTAATGATCTGGATCTTATTTCCNCCCNTCCAAAAGCGATTTGCACGATTTACAGCATCGATGGCGCTGTTTCCCGAGAATGGTAATATTCGGATGTTTCCGCCGGCGCCAACGGAATTCTCGCTTTCAAGACGTTCGATCATAGCACGAATCATCTTGAGCTCACCTTCGGTTGCTCTAACAAATAACTTCATCGTATCGATGTCGGCAGTTACTTTGGGGCCATTGGGATCCGGTGTTTCTGAATCAATATCAAACATGTTAGCGATCATAGCCACGGCCATTTCTGGGTCGATTGTTTGAAGTGAAATTACTTCAAATTGTGGCACTTCACCCTCGAGTTCATCGATGGTTGCTTTGATTGTTTGGTGNTCGCTGGGNCGGGCGTAAGCAATGAGCTTGTTTGTCGCAGGGTCTAAAGCCATGCGTACGTCTGGAAGGCCTTCCAGCATCGTTTGGAGTACTTCATAGGCTGTGCCTGGGTCTGCAACCTGGATTGCATGGGTCATTAAATAAGGCTGTTCACCAGGCTCAGGTTCAGCCCCATCAAGTGGATCAACATCAACTCGCGTAATGATTGTGCGTAGCAGGGCTAATTTGTCCTCTTTGCCTGTTGCGAAGATTCGCGTGCCAAGTGGGTCAACCGCGATATTAATGTCTTCGTTACGGTTTTGATCTTCGCCGAGGCCAATTAATGGACGTGCGACCAGTAGGATGTCTTCTGCAGGCATGTATTCGAGGGTAAACTCCTCAATCATACCTTCTTGTTTCTGACGCGGTTCTTCAACAGCTTTGATGATGTCGCGGATTTGACGAAGGCGTCCGGCTGTTTCTTGAATGATTACTTGCTTTGCAGCGGGGAAGGTGAACATCTTGCCTTGAGGTCCGAGGAGCTTTTCAAAGTCCTGCTGGGCCTCTTCTGCAGTCATTTTTACTAGAGAGAAGAGCGTCTTGACGAGTTCGTATTCACCACGATCATCGAGTTCATCTACGGACACAAATTGTACTAGTGTATCTGGGATTTCATCTTCCAGATTGACAACGGTTAGGAAGTTGCGGCGTCTTATGAGCGTAAATCCACGCGTGAGTAGTACGCCGTTCATGACGTCCAGCGATTGCTCAGGTGTATAGAAGTTTGGATCTGTATAGTTAAACGTGCCTATTGGCGGGGCATCCATCTGCAATGAGAGCCCATTTTGTTCAGCAAACCACTCGATCACCACTTGCCAAGGTGTATTGCGGAAGCTGAATCTGATGTTTATTTCACCGTCTTCGTTGAGGACACTCTCCGACAAGATCTTTGGCATCGGAGTGTCATTATCAGCTGCCGCGGTATCTTCGGAGGTATCTTCGCTCGGTTCGTTTTCCGGCTCTGATTTGGTATCGTCGGCGTCGGCCACTTCTTGGCCAGTAAACTTCGTCCAGTTCTCTTTTTGATCTTCGTTAAGTACGGCCAGGATGCTCTGGTCTATCTTTGATTTTTCGTCATCAGACTGTGCTTCTTCACGTTGAGTAACAAGCTTAGCGATTTCGGCTTTTTGCTCATCATTTACTCCAAGTCCAGCTTGCACTTGTTGTTCGGCTAAAGCTAATGGACCTTTTTTGATAATTCTCAGTTGGCCAATCTTTCCACGTTGCTGGACGCTCAGTAATGACATAATCATTTGGTCATTTTCCTGGCGCAAAGACTTAGCTCGTTCATCACGAGCTTCACCTTCTAAGTCCTTTAGGGTGGATATAGTAGCTTCAGTTCGGTCTTTTATCAGCGCGGCAATCTTTGCTTTGGTGTCATCACTCAGCTCTAGCTTTTCCTGTGTATCTGGGTCTGATATAAGCTTTACCATTTCCAGTGGGTCAACAGTTTGCCCAAATACTGCTGCATTGACTGGTGCGAGTAGTAAAGTGGCAAGGCTAGCAAAGATAAGCATTTGGCGACGCATGACGCATCCTTTTTAGTCCATCCGTCAGGTGGTCGAGCTGCGGATTGGTAAGTCGTTGGTTACAGTTTTAATTAAAAACAACGTAATAATGCGGTTAAAAGCTACCTAACAGGCATATTTCTCCCGCGCTTCTCTTGTTAACACAATCATACGATTAAACAACGCGATTGCTGAATCGTTTCGCGTTTTAATGCAGGAAAGTTGGGTAAGATAGGCCTAAATGTCGTTGGTAAAAGCACTTGAACGGGTCTTAACGGTTGTTGGATTGGTAACAATTCCGGTTTATGTATATAGTTATCGAACCTATCGGAGATTTTTACCAGTCCAGATTTATTGGTAAGTTCAATCAAACGATGAATCGAAAAAAAAGCGCCGAGAAAATGCTTTGCAAGCATTTGGTGATGCAAGTTGTTGCAGTCGTTTTCCTGACGAATGTTAGTTCGTCGCAAGAAAACGGGCCATTGCTAGATCTGCGCAGCTACGGCGTGGACATCCCTGCTGGAAGCGTCCGTCAAATCTCAGCGCGAAACGTCCTCACGCAAGATTCATATGGAAATGCATGTGTTGCAAAGGTCCA
>PAXU01000050.1 GCA_002714565.1 Rhodopirellula sp.
ACCACGCCATCCCAGATCACCAAAGGTGGTCATGTAGGTCAGGCCAATGTTGTCGCCAAGTTGCTTGCTGAAACCACCAAGAAAACTGCTTCCGTCACCAAGTTGGTCGAAACCAGTATCCCAACCAGCGGTCCATCCAACATAGATGTCGGTGCCAGCTTCGTTTGTGCGGCTAGCAAGTACACCTGTGTGTGTAAACGGTTCACTGTTGTACATGGTCTTAGCATGACTGTAGAAGAAGTTACCGGTAGCTTGAACTACTTCGTAACCAACAGTCGTGTAGAAGTGACCAATTTGAACGTCCCAGTCGCCAACATTCGTTGTGACGTAAGCTTGAGGCATTGCCCAACCGTATCCGCCACCATGATCAAGACCATTTTGATAATCCCAACGAGCAGGATTATTACCAAATGCTTGCGTATCAGCAGCATCGGTACCGTACATTAGGTCAAAGTGATAACCCATTCCAAGGCCTTCAGCGTCAGCATCGCCGGCTTTATCGAAAGCCAACCATAGCTGGTGCACGTTTAAGGCGTCAGGATGCGAGTTAAACAGCCCTGTGCTTGCATCATGGTAACCAAGTTGAAGCCAACCGGTTATTTCAAGACCTTTGCCATCGTTATTAAATAAGCTCCAGGTCTCAGCAGCATCGCTGGGAGACACAGCAGCATCGTCCTGTAACGTATAAGTTACTGGACTTAAGACAGGCTGTTGTAATTCGTCAGCCTGAGCCTGACCACCAAAAATCACCGAAGCGATTGCAGCCAGAATAGCATACTTACTGAACTTCATTTCCTTCCTCCGTGTGTTTATCAAGGAATTGAATTCAAAAGAAAACACAGGCCGCTGTGATGAACAGAAAATGCCTGATTTTCTCCCGCGAAAAAATTCAAAACTCAACCAAACCAGCGCCTCCTGCGCGATTTGGGACCGCTGTGACAAAGCAAGATGCTCTGACATAATCGCCTCATCGGGAGAACGAGCATGCACAGTTCAGTTACGAGAAAGAAAAAAGGGCTCTTTTAATGCTTTCTAAGTAGAAATTGGTAAAGTGTGACGCTTCTGACAGTTACTCATGGAAAAAGCCCCCCTATTGGCTCTACTCGAAGAGTGCTGTCACGAATTCATCCACTTCAAACAGCGCTAAATCCGCCGGTTGCTCGCCCTGACCGACGAAAATCACTGGAATCTCAAATTCCTGACGTATGGGAATTACAACACCGCCTTTTGCAGTGCCATCGAGTTTGGCGAGAATAATGCCTGTACATCGTGCCGCTTCAGAAAATCCCTTTGCCTGACTAACACCGTTTTGACCGGCTGTAGCATCAAGAACGAGAAATACCTCGTGCGGTGCATCTTCGATTTGCCCCTGAATAACCCGATGAATCTTTTCGAGCTGTTTCATCAAGTTGACTTGTGTCTGTAGCCTACCCGCTGTATCGATAATACAGACATCCCGACCATTCTCTATCGTGTGAGCAACAGCACGATGGGCAACGCTTGCCGGGTCGCTACCCTGCTCGGCCTTTACGATTTCAACACCAAGACGATCCGCCCAAATGGAAAGTTGTTCCACCGCAGCAGCCCTAAAAGTATCACCTGCGCCGAGTACAACGGATTTTCCTTCGGATTTAAACCAATTCGCCAATTTTGCGATCGAGGTAGTTTTCCCTGATCCGTTTACACCGACGACGAGAATCACCGTCGGACCTGACGGCGCCATTCTGACTGGTTGCTCGGGTTGCGCCATGAGATCTCGTAGTTGATCTCTAACGACACCGAGCACTTCTTCCATTTCGACAATGCGATTCTGAAACTGGCTTTCGATTTCGTTACGAATCGCCATTGCGGACTTGCCGCCCATGTCGGTCTTAACCAGGATTTCAAACAACTCCCCCAGGAACGCCTCGTCAACCAAACGCCCTTCAGCCTTAAACAGATCGCGAATATCCGTTTTTAAGAGATCTCTGGTTTTCTTGAGTCCACGTCGAAAACGCGACCAAACGCCACCTTCTGAATCATTGGAATCCAAGTCTTCCGCTGCAGAATCTTCCGTCGCAGATTCAGGAACGACATCGCTTGGTTGACTGTCCTTATCTTTCTTTCGAAAAAACGCCATGGTGCTTGAACCTTGCTGTACTCTCTATTCAACAGCCTGAATGACCGCTTATTACTCTGCTAATGGTGTTTCATTTTTGTCTGAGTGATGACGAAAAAGACGATCTAGCACGCCGTTAACAAATCGCGCTGACTCCTTGCTTCCAAACATTCGAGCAATTTCAACCATCTCGTCAATAGCTACCGGACCGGGAGTACCGAGATATATGATTTCAAACGCACCGAGACGCAGGATATTTCTATCAGCGACAGCCATTCGATCAATTGCCCAGTTATCTGCAACTTCACCGATCTGCTCACCCAAACTCGTCCAGTGTTTTACCACGCCGTGAACTAATTCGCTGGCAAAGGATGCAGCCGGATTAGGACCCATCTCGTCCTTTATAAACGACTCGATTTCCCCAAGATCATCACGAGGGTTTAAGTCGAGTTGAAAAAGTGCCTGAACGGCAACACTTCTCGCTTTGCGCCTTGGCTTCAATTCCGTCATTTATTCACACTTCATTATGATGTCTTGAATTTACGACTCGTCAATTTGTCGCAATACACTCACCATCTCCAGAGCTGCCTGAGCACATTCCTCGCCTTTGTTTCCAACATTTCCTCCAGCTCGATGAATGGCCTGCTCCATGTTATTGCACGTCAACAATCCAAATAACACTGGCTTACCGTATTGGATCGCCAGTTGGCCGAGACTGTGACTCACTTGTTGGTTAATGTATTGGTCATGGGTCGTTTCACCTTTGATCACCGCACCGAGACAAAGGACTGCTACAAGATCTGTCTTAGCCAATCGTTGAGCCGCAACCGGTAACTCCCATGCCCCGGGAACCTTTACGACTACCAAATCATCCTCACTGACACCGGCATCCGTAAGCGTTCGAATGGCGCCTTCGAGCAATCTAAAAGTAATCGAATCATTATATTTCGAGACGACGATACCGTACTTGCCCTGGATATTGTCACCGTTCGCATTTATTTCCTGAACCATTTGGGCTTTCTTCTACTGAAACGACATTGGTTTGAGTGTCTGCTCCGTCGTAACAAATCTGATTCTATTCAAGANACCTTGATCGCCCTATGGGGGTAGGCGCGTCCGTACCACCAAGTGATTAGGTATTAATACTCATGAGAAACTCAGCATTGGATTTGGCTTTCTTAAGCCCCGACAAGAGTAACTCCATCGCGTCCGGGCCGTTCATTTCACTAAGAGCACGGCGCATCATACACGTTCTTTCGTATTCGTCTTCATCGAGCAACATCTCTTCTCGACGTGTACCGCTGGCATTAATATCGATCGCCGGAAACACACGGCGGTCGACCAATTGCCGATCCAGCACAATCTCGAGATTCCCGGTGCCTTTAAACTCTTCAAAAATCACTTCGTCCATTCGGCTTCCGGTATCTACCAACGCAGTTGCCAGGATAGTCAGAGACCCTCCCTCTTCTACCATGCGTGCAGCGCCGAATAACTTTTTAGGATTCTGTAACGCATTTGCATCGAGCCCCCCGGAAAGCACTTTGCCTGATGACGGGCATTCTGTATTCCAGGCACGAGCCAGCCTTGTAATCGAATCGAGGAAAATGACGACGTCTTTACCCATCTCGACCATTCGTTTTGCTTTTTCCTGAACAATCTCGGCTACATGGACGTGACGTGATGCGACTTCGTCAAACGTGCTACTCACGACTTCACAATTCGAGCCCTTTACTTCACGCTCCATGTCGGTCACTTCTTCAGGCCGTTCATCAATCAACAGCATGAAGACATAGGCATCCGGATAGTTTTTCAAAACGGCTCTCGCCATTTTTTGAAGCAAAATCGTCTTACCAGCTCGCGGCGGACTTACAATTAATCCGCGCTGCCCAAACCCGATGGGCGTAATCAAGTCAACGGCACGCGTCGCATAGTCCTTCTCGTCAAACTCCATTATGATCCGTTTGATCGGATGCAACGGTGTCAAATCATCAAAGTGAATCCGTTTTGCATATTCGACAGGAGCCAATTCATTAATGGATTCCACGCGGAGTAACGCGAAGTTGCGCTCATTCACTTTGGGAGGCCGGATCAATCCACGTACCGTTACCCCAGCTTCTAAACTGAAGCGTCTAATCTGACTAGGTGAAACGTAAATATCATCCGGACTCGATAGATAGTGATACTCGCTACTGCGCAAGAATCCGAACCCGTCCGGGAGGATTTCCAGAGTTCCATCTCCCTGTAATACACCGCTTGCTTCGACTCGTGACTTGAGTAGGCGGAAGACAAGATCCTGACGTTTCAAGCCACTAACGTCATCCAGATCAAGCTGGCGTGCTTCCTCAATCAGCTCGCTCATCGACATATTTTGAATTTCTTCAAAACAATCGCGTTCGCTTTCTTCAACAGGAAAGTCCACATCAACTGCATCCTGTTTACGCGAAACCATTTCTTCTGCAAGGGAAAGTGGTTTTCCATCTGCGCCAAAAAGATCTTCTGGCAATCGATCCGTACCGGATTCCCCGGTATGTTCTGGCACCTGGTCAGATTGTGGATTTGATTTTTCGTTCATGCGACTTTGTCCTCGTTGCAACTACATCAATTAAGCATGCACCTGCGCGAGGATATTCCAAAGGTTTCTTACCTGATCATCTAACTCTTCTAGTGACCCTGTGTTATCAATCACTACGTCACTTTGTTCCCTCTTCGTTTCAACAGGGAGTTGAGTGGATTCTCGTAATAGAAACTGCTCGCGACTCCAGTTTCTCGATTCACACCGTTGCCATCGAATTTCTTCTTCACAGTCAACAAACACGACGAGATCACAACATTCGCTCCATGCTTTTTCCAGAAGTAGTGCTGCATCGATTACCAGTGCCGTCAACGCACTGGTCGATCTCGCTTCGGAAACCGAATGGAGCATCATGCGTTTGATGGCCGGATGTGACACCGATTCCAAAAACTGAAGTTCACTCGTATCACTAAAGACAATTTCACCAATGATTGATCTGATCAGATTTCCATCATCTCCAACGATGGCTGCACCCCACCTTGCTGTCAGTGCCGTCTTAACCTCGTCATGGCCCAATACCTCATGTCCGGCGATATCTGCGTCGAAGCGCGCAGCACCTCGCTGCACCAGCAGATCAGACACCGCTGACTTGCCGCTGCCAATGCCTCCAGTCACACCAAGGATGACTGGTGGCTCTGCCAGATCAATCGCATTAGACAGGTACATTTTAAGGTGCGCATTTTGAGCCAATAATATCCTGCACGCCCGTAAGGGATACACGGTATTATTAGCGCGAACGCTCCGTATCAGTAAATGTGGGAATTTGGAAAATAGGTGGATCTAACAGCCAAACCCATCGTATTAATAGGAATAGCAATCAGTCCAGAAAAGTGAAAAGGTGAGAGCAGACAGGCTGATCCCAAGTAGGAGCAAATCAGGTTGTTTCTGAATCTAGTTGATAAGCGTCGTTGAACCTAATCATGCCCCAAAGTAAGGTAGGTCGTTTTATTGTAGCAACGGACATTGAATTGTCCTACGACCAACTTTGATACGCCTCACACTAAACAGGTTCACAATCTGCCCAATTGGGACCTGTTTTTACGTCTACTTTCAACGGTACTTCCAATTCAGCTGCACTTTCCATTTCATGCACAACCATCTCCTGTAAATCCGCGATCTCATCCTCGGGGCATTCGAATATTAATTCGTCATGGATCTGTAGCAATAACCGAGCAGTCCAGTTACCTGTTTGCAGCTGCTTCAATACGTTGATCATCGCGATCTTGATTAGATCGGCAGCCGAACCTTGAATTACGGTGTTAATGGCAATGCGTTCGGAAAGATTGCGTTGTCTTTTATTTTTGAGAGAATCCTGATCACGCACATCGGTAACCAACCGGCGTCTTCCGAGAATAGTCGAAACATAGCCATTCTTACGACAATCTCGCAGCGTATCGTCCATGAATCCCTCAACACCTGGGTACTGAGTGAAATAAGATTCAATGAACTCGGCAGCATCTTGCTGATCAATTCCAAGTGACTTCGCGAGTCCAAATGCTGACTGTCCATAGATCACACCAAAGTTGATAGCCTTTGCACTTCGTCGCATATCTGACGTAACGTCTTCAAGATTTACATCATAGACTTCGCTTGCAACTTGAGCATGAATATCCAGATCATCAGCAAATGCCTGCTGAAGTGCAGCATCACGCGCGAAGTGAGCCAGCACTCTCAGTTCTATTTGTGAATAGTCAGCAGCAAGCAATCTCCAATCTGATTCCGGTGCTATAAATGCTGAACGAATCTTGCGGCCTTCTTCGGTGCGTACCGGGATGTTTTGAAGATTGGGGTCTGCTGAGCTAAGCCGACCCGTTGCAGCAACGTCCTGATGGAATGCTGTATGAACACGCAGCGTTTTTTCACTGACCAATTGTGGCAGCGCATCAACATAAGTACTTTTGAGCTTCGCAACCTGCCTGTAACGGATAACAAGTTCCGGTAAATCACTACGGCCAAGTTTTGCTAATTCCCCCAACACCTCCGCGTCGGTACTCGCACCCGTCTTGGTCTTCTTGATAACTGGTAAACCCATCTTCTCAAAAAGTATCACTGACAACTGCTTAGGGGAATCGATGTTAAACTCTTCTCCTGCTTGCTCGTGAATACTAGCCGTTAATGACTCCAGCTGAGTTCCAAATTCCTGTGACATGGTCTCTAGCAACTTCGTATTTACCTGAATTCCGTTGAACTCCATTTCAGCTAGGACTTCGATCAACGGAATCTCTACCGAGTCAAATAACTCTCGCAACTGTGGCGACTCGTCAAGTAGTGGATTCAAGATCTCGTACAAGCGAAGTGGCACATCAGCATCTTCGGCTGCATAGTATGCTACTCGATCCAATTCGACCTGATCTAACGTGATCTGCTTCTTGCCCTTCCCAATTAATTCTGTAATGGGAACCATCGTATGATTGAGGTATCGCTGGCTCATCGCATCGAGTGAATGATTTCGCTGACCAGGTTCAAGCAAGTAATCCGCAATCATGGTGTCAAAGCGCACACCGCCAACACGAATACCGTGATTACGAAGTACGACAAGGTCGTACTTTATGTTCTGACCTAGCTTGGCAATGGACGGTGACTCCAGAATCGGGCCAAGAATCGCAGTGACATCCTCCAGAGACAAGACAGGATCGCCATCAAGTGCGCGTACCGGGACGTAGTAGGCTTTGCCGGTTTCCCAGGCAAGCGAGATTCCAACCAAGTCTGCCGTACGAGGATTCAATCCGGTCGTTTCAGTATCGATGGACAACAATGGCTGATTCGATATTTCTGCAACCAGTTCTCGCAACTGATCCGTGTCAGACACTAGCACATAATCAGCTTCCCAAGCCGGTGGTGGCTCCGCATCCAGATCCATTTCCATCAGCCGTTTCTTTAAACGATTGAAGCCGAATTCGTCTGAGAGAACATTGAGCCTCTCAAAATCCATGCCCCCGATCGTCGCCGCGTGCCAGTTGATTTCAACAGGTACACTTCGATCCAGCCGGACAAGTTCTCTGGACATCATTGCCATGTCCCGGCCGTTCATTAGATTCTCACGCCTATTCTTGGCCTTTACCGTCTCAGCATTATCAAGCACACCTTCAAGTGTTTCGAATTCCTGCAATAGTCCGGTCGCGGTCTTCGGGCCAATTTGAGGTACGCCCGGTACGCTATCAACGCTATCTCCAACCAGTGATTGAAAATCAACCACCTGATCTGGTCGAATTCCCCAATCGTCCAACAAGTTCTCGGCGATGTAGTATTGATCCTTACGAATGTTGTACATGCACACGTTGTTAGTAATAAGCTGTCTACAGTCCTTATCACTTGTCACGATAAAGCATTCGCCATCCATCTGATCGACTTGAGTGGCCACAGTTGCCATGATGTCATCCGCTTCGTAACCTACCAGTTCCAAACGTGGGATAGCCATCGCATCGAGCATTTGCTTGATGGGCTCTATTTGTGATCGCAGTTCATCCGGCATCGGATCACGATTGTCCTTGTAAGATGGATATATCTCATGGCGGAATACATCACCAGGCGCGTCAAACGCCACAACAATATCAGTTGGCTGTTTCCATTGCTCGCTCGCTTCTCGCCGCGACATCAGATCAAGCATGTCACGCACAAATCCTTGTAAGGCACCAACGGGTTGCCCTTTCGGGCCCGTCAGATTTGGCATGGCAAAATACAGTTGGTAAATCAGCGAGAATGCATCAATTACATATACACGCCGACCAGAAAGGCTTTCAACAGGCTCTAGCTTCTCAGTAGCCGGTTGTTGGGATTTTCTGGTTTCAGCAGAATCAGCAGAGCCATCAGTCTTAGCGGATTCATCATGTGTTTCGGCAGCAGCTTCCGGTTGTTTAGCTTCCGGTTGCTTTTTGTCTTCTTCGGGCTCGTTAAATCCACTGAGTAGTGGTTGCCGATCACTCATGGCATTGCCTTGTCTGTCATGTCCTCGATTGGTCGCTATTGCATGTGCGACCATTCTAACAACTTCAGAGTCTCTTGCTATCGAGGCGACAAGCTTCCGAAGAGCCGGAATACGTTACATTTAACTGCACCAAATGTCTCGTTTATGCCTCAAACAGACTTAATGTAAAGATAATCCGGTCGTAGCGATTATTAAAAAAATAGCGGCACACCAAGGTATTTCGCATACATTGGTTGCACAAGTCGATAAAATTCAAGGAATGGCACGCAACCGGTGTGCAAATGCGCTTTTTGAGTTTCCACTTGTTAATCACATGCTAAGTGGCAAAGAATCAATCAGCTAAAAACCTGTGGAGAGCTTAAAATGGCACGCAAGAATGAATCCGTTGGCATGATGATCAGCCTNGTTCTATGTTCATTCATCATTATCGGACTGNNNGNANCATGTTACNTGCTCGTCAGCAGCAATGCTCAAAAAGANNNAANTATTGANATCNCTTACGNNAGCAAAAACGGNNGAGCAGAANAAAGCCNAGAGTTTTNAGTACCTTGCNAATTNTGCANNACTCACGATCGGCCAAAGCNAGTTNACCGAACANCAGCTCGACGAANTNGCNCAGAGCNTAGACCCTAAANNCNCAAGCCGAACANAAGGCGAAGCGATCATTGCGGAATTNAATAACCGTGTCGANCAATGGAAAGCTATTGTCGGCGACGCCAATGCTGTGAATTATCTGACCATTCCAGATGCCTTGATGGCACAGGTTCAGGATCGAACACTTCGATACAACACAGAGAAGGCAGCCAAAGAATCTACCGAGACGGATCTGGCACAGGCTGAATCAGCTGACTGGATGCAAACCAAGACACAGTTAGCTCAGCTCGACACAAATGTGCTTCANGCGATTCAGGATGAGACCAAGGCTTATAACGATGGTCGTACAGCCGCACAACAGACGTTCCAGTCCGGTATGACCACATACAAGACAAGCCTCGATGGNTTACAGCAGCAAGTTTCCGATGCAAATCAAACTGCGACACAGGCCNTTGCCGTAACCAAGGAACTCACCAACGAGTTGGCTGAAAAGAAACTTCGTGAGACACCCAAGTCTGAGCGATTCGAGATTCCTGATGGTCGAATCACACAGGTTCATCAGGCATCCAACACGGTATGGCTAGACCTAGGCTCAGCGGATGGACTACGACCGCTGACAACGTTCGCCGTTTACGATCATGAAGAAATCGGTGTAATGCGTAGCCCTAACGACATTAAGGGGCGTATCGAAATCACCAAGATCATGGGACCACATCGTGCCGAAGGTCGNATCGTGGAAGATTACCTACGCAATCCNATCGCAGATGGTGATCANGTNCACTCNCCNACATGGTTCAANGGTCGCCCGGTACACTTCGCACTNATNGGNTTCTACGATCTCGATGGNGANAANTCCGGTGACCGACAAAANGTAATCAACNTGATTCATGCTGCAGGTGGCAAAGTTGATGCTGAACTAAGCGTGGATTCAACAACNGATGGTGCTGAGATCATTGCCAAAGGTCAGTTTACCGTTGATACACGNTACGCNGTNCTNGGAGATNTGAGNNTANTGCAAAACCNNGCNCCGGANGTNTTCAATCAATTCATGCAGCGNATCCAAACTCANNATATCGANCAGATTACGGTCAATTCGCTGCTTAATTACGCTGGGGTTAAACTCGAAGCGTTCTCAGTCGACCGACGTTCAGGTTCTGGACTCGAGTATCAGAAGGACCGCCCGCTTGTTAAACCTCAACCACAGGAAGAAGACAAGCGAAATCAGCGAATCCCACCACGTCGTAGCGAATCCGACGGAGCGTTTTAAGAGTAACCTAATTGCTTTGGCTGGTTGCTTTGACTACTTGCTGTCGCTAGTTACCGACATGTAGACAATTGCGAATGCGATGAGCTTCTAGCATATGACTGCAATGACGTCATTGCCTGCAAGCAGCCGGTCGCGATAGATTATGAACCCCGAGCCGTTGGCTTTATCGTTCTTCTGGCGGAGTGAACGAGAAGTTCTGACTTTGGCTGAAAAATTCGATCGGNTTGTCGTAGACAACTTTCTTGATAAAGCTCTCTGGATGACCACGACGGCGCATTTCCATTATNAGATCCGGCACAGCAGTCGGCTTACTCGGCCCCCAGTCACCTGCTGAATTCACNCAAAGCCGTTCGGCTCCACACATTTCAATAATGTCGACNGCACGCTGAGGCGTNCATTTGGAAACGGGATAAAGTGTCATACCAGCCCAGAAGCCACGATCCAGTACTTCACGAGCAGTATGTTCTTCTACGTGATCAACAAGGACGCGTGAGGGATCAATACGTGAATCACTTGTTAACATATCCAGGATCATTCGCGTNCCCTGGTACTTGTCTTCCAGGTGTGGTGTGTGAATCAGGATTTGCTGGTCGTATTTGACCGCCAGATCCACATGCTCCATGAAAATGATNCTTTCATTTTTGGTGTTTTTGTTTAAGCCAATTTCACCAATGCCTAGCACGTTTGGGCTATCGAGAAACTCCGGAATCATTGCAATGACTTCGCGGGAAAGCTCGACGTTTTCCGCTTCCTTAGCATTGATACACAGCCACGTGTAATGCTGGATCCCATACTGTGCAGCACGCTTGCATTCGAAATCAGTGAGCTGGCGAAAATAGTCTCTAAAGCTCTCTACACTACCGCGATCGAATCCAGCCCAGAACGCTGGCTCACTCATGCCTACACATCCCATCCGGGCAAGTGTTTCATAGTCGTCGGTCGTACGAGAGACCATGTGGATATGGGGATCAAAATAGTACATAGGATTTATTGCCAGTTATCGAATTTGTCGTGCAAGCTTTTATGCTTGATGTGGTGGTCAGAAACTCTAGATACCGAATTGCTCTCTCCAGGCATCTTCGAATTCTCGAGAAAACAAAAGTTGTATTTGCTCAGCGCGGTTATTGTCAGATGATTGCAGAATCTCGAGACCCTTACTGATCAAATCGCTGCGGTCATCAGACGACACATCGCCGTCAGCACGATCAAGACGATCAAACGATGCAGCAAGTTGGAGGATCTTAGCTCTGATTTCCAGATACTCACGATCCAGCACTTCGCCGGAAGTCATTGGAATACTCATANTTTCACTTATTTCCTGATTAAGTATTCCCATATCTTAACCTCACAAAATGACGCGTGCCACGAGGCTTTCCATCATCGCCACAGGCTCTTTGAATATAGTGCGGTTNGGAACTACTTACCGCCCAACGCTACGGCATGCCAGCCCCTAGGCGGGATACATGGTAGCGTGGTCCGAAGGAGCGNAGNGANGCAGAGCCTTGAAAGCGAGTAAATAGAATGACTAGCCGCCGATAAGCTTGCCCAGCAGATCTACATCCCGCAGNCCATCATCGCCTAGCAAATCCGGGTCGCTACAAAGAATCGTGCCNCGCTGCNTTACATCCCGTACCGGAGCACCGTGACTGCCTTTAATCAGAGTTGCATCCAACGGAGTCGACATTGTCTGCATGTCAAAATGCAACTCAACGGGGTCATATCCGGGCTTCCGGTGAATATCAACTGTCGGTGCAAATCCCGGAGCGTTCGTGTNATCCAGCCACCAGTAATAGGCTTGCCAGCTATTTGCAGGTGAAATCAAAATTACNTCCCCAGACCTTTCATGATCCATGGAGAGCTGAGCCCGCTCCGGTCCCACAAGTACCTGTTCAAATCCCTCTCGTCCTCTGAATAAATCGGCAACCTTTTCCGCTAATTGCGGATCACCATCTTTCACAAAGACGTGCGAAAACTGATGATCGACCAAAGCCCAGGCATCGCTCTGCTGAAAATCCAAATGTTCGCCATCTTCAAGTTGCTTAACACGCAATAAGCCAGCGTCACGAAGCAATCGATTTGGATAGGTTACATGGTCCACCTCGGTGATCACATATTCACTTAACGCAATCCAGGCAATCGTCTCCTCGGAAGACGCGTTGATCGACTCTGCCAGATTTCCAATCACCTCATCTAATTCGATGACCGCCTGAAGCGCTAAATCACTATCAGGACCGAGTTTTTGAGCCGCATAGTCCAGGTGTGGTAAATAGATATAACTGCACTTTGGCTGGAATTTCGCATGAGCCATCGCCGCCGACTGGGCAATCCAGGCGGTTGACTTGATATTGGCTAGAGGGCCCCAGAAGTGCTTCAGTGGAAAATGCTCAAGCGACTCAAGNAGTTCACCGTAAAATTCCACGGGTTTGGTGTAACACCACAGCGATTCCGATCCGTCCGGGTTGTGGATCGGTGCCGGCATACAGATCCAGTCCGCCCCGCTGCCTTTACTTAGCATTGGAAACCACGCCATGCTCGTTTGCGGNNCATCCATNTCATGGAGAATGTCCCAGATCTGNGGCGCCTGGATTTTCTCATTCCAAGCTGTCCACATTTCGACTTCCTGCGACTCGCGCCAATAAAATCCGTTCGCAACTACTCCGTGTTCATTCGGGAGTTTTCCCGTTAGTAGGTTTGCTTGTGCGGGCCATGTGACTGCGGGAAAGCTGGTCGTTAAAGACAACTGGCTACCGTGTGCCATCAATTGCTTTAAGCGTGGCATGTGATCCACATCGGAAGGTCGCAAGCCGGGAATTGTAAGGATGACTGTTGATTTCATGTCAATTTGTCTGTCGATCGGGTTATATCTAANTCAGCAATTTGGAACATCAGTCGCGATACAGCAATCCGTTACGTTCCCCGTATCCATTTACCAACGATGAGCATTGGAACCATCATAAGCACACAAACTACTCCAAGCACAGGAATCCCTACCGTCAAAATCACACTCGCATTGATCACAATGAGAGACCTTAGGCAATGAATGATTGCAATCTGCACATTACGAGGAGATGGATCTGTAATCGCATTCACGCAGCGGTACAGAATCGTTCCTGCAATTGACCCAAACAGCATCCAGATCACCGTCGTGTTTTTTGCCATGACAGAATTGGGGAGCTCAGTACTCACGTACACTCCGTAGGGTAGCATCATGATCCCCAACATCATTAAGGCAGCTCCAAAGCTGAGCATACCNCGGTGACTTGTTCGTGACTCCGTCCTTGCAAACCAAGTGATTCCGGTGACATATGTCCCCATGCCGATGGCTATCCATAACTGTCCCTGACTGAATCCGCCCAGCACCGATTCCAATGCAGCAGGTGCCAGTGTCATGCCAAGNAACACATTGAATACCCGACAGCTTCCCATCGCAAATGGAGCCAGTGGTGTTTTCTTTAGAACCGCGTCATAGGCAATAACGCAAATGGCGNTAATCGCACCAATCACTAATGAGCGGGAGAAAAACTGCCCATCCTCAANTAAGGATGGTGCGGTGGTCAGGCCAATACCTACTAATAACAAANCAAAACCGACAGCACGCGCNTGCCCTGGTGACACCGCGCCGGATGGTAGCGGCCGGCCGGGCCGTTCCACCTTATCCACACCAAAATCAAATACATCATTTAGCACCATACCCGCTGAATACAGCATGCCTGATGCCAAAAGCATGCATAGGATCGGGATGGTATCACTAGCTTCGACAACGCCAGCAGCAACCGAATAGCCCATCAGGATATCTGCAAAGGCAGTAAAAACATTCGAAATCCTGAATAGCTGACACCAGCTCTTAAACGTACCGGGCACAACCAAGTCGGAATCGGTTGTCATTTCCACAACTGACTGTGCTTGTTGTGGCGTTGGATTTTNCGATGGATCGGACATTAACTACTGGCACTCCTGTATGCTCCGAGTGCTTTTTTGAAAACGAATCGCGAACTTAACACGCTTATTAGAGTCGCAGCTAGCGCAATGAAGGGCCAATACCATTCATGCCCGACCGGCCTCAAAGGTTGTGCCATGATGCGGGCCGGTATATTGACCACAACCAGCACTGGAACCACAAACGTGAATGCACCCCATAGTGCCCAGCCCCATCCACGCTGATAAATCTCCATCGGNTAGCGTGAGAAATTGGTGATGTANAACCAAAAATTATACAGAGTCTGGTTTCTGCCAAGCCAAATGCTCGTCGACGCTAGAGCGACCATGATGCTGTACATGATCATCACACCGCAGAGTATGAAAAACGGATAAAGCAAGAACATCGACCACTGCAACGTGAGTGGGTTTTCCGGCTGAGATGTCAAATTGATCAGGCTGTATACAAGCAACGCCACAGCCATCACAAAATTTGAAAGCGATGCCCAATCCATCTTCTGAAAGGAAATCAGGAATTGAGTATCGATCGGCTTTAACAAGGCAAAGTCGAGATTACCTGTACGAATCAGCTCACTGAATTCCTGAGCGTTGGGCATGAAAAACGTCTGCACGATGCTNTTTATGAACCATGTNGTTGCAAGGAAGACAAAGAACTCATACTGTTTCCAACCACCTTCTTCGCCGATCATATTCGTGTGCTGAAAAATGATGATGTAGAAGCCNATGTTCATCACCGTCCAGGAAATCGAGCTTACGCACTGAATAATAAAATTGGTGCGAAATGTCATGTCGCGCACCAGGCTGTTTCGTGCGAATGTCAGGAAGACGCTGCGGTAGGAAGGACGCGGTTGCATGCTCGTTAACCCCCAAACCCACTGTAGCGATGAAGGCCGCGATTTAGCATGACACGGGATACGCCAATAAAAGCCAATACCCACAATGCCTGAACAGCCAATCCAATCCACATTTCGTTTGCCGGGATTTTTTCAAGAAACACAGCCGCTGGAAAATATGCCAAATAATGCAATGGCAGATAAGTGACCACTTGCTGCGCGATATCCGGTAACAGATCGAGTGGGAACATGTGGCCGGAAAGAAAAAACGTTAACAGGTTATAAACAAAAAGTAAGGAACTCACTTCCAAAAACCAAAATGAGATTAACCCAATACTGGCTTCAAGAAAAAAACCCAGCACAAATGCCAACAACAAACTGCACACGTAGACAACCAACCGCTGCATGTCCGGCCAGCCAAGCTCAAAGTACCCACGACACAAGTAGAAGACAAACGCAAATGGCAGGATTGCGATGGTGTAGTAGGCCAGCTTATGTGCCATCCTTGTTAACAGGAGAAAGCCAATCATATCGACCGGTTGAATCAGGAACTTTTTGATTTCACCATTTCGCACTTGCAGTGCAATGCCTGAAGCCAACCCCGGCATACTGGAAAACGCTCGGCTCATCATTGTTAACAGGTAATAGGCGATCATNGCTGACAGTGAATAACCAGCTACCGTGGTCGCGTTACCGNCGGTCGACTGTTCCGCCGCGACTTCGCTCGCTTGAGCACCTGACTGGGTACTCGCTTGTTCAACCGCTGCGAAGACGGCTGTCCACAAGAAGATCTGAGTAATGATTGGCAGAAACCGCATCAGAGTACCAAGCGCAAAGTCTCCGCGGTATACAAATCGCTCTTCAAGAGAAATCCGAAGAATCGTCCACCACTTCACCACGTGGGNTGTCATGCATCACTCTCCGTGCCTGCATGGCCGGCGCTTGCTGCAATATCTTCATCGGTAGCTCGTTGGATACTGGGGTCGACCTTAGAGAACATCTCCGCGATGACTTCCTCAAGCGGGGGGTCTTCCACGGTCACATCGTGAATCGTGTGATTATCTAAAATCGCGTTGAGCGTTTTAGCCACGTCCTCGCGTGCAACGCGTAACACGACGCGCGGTAATTCGATTGACTCTACTGTGCCGTACTTTGAAAATTCCTCGGTGCGAATTTCACTTTCATCAAGCAACAAACTCACCAACTTGTGGCTGGTTGTCTGATCAACAATTCCCTCGAGCGATCCGTCGTACTGTATCTGTCCTTGCGCGATGATGACAACGCGCTTGCACAATGCGGCCACATCTTTCATGTAATGACTGGTCAGNAAAATCGTGATTTTGCGCCGCTCCTGATAGAACTTTAGGAATTGCTGGATATTGTGTTGTGCAACAACATCCAANCCAATGGTGGGCTCATCCAGAAACAAGACATCCGGCGAATGCAAAAGTGCAGCGGTAAGCTCCATTTTCATGCGCTCACCAAGTGACAATTCCCGAACGGGTTGTTTTAGAAGTCTGGTGATATCCAGTAAGTCAGATATTTCGGCCAGCGTGTCGTCGAATTGCTGTGGCGGAATCCGGTAAATCTGCTGGTGAAGCCGAAAGGACTCCTGCGCTGGAAGATCCCACCAAAGCTGATTCTTCTGCCCCATGACCAACGCGAAGCGACGACGATACCTGTTGTCACGCTTCCACGGTGTGTAACCCATTACTTCAGCCGATCCGGAAGTCGGATGGATCACACCGGAGAGCAGTTTGAGCGTTGTTGTCTTCCCANCACCATTTGGACCCAAGAAAGCAACAAACTCACCTTGTTCCACTTCTAGGTCGATGCCTGCAACCGCATTCACATCCTTGTATTCACGCTTCACAAGGCCCTTGAGTGATGCGGCAAGGCCTTCTTTCTTCTGGTACACCCGATAGGTCTTTACCAGATCTTTGATTTGGATAATGGACATAGGAAAGATTATAGATTGCTCACCCGCTCGTGGTAGTAGTTGACAGCCGTACTTAGCGACCATACTTGCTGTTCTGCTTGATGATTTACTTGCTGTTTTACGTGGCAGCCAGCTGATCGTTGCTAGTTNGCGAGAACTATGTGGTTAGGAGAAGACNATTGCCAATAGTGAGTGATCGCAGACACTTCCAAGCTTCTCATTTACTGTTATCTACTCCTATCTACTCTATTACTATCTACGACTACTCTGTTTTGACATGTATTATGAATTAACCAGAGAGCACAGTTTCAGTCGCGAAAGAAACCATATGAGAGTCGGATTTGGGCATGACACCCATCGTGTGGCACCCGGTGGCCCTATCACCCTAGGTGGCATAGCGATTGATTCAGAAATCCACCTGGTTGGGCACTCCGATGCCGATGTGATACTGCATGCCATCACCGATGCAATTCTTGGTGCCTCAGCGCTTGGTGATATTGGAGAGTTATTTCCAAATACATCGATTGAGAATGAAAATCGCGACTCGGCAGAAATGTTGACAATTGCAGCAGCAAGCGTGCGTAAAGCCGGGTTTGAAATCGTTAATCTCGACTGTGTTGTATCNGCNGAGNANCCGAATATCAGCAAGCATCGCAGTGCAATACGAAANCGNATCTCCGNGATTCTCAACATCNAGGTTGAGCAGGTATTTNTAAAAGGCAAAACAGGTGAGTCGGTTGGTGCCGTTGGCAAAGGTGAAGCCATCACAGCTCGATGTGTCGCTCTNCTGACATCTNGTATGATANTGNCNGNNATCTGNCNTTGCCCTTCACNTCGTCTGACATACCGGATTCCGAGCGAATAAACTACAATCGCCGTCTAACGCATCGATAACTTCCAAAGCATCCTGCAAATGACGATCCGAGTTTACAACACGCTGACAAAAACNAAGGAAGATTTTGAGCCCGTAGAAGCGGGCAAAGTTGGGATCTACCTCTGTGGCCCAACGGTTTACAAACCTAGTCATATCGGGCACATGGTGGGTCCGGTGATCTTTGACACGATCAAGCGTTACTTGGAGTACAACGNTTTTGACGTGACATTAGTCGTCAACATCACGGATGTCGACGACAAGTTAATTGCTGAAAGTCAGTCGCGTGGAATTACGATGGAAGCGGTCGCAGAAGAAATGACCGCCGACTACTTAAAGAACCTGGGACTGCTTGGCGTTAATCAAATCGACGAAATGCCCAAGGCNACTGACAATATCGATGAGATTATCAGTTTCGTNTCGGAACTGATTGAAAAGGGACATGCATACGACAGCGATGGCGATGTGTTTTTCGACGTCACATCTGACCCTGACTACGGGGAATTGAGTAACCGCAGTATCGACGACCAACAGGGTGAAGGCGGTGACGCGGCCAGTCGCAAACGCCATCCAAGCGACTTCGCGTTATGGAAGTCTGCACGAGATGGCGAACCATCATGGGAAAGCCCATGGGGAAACGGACGCCCCGGATGGCATATTGAATGTTCTGCCATGAGCAGACGCATTTTGGGNAGGTCATTTGATATTCATGGCGGNGGCCTNGATCTGGTGTTTCCCCATCACGAGAACGAGCGAGCCCAGAGTAACTGCTGTCATAACATCCCGATGGTTAAGTACTGGATGCATAACGGTCTTATGCGTGCTGTGTCATCTGCCGGAAAGGTAGGTGGTCGCAGTGATCGGGAACAGGATAATAATCAGGCAACAGTGGATACGAAAATCAGCCGAAGTAAAGGCGCCGGCGGGCTGGCAGAACTTATCGAGCGACAAGGCGGAGACCGCATTCGNTTTTTCCTACTGAGAACGCATTATCGAAGTACGATCGTCTTTAGCGAAGAGGGAATCGAGGAAGCCGGGTCGGCATTGGATACTTTTNCACGCCTTTTTGAACGTGTCGAACGCATCAGTGGCNAGTCAGTCTANGACCAGCCATTNATTACGAGTCGTAAGGAAGGCGAATTGGGCGATCAANCCGGNGAGTTGTTAACAGAAGTTGCAAACTTGCGAANTGGTTTTCTGTCGAAGATGGATGACGACTTTAACACCGGTGGTGCAATTAGTGACATCTTTGATCTAGCACGCGCCATAAATCGATTCATCGATCAACAAAATCTGGAAGACTCGAGCAGTCGATCAGACGATGATCTATTGCAAGTCACACGAGCTGCAACCACGATTCGTGAGCTCGGACAGCTTCTTGGGCTCTTTGTCACTAGGCCGCAACAAGCAAGTAGCGCTGACGACGCACTGCTCGACTCCATAATGCAGCTGGTCATACGACTGAGAACACGCAGCCGTGAAAACAAGGATTACGAAACCGCAGACTTCCTCCGTGATCAACTGACCGAAATAGGCATCACGATCGAGGATGGTAAAGAAGGATCTAATTGGCGCATCGAATGATCACTGGGATATCAAGTGATCCACAAGATCACCAAGCGGTCAGGTAACAGGAGGTTTAAACCGTTTTGGATTCTAAGCAGGACACAATTCGTGTACTTGGCGTTGATCCGGGATTAAACGTCACCGGATACGGGGTCATTGATATGCGCGGCCGCGATCTTCAGATCGTCGAAGCTGGTGTTGTCCGAGGCGGTGCGAGAGGTGACATAAGTAAGCGTGTCGGTCGCCTCTATGATGGCCTCGAGGATGTAATAAAACAGCACGCTCCTCAGCTCATGGCACTTGAGGAGCTTTACTCCCATTACCAACGGCCGCGTACCGCCATTCTTATGGGACATGCACGGGGCGTTATCTGTCTTGCTGCAGCTAAGGCAGAGATTCCTGTATATCACTATGCATCAACCCAAGTAAAACGCATGTTAACCGGCAATGGCCGCGCCTCAAAAAAACAAATGCAACTATCCGTCGCACATGAGTTTGGTTTGCCTGCACCCCCTGATCCGCCTGATGTAGCGGATGCATTGGCCATTGCTATGTGTCACTGTTTTTTTAGCCGCCAAACCAGTGTGGCTTAATACGTAACTTCCCCCCACAACAGGAGCACTTATTCGGTGATTACGTCGATAACGGGAGTCATATCTGCAGTAGGAGAAGAAAAGGTCACATTAGCGATTGGACCGATCCATTGTGAAATCATGGTCCCGGACTTTGTACGCCGGAANCTACAGACATCACTTAACGAATCTGTCAGCCTGTATACGTTGTTGTATATCGAAGGAAATCCGCAGGGGCGCATGAATCCCAAAATGGTCGGATTCACATCCGAAGCGGAACGGGAGTTCTTTGAGTTGTTTTGTAGTGTGGGAGGGGTCGGTCCGAAAAAAGCGCTAAGAGCCATGGTGCGACCGGTAAAAGACATTGCCACGATGATTGAGCAGCAAGATACGAAAGCACTTTCAACACTTCCGGGAATCGGCGCCAAAACCGGCGAGCTAATCATCGCAAACCTGCGCACAAAGATGCCAAAATTTGCATTGCTCGCCACCACCGAACAAGCTGAACAAGGAGGTCAGGTCGCCGGCGATATTGTTGAGGAGACGTTTCAGGTGCTCGTTTCGCTTGGACACTCTGAGTCGCATGCACGGCAACTGATTGAAAACCTAGTTGCCAATGGAGAAGCGTTTGACGACGTAGAAGCCATGATTCAGGCAATCTACTACTCAAACCAGTAAGCTGTCACGAAAAACTGGCAAAGTGTGTAAGATAGTCGGGCGTATCAAACACTTGNACNANGATATACACGATTTAACGAACAGATGAATCGAGAAAAGATACTTGGGCCGTCAGACATGGCGGACGACGATGATCGAACACTTCGCCCACAGCGCATGGCGGACATGGTTGGTCAGCGCGAAGTATTTGAACGGTTGAGCATTGCGGTTGATGCGGCGGGCAAACGTGAGGAACCACTTGGNCATATTCTATTTGACGGGCCACCNGGGCTTGGCAAGACGACATTTGCAATATGNATCCCCCGGGAATTGGGGGTGCCGGTTGAAATGTCCAGTGGAGCAGCGCTCAAGGCCCCGAAAGATCTCATTCCCTACCTGACTAATCTGCAAACCAACTCGGTACTGTTTATAGATGAGATTCACCGGATTCCGGCGGCGGTGGAGGAGTACCTTTATACNGCCATGGAGGATTTCAGAATCGATCTGGTACTCGGCGAGGGAATCAACGCCCGTACCATCAACATGACGTTACAACCATTTACGTTGATCGGCGCAACAACACGTGCCGGAATGCTAAGTGCTCCACTGCGTGATCGGTTTCAGCTAAGAGAACATCTAGATTTCTACTCTGATGATGAACTCTCAGAAATCGTATTACGCAACGCTAGCAAACTACAGGTGAGCATTGATGACGACGCGGCTATGGAAATTGCACGCCGAAGCCGAAGTACACCGCGGATTGCCAATAATCGCCTTAAATGTGTTCGGGATTATGCCACCAGTAAATCTGACGGGCATATCAGTCTCGAAGTTGCCAACAAAGCACTTGCCATGTGGGATATCGACACCTTGGGACTCGATAAGCAGGATCGCAAGTATCTGGAGACGTTACTGCGAGTATTCGGTGGCGGACCTGCCGGAATTGAAGCAATCGCACATACGATGAATACCAGTGCCGATACGCTCACGGATGAAGTTGAGCCGTTTCTGCTGCGTAGCGAATTGTTAATTCGAACGCCCCGGGGAAGATCGGCCACGCTACAGGCATCTACTCATATGGACATCCCGATCACTGGGAATACCGGTGATAATCAGAAAGAGCTGTTTTAAATCGCGAATCAGTGCGTTGACAGCTATTTAAAGTGGTTTTAGGATTAGCTGTTTACACCTTGGATCAACACATCGACACGTGTAATTTCTGTCGTCTTTGATGTGTTGAAGGTATTCGACCAGAGGTTGAACAAGTCATGGCTGTACCAAAGCGAAAACACTCAAATTCACGAAGCGGTAAGCGGCGCGCACATGACGCAAAGTCTGCACGTCAACTACACGACTGCCCTAGTTGCGGNCATCGAATTCCGACACATGTCGTATGTCCGATTTGCCATAAATATAGTGGACTAAGCTATCCGGAGAAAGATCCGGAACTTGCTGGCTAATGCTGCAAATTGGAAGCGTCATTCCTTTTTGCAAGTAATTCAATTATGGCAACCGGTAGTCGCGGCGTAGCTGGACTTCCGCACTGCGTGCCGTGTGCTGCTATATCAAACTCAGTACACCATTTCCTAAAATGCGCTGCGTTTGCCTCAATGGTTAGATCAATTTAGACGATCTTCAATACTTGCCCAATTAATTAGCAGGCCCGAGCCAAACCATCGCTCAGTACATCCCAATTAACCAGGAAGATTTTCAATGGCAAAAACAGCATTTCTGTTTCCCGGTCAGGGTGCCCAGAAAGTAGGAATGGGCAAAGAACTGGTAGCACAGTCANAAGCTGCTTCAGCATTGTTTGATCAGGCAAATCAGATACTCGGTTATGATCTTAAGACGATTTGCTTTGAAGGCCCTGCCGACACACTCAACGCCACCGACTACAGTCAGCCAGCAATTTTTGTTCATAGTCTCGCAGCACTTGAAGTCTTGAAAGAGCAGCAGCCCGACGTGGTGGAAAACTGTAGTGCAACGGCTGGCCTGAGCCTTGGAGAATATACCGCGCTCGTCTTTGCNGGTGTGATGACGTTCGAAGATGCATTAAAAGTGGTTCAGCAGCGTGGCTTGGCAATGCAAGCTGCTGCAGAACAGGCTGAAAGCGGCATGGTCAGCATTCTTGGGCTGGACGTNGCGCAAGTAGAGCAATTATGTGATGACTGTCGCCAGGAAGGCGAAGTACTGCAGCTAGCCAACTTGCTGTGCCCGGGAAACCTCGTCGTATCCGGAAGCCAGTCGGCGTGTGACCGAATTGCCGAAGCAGCNTTGGAAGCAGGTGCGATGAGAACCATTCCGCTTACTGTCGCCGGTGCCTTTCATACTTCCATCATGCAGTCGGCTGTAGAAAAACTTGAGGCTGCTTTGGGTGAAGCAACTATTTCGTCGCCAAGAATTGACCTCATTTCCAACGTCGACGCGGATATACATACCGATCCTGAAGAAATTCGGGAGTTGCTTGCGAAACAAGTTGTGTCACCAGTGTTATGGGAAGACACCATTCGCCGTTTACTTGCAGATGGTTGCGATCACTTTTTCGAAATAGGACCAGGCGGAGTTCTACGTGGACTAATGAAACGAATCGCACGTAAGACTCCATTTGAAAACGTCACAGGCTAGCATATGCATTGGAATATTTACCAGCAAATGCGTTAACCTGTAGTTGTCTAAACTCATTATTCAAAACAAGTATTCTTAATCCGAATCGTCAGGAAAATTGACATGAGTTCCTTAAGTGTTGACTTATCAGGAAAAGTAGCAATCGTTACCGGCGCCTCACAGGGGATCGGTCGGGTGTGTGCCGTCGAGTTGGGTCGAAGCGGTGCAACGGTAATTTGCGTTGCCCGAAACGCCGAGAAACTAAACGAAACAGTTAATGAAATCACAGAAGCCGGTGGAACAGCTGAAGCAATGAGCTGTGATGTGTCGGACCGTGAAAGCGTTGAATCTGTTGTCGAAGGTGCAAAAGAAAAATATGACAACATTGATATTCTGGTAAACAANGCAGGTATCACGCGTGACACGCTCATGCCAGCCATGGAAGATGATGACTGGGATGCCGTGATTACGACAAATCTACGCGGTGCGTTTTTGTTTGCACGAGCCTGCTCCAGATATATGATGCGAGCCAGAACCGGGCGGATTATCAACATGTCCAGCGTATCGGGCATTAAAGGAAATGCTGGTCAAACGAATTACTCCGCTTCCAAAGCCGGGTTAATCGGTATGAGTAAAAGCCTGAGTTGTGAACTCGCACGCAGAGGCGTCACGGTGAACTGTATCGCCCCTGGTTTTATTGAAACAGAAATGACCGCCGTGCTGGGCGAGGCTATTATTGATGCGGCAAAACAAAATATCCCAGCTCGAAAGCTCGGGCAACCGATTGATGTCGCAAATTGCGTATTGTTCCTGGCAAGTGATGCGGCAGCCTATATTACCGGACAAACTTTGGCAGTTGATGGTGGAATGACTGCCTAAAAATGTACACAATTGAGGCTCTTTTTCCCGTGTTAGCTGCCACCATTTAAAATGCGAAGGCACACTGGGTAGTAAGAAACTTCACGAGTGGTAGAATTTGGACATGCAAACTGGGTTGACCATTTGCATCGAGTTTTTTTATCTTGGTGCTCTTGAGCAGGATAATACTATGCTGGTGTGAAATCATTTTGTTTTACACAACATAGAGAGAGATTAACGACAANGAGAGTTTTGGTGTCTATAGAAGAAAAAGTTATCGCCATCGTCGCAGATAATCTGGACGTGGATCAAGCTTCCATTACCCGTGATTCATCTTTTGTAACGGATCTTCAAGCTGATTCGCTGGATACCGTAGAACTCATGATGGACCTTGAAGAGCAATTTTCGATCAAAATCGAAGATGCTGATGCTGAGCAGATTCAAACCGTCGGTGCTGCAATTGACTTCATCGAAAAACAAGTTTAGTTACCTTTTGAATTGAGTTTAGATATGAGCCGTCGTGTAGTTATCACCGGCTTGGGGGTTGTTACGTCGCTAAGTCAGGACGTAAANGACCTGTTTCAACGCTTGCTTGCCGGTGAAAGCGGAATCCATGAACTGAAGATCGTCGATCGTGACCGATTTAAGGTCAAGATTGGTGGTGATGTTTATGACTGGGATCCGTCTGCGGATATCAGCAATAAAGAAGCAAAACGGTTGGATCGCTTTTCCCAATTCGGTCTGGTTGCTGGAATTCGTGCGGTAGAAGACTCTGGACTTCAATTCGATTCAGAGGATGTTCGAAAGTGCGGTGTCATTCTCGGTTCCGGAATCGGGGGGCTCACCGAAATTGAAAATCAGGTTGAGCGGTTGCTTTATAAAGGCCCGGATCGGGTTTCCGCATTAACAATTCCTAAGCTCATGCTTAATGCCGCCGGAGGTAATATCTCGATCCGATATGGCCTGCGAGGAATTAACTATTCCGTTGCCACAGCTTGTGCAAGCGCCAATAACGCCATGGGAAACGCATTTCAATGTGTTCAGGCGGGTGTATGCGATGTTGTTGTCACAGGCGGCACCGAAGCTGCCATGACTCAAATGGGCGTCAGCGGCTTTCAAAACATGAAAGCGCTGAGCATGCGAAACGATGAGCCCNCTCGTGCNAGCCGNCCCTTTGATATCGACAGAGATGGGTTTGTCCTAAGCGAAGGCGCAGGTGTTCTGATCTTCGAAGAATTGGAACATGCGAAAGCACGTGGAGCAAAGATTTACTGTGAAGTCATGGGCTTTGGAGCCAGCGGTGATGCCGGACACATCACACAGCCTGACCCAGCGGGTTTGGGAGCTTCTCAAGCCATGAGCGGTGCATTAAACGACGCAAACATAAATCCCGATCAGGTCGATTATGTAAACGCACACGGCACAAGCACGCCACTTGGCGATAAAGCGGAAACTCAGGCGATTAAATCCGTATATGGCAGTGCTGCTGCAGGGCTCAATGTCTCAAGCACGAAAAGCTCACTCGGACACTCACTTGGTGCCAGTGGCGGAATCGAATTAGTCGTGACGTGTAAGGCAATTGAAAGCAGTACGATCCCACCAACGATTAATCTCGACGATCAGGANCCTGAATGTGACCTGAACTATACACCCAATACACCCGTCGATCGCGAAATCAACTTTGCAATGAGCAACAGCTTTGGCTTCGGAGGACATAACGCGTCCATCGTAGTAGGTAAATTCACTGGCTAAACAAGCCGACTTAAGAGAAATCAGAAACACCAGATTAATCGGGCGACAGCTCGCGAGAGAAGCATGGCACAACCAAGGGTTGTTATAACTGGCATCGGACAAATTAGTCCGCTCGGAAACACGATTGACGATGTGCAGGCTGCGCTAGCAAACGGCACCAGTGGCGTACGTGAGTTTGTGAATCTACCCACCACGCACCTGCCAATGAANTTCGGTGCTGAAGCTGTTGATTTCACCGGCGATNTGAGCAATTTTGGTGAACTCGAAAAAATGACGATGCGGAGCATCAAGAAGGGCCAGCGACTAATGAGTCGTGAAATCCAAATGGGTGTGGCCGCCGCACAACATGCCATCGCTTCGGCAGGACTTTCAGCCGNTGTGTTTGATCCGGATCAAATCGGTGTGGTTTTCGGTGCTGATTACATCATGACCGTGCCCGCTGAATACCGTGAAGGTGTCTTGAATTCACTTAGTGATGACGGCAGTTTCGACTTTGACCAATGGGGCGATAGTGGTCTCCCAAAAGTCAATCCACTTTGGCTGTTGAAATACCTGCCAAACATGCCTGCCAGCCACATCGCAATTTATAACGACTTACGCGGGCCAAGTAATTCTCTGACCATGCGTGAAGCATCCGCCAACCTTGCTATCGCAGAAGCGTTTAGCACCATTGCTCGCGGAGACTCGGATATCATGGTCACCGGTAGTACCGGAACGAGGATCCACCCAATGCGGACGCTCCATGTGGTCACGATGGAGACAGTTGCCGATGATCAGTGGCAACCGGACCAGGCGTCGCGTCCATTCCAACAAGATTCCACCGGGATGGTTATCGGTGAAGGTGCCGGATCACTTACGATTGAACGACTTGAGGTTGCCCAGCAACGCGATGTAACGATCCTAGGTGAAATCGTTGGCTTCGCATCCTCCACAGTGCTTAGTCGAGACGGAACACCTGGTATTCAACAAGCGATTGAAAATGTTATGAATCAGGCACTTGCAATGGGGGGAATCTCTGCTGCTGACCTGGGTCATATTCATGCCCATGGAATTGGCATGCCTGCAATGGACGCTGCTGAAGCTCAAGGCATTCGAAATGTCATTGGAGATGCTGATATTCCAGTGGTTGCCGCAAAAAGCTATTTTGGCAATCTAGGTGCAGGTAGCGGCACCGTCGAAACAATTTGCAGCCTGCTTTCAATGAAATCGGGTACGCTCTTTGCAACTTTAAATGCTGGAAATACACACGAAAACTGCCCAATCAACATCGTTTCAACGGCAGATGTACCCGCTGGTGAGTGCTTCATAAATCTAAATGTTACGCCTCAAGGGCAAGCTAGTTCGTTGTTNATCAGGAAATACACCCCATAGAGGGGTATACACATGCGTAGGCGAGATAGAATTAAGACGATTTCTATCTCATTTTTGCTCTATTTTTAGGGCAAAATGCCTTACTTTGCTCGAATTCCGCCTTCTTCAGGGCGTTGACAATTTGCCATAAAACAAGGTATCCTTTCTAAATTGGACCTTGTTAAGTACTGTTACGGGAGTAGTTTAGCCACTTCTCCAAACAGGGATCCCGGCAATTAGGAATAACGGCCGGCGGCAGGAGTGTTCGAGGGGTGCAAGATATGTATCCGCGGTCTCAGGTCGGCGGCATTTTTATTGGTATTTGCCGCCTTTTTGCCTTGATCGAGTGTAAAAACGACTTGTGTGTGCAACACATGCGAACCCTATTGCACCACTAGGAAAACGATTTATGAATCCAAACGAAATACTGCGCATCGTCGACTCACTGCACCGTGAGAAAAATATCGACACGGAAATCGTCTTTCAGGCGATTGAAGCCGCTTACACATCAGCTGCGCGCAGACAATACGGCGAAGAGGCCGATATTCAGGTCACAATTGATCGCGAATCTGGTGAATTGGGAGTTGTGCTGGAAGGAGAACCACTTGATTCGGTCGAAATGATTGGTCGCATCGGCGCTCAAATGGCGAAGCAGGTCATCATTCAGAAAATTCGAGAAGCGGAACGCGACTCACTGGCAGACGAATATAACGAATTACTCGATCATGTCGTGTCAGGAACTGTATATCGTGTAGATGGTCCGATGGTTACGGTGCAATTACCATCAGTTGAGGCTATTCTACCGCGGAGCGAGCAGATTCCCGGAGAATCGCATCANAGTAACGAACGTATTCGGGCCATGGTATGTGATGTCCGGTCNCAGGGTACGCGGATCAAAGTAGTCCTTAGCCGATCAAGACCAAAATTTGTTCAACGACTTTTTGAGCAGGAAATTCCTGAAATCGCAGACGGTGTTATTACCGTAAATGCGATCTCACGTGAACCGGCNCACCGCAGTAAAGTGGCTGTAAGCAGTAGCGATCAAAGGATCGACTGTGTCGGTGCATGCGTGGGAGTCCGTGGCAACCGCATTAAGAACATTGTGGATGAATTGAGTGGCGAGCGAATCGATATCGTTCGCTGGGATGACGATCCGGAAATACTAATACCCAACGCACTACAACCCGCCGAAGTTGAACAGGTTCTGCTCTGCCGAATGATCGGCCGTGCGATTGTACTTGTTAGCGAAGACCAATTGTCACTTGCAATTGGCCGTCGAGGACAAAATGTTCGGCTGGCTAGCAAGTTATGTGGCTGGGATATCGAAATCATGACCGAGGATGAACTCGGTGAATCGATTGAGCGTGCTGTCATGGGCTTCATGCAAATCNACGGTATGAACGAAGAATTGGCACAAGCNCTTGTTGAATTCGGATACNTGTCGTATGACGATNTAAGNGTGATCGAACCCGACGATCTAATGGAAATCGGTGAACTGACCGCTGAGCAAGTTGATCATATCGTCGAACAAGCTGANAAATTCGCTGAAGAAGCCGAAGTTNCTGCGAAGGAAGAACGCGATCGTCGCAAGGCCGAAGCGGCACTGGCAAAAGCACAAGCTGCAGCTGCGGAAGCCGCAGGTATCACCGCTNCTGATAGTGATACTGATGCGGATGCTCCTACTGAAGAGTCTCAANCGGAAACCGAATCTGCTGAGACNNCNAGTGACGATNCGCCTGCAGCGGAGGCGGAAGCTGACGCTGAGNCAGANTCGGAAACACCGGAAGTTGAAGAAACGGAATCTGAAACAGAGGCTACTGATGAGGTAGCTGATGAGGCTTCCGGGGAAGAAGCTGAAGCGAGCCAAACGGTTCAGGAAGAGACTGCAGAAAATACAACAGAAGAGGTCATCGCAGAAGAAGAGACGAGCNAAGAAGCTGCTGAACCAGAAGCTGAACCAGAAGCTGAACCAGAAGCTGAACCAGAAGCTGAACCAGAAGCTGAACCAGAAGCTGAACCTGAAGCTGAACCTGAAGCTGAACCTGAAGCTGAACCTGAAGCTGAACCTGAAGCCGGAGACGAAACACAAAGTGATTCTGAACCAGTGGTTGAAGAATCCGACACGGATGGTGCCGGCGAAGAGGCGTCGGATGATGGAACGGAGCAGGACGACTAACTAATAGGAATCACCGTAGACCACACATGAATACAACCGTGTGTGTATTTGAGTTCACCGTAGGAGAACGGTCTATGTAAGCAGGTAATTAAGGCGTTGCCCCCAGNTTTNAGAATTCATGGTCTGGTGGGTCAAAATAAAAGGAGGGCGAAGGTGCCCGTTAGAATCTACGCATTAGCGAAAGAACTTAATCTAGACGGCAAAGAGCTGGTCGAGATCTGTAAGAAAGCTGGAATCTCCGGCAAAGGATCAGCCCTTGCAAGTCTGGATGATGACGAGGTGACGAAAGTCCACGCATTTCTGGACAAGTCCACCGTCGTAGAAGAGCCTGAAGAACCTGNAATTGTGGCACCCGACCCAGCCGCCACACGTGCCCGCGGGCCTATAAAAGTTGTCACCAGCAAACGACAACGGGGACCACTGTCTTTGCGAGACGGTGAAAGCGAGAACGATGATGAACCCCAGGATTCTGAAACGATCGAGGTGGAAGATGTTGAGGAAACGCCTGAAGTCGAAGAGGTAATCGATACACCGGCAGCTCCCGATCCAACTGAGTCGTTGCGAGCAAATAAAGCGATCAAGGTTTTCGGAACTGGTTCAANAGAAAGTGATCCTGAGAAGAAAAAGAAGCGACCACTCAGACGATCTGAGCCCGTCATTAAGCTCGCTTCGATGCCCGAAATCAAGGATCCGGCTCCNGCTGCTCGTGCCAACGAAAAAGCTCAGAAACCAGAAGTCCGTCTAACAGATGCAATCAAGAAGGCAACCGGAAAACAGGCTCCCCTGAAACATCTGACACCTACCGACTTGATGAAGACGGTACGCGATGAGGTCGAACCTCCTAAGGATCCCGCCACGGACCAACGTGGCCATGCGAAGGGGAAAGATAAGAAGAAATGGCGTAATGAAGACGCTGGTCTTGCTGGTATGGCCACTGCCCGAGCGGACAGGCAGAAACAGCGTAAGCGACGCGAAGACATGCAGAACAGAGCGCACCTTGATACGCGCAAGCGACGCATGCACAGAACATTGACACGTACCGGTAAGAATACCGCAGCACCGAGAAAAACTGACGTTGTTCTGGAACTACCGTGTACGGTTCGTACGTTTAGCGAAGCGACCGGTGTCGCTGTTGCCAACATCCAGTCTGTACTAATGGGCATGGGTGCGATGGTGACCATCAATGCACAAATCGATGAGGAAATGGTTGACTTCCTGCTTGCCGAACTCGAAGTTGACGTGGAGGTTCGAAGCCTNGAAACACTTGAAGACACGTTGATTTCNGCAGTCGATGAAATCGAAGATGACCCAGCAGATCTTCAACAGAGACCGCCGGTTATCACTTTCCTCGGCCATGTAGATCATGGAAAGACTTCTCTGCTGGATTACCTGATCGGCATTGATGTCGTATCCGGCGAAGCGGGTGGAATTACGCAGCACATTCGAGCGTATCAAATTGAAAAAGATGGTAAGGCGATTTCATTCGTCGATACGCCGGGGCATGAAGCATTTACCGAGATGCGAGCACGTGGTGCAAATGTCACCGATATTGCCGTGCTNGTCATTGCAGCAGATGACGGAATCATGCCGCAAACTGAAGAAGCGATCAGCCACGTAAAAGCAGCAGGCGTTCCCATTATCGTCGCTTTAAACAAGATGGATCTGCCTGGTGCTGACCCGGAACGTGCCATGTCGCAATTACCAACGTATGAACTCACCCCGAGTGAGTGGGGCGGTGACATTGAAGTTGTAAAAACCAGTGCTATCACTGGTGACGGAATGGATCAGCTGCTGGAAACCATTCTCACGATCGCCGAACTCTATGAACTCACGGCAAACCCCAATCGACCCGGTCAGGGTATCTGCCTAGAAGCCCAACAGGAACCTGNTCGAGGTGTGATTGCCAAGATCATCGTCAAGAACGGAACAGTCAATGTTGGAGACGTTGTTGTTTGTGGTGGCGCTCATGGTCGAGTGAAGGCAATGTANGACACACTCGATGAAAACAAACAACTCCAGTCNGCCGGACCGAGCGTACCAGTAAACATCACTGGTCTGGATATCGCACCTGAAGCTGGTGATTCGGTTCACGTCCTATCTGATATTACCAGCGCACGTGAAATCGCTGGCCAACGAAGTGACCGATCCAGAGCAGCAAATCTTTCCGGATCAACTACGAAAATCTCGTTTGAAGACTTCCAGTCTCGTCTTGAAGAAGGGACGTTAGGCAATACTAACGAAGTTACAACACTAAACCTGATTATCCGGGCTGANGTACGTGGTTCCATTGAAGCCATTCGCAAGGAACTNNGCAAGCTTCATCACGATGAAGTGCAGGTGCGTATACTCCANGCATCTGTAGGTGCAGTGACTGCTGGTGATGTTATTCTCGCTGCAGCCTCTGAAGCTGTCATCGTTGGATTTAATGTGATCCCCGATGAAGGAGCAAGAGTCATGGCCGACGAGAAACAGGTAGAAATTCGTCGCTATGACATCATTTACAAAGTGACAGACGATATCAAACTGCTGCTGGAAGGTAAGCTCAAGCCCGAAGAACAAACCGTCGAACTTGGCCATGCTGTNGTCAAGCGAGTATTTAGCATCAGCCGGCTTGGTAGCATTGCTGGTTGTTACGTCGTTCGGGGAAATATCGAACGTGGTTGTCGGATTCGTGTCAGTCGCGAAGGCCGTATCATTGGAGATTACCCACTCGACTCACTGAAACGAGAAAAAGACGATGCAAAACAGGTCCGCGAGGGATTTGAATGTGGTATCAAACTCTCGGGATTCAACGATGTCAAGAAAGATGACACCCTCGAAGCCTATCGAGTGGAACAAGTAGCCAGGACGTTGTAAAAANTTTTGTACGCCCTGACAGGGTTCCTCAATGGACGCTTTATGCCCCCTACCCCATGTCAAAACCCACCATACCGCACATAACACACTAATGAGTTCAAGACGCGTATTAAAAGTTGCTCAGGCCATTAAAGAAGTTGTCAGTATGGCAATTCTCACGGATCTGCGCGATCCACGTGTCGAACACGTGACCGTCACTTATGTTGAAGTGTCAAATGATCTGAGACACGCCAAGGTGCACGTGTCGGTTATGGGAGATGAAAACAAACAGAGTCTATGTATCCACGGCCTGAATCATGCCAAGGGATTCCTTCAACGAAAAGTTGGAAACCGAGTGGATATGCGATACACACCCCAGCTGAAATTCATGCTCGATAAAGGTGTAAAGCACTCAATCGAAGTTGAACAGATGCTGAGTAACTTACTGCCGGCACAACCGGAAGATGATGAGATTGAGGAATCATCGCTGGAGCCGACAAGCGAGTCCGAATCACAAGAGTAAATAGGTTTAGATTAACCACGCCATAAGACAGGAAAGTCGACACCCATGAGTGCTGCCGCTCGAGCTAGCTTAACTAAGAAACTGTACCGAATATTGAAGAAGGCATACCCAAGAGTACGTATGCCTGTAAAGGATCGGCCTGTTCTTGAACACCTGCTATATGCTTGCTGCCTTGAGAATTCGTCATCTAGCGATGCAAACTCTGCGTACACGCGACTCCAGTCACTCTATTGTGACTGGAATGAAGTACGCGTGACGACCGTCTCGGAATTAACCGAGGAGCTGTCGATGCTAAACGATCCGGGCGAAGCGGCCGTACGCATCAAGAAAGGCCTGCACAATATTTTCGAGACGATCTACAAGTTCGACTTGGAACATCTAACGAAACAAAAACTGAGCCAGTCCATGAGCGATCTAAAGAGCTGGCGTGGTTTTACTAACTATGGAATCAATTATGTTGTGCAAAACGGTTTGGAAAGTCACTCGATTCCAATTAACGGCGCAGCGTTTGATGCACTCATCGTACTCGGCATTGCGACCGAAGCTAACAAGAAAGCACACAAGATCCCAGGTCTTGAACGGACGATTGCCAAGAATCAAGGAGTAGAGTTCGGTGCCCTGCTCCACCAGCTTGGTGTCGACTTTATTAATAATCCGTACGGCAAGAAAGTCAGAGAATTACTGCTTTCAGTTGATAAAAAATGTGAACCTAATCTACCTCAAAAGCCATCGGCAAAAGAGGAATCTGACGAACCGGTAAGCAAGAAAAAGACAGCGACGAAGAAAAAAGCTGCGAAAAAGAAGACCACCAAGAAAGCAACAGCCAAGAAAACAACTAAGAAAGCTGCGGCAAAAAAGAGTACAAAGAAAAAGGGATAACCTTTACAGTACTTGATTGATTAGCACACTCACCGTTGTCTCTATTGCTAATTAAGACAAGTAACATCCCAGGGAGGGTTACGCGTGCTGTTAAGTCCACTCTTCAATCGAATCGCCTGCGTATTGCTGGCTATCACACTATTTCCAACAGCTCCTACAGGTGCGCTTCGTGCGGAACCGGATGTAACACCGCCAGATCCGGATAGTTTCCTGGAAACACTTCCACGCAATACGGAAAGTGAAACCGAGCAGGATCACAAGCACTCCTCAACGCTGTTTGCCCATGGACGCTTGTTGCAGCAACGCCAGCGCCTCGGCGACGCGCTAAGAAAGTATCAGCGAGCCTGGAGATATAATCCTAATATCGATCTGGTATTGCGGGATATCGTTGGCATCTCGATGACAACGAATCGACGGCAGGAAGCACAGCGTTATGCAACGATCGCGTTGAATTCGGATGTAATATTTAACAATCCCAACCAATTGGGCCAAATTGCTCTCATGCTCACAAGGGCAAACGACTTTGAGGGTGCTGTCAGTGCATACAACAAACTCCTGGAAGTACGTGGTAAAGACAATCTGGACGCCGCGGCCGTTGCAATTCGAATCGAAATTGGCAGGCTTTCGTTTCTCGCACAAAATATTGAGGAAAGTGCGAAAGCCTTCGAGTTTGTGAAGGACATCCTGGAAAATCCTGACAAACTACAGCTTTCCGATACGCAACGAAAGCAGTTTCAAGGAAGAGACGGGATCACATATGTCGTCATGGGCGAGGCGTTCATGCAAAATGGTCAGCTAGATATCGCTGAATCCTGCTTTAACAAAGCAAATGAGGTCAAGGACAATCCCGCACTTTACTCCTTACGCATGGCACATGTATCAAGTCGGCGTGACGACAACCAGGCAGCATTAGATTACTTAGACGACTACTTTGAAGTTGGTGACAAGAATACCGCTTCAGATGCATACAATCTCCTATGGGAGACGCAACAAAAGCTTGCATCCAAGAACGACGCTGCGAGAAAAAACACGGTGCTATATCTGACACCACTTTTAGAGAACGACCCTGAAAATATCGCGCTCAAAACAGTCATTGCAGGACATGAAGTTAATCTTCGACACTATGCAATTGCAGCAAATCTATACCGTGAGGTGCTAGAAAAGCAGTTATCCAAATCCGGATCAAAGGCATTCTTGAGCTTGTTTCTCGACAAAAATGCAAACCGTGGGCCAAAAGCACATCGTGCATCCATCAGTGACTTGGAAGTCATCTGGCTGATGGCTAAATCTGCTGAAAGTACATACTCGTTTGAAAACCTCGACGCTGATCAACTTAAACAAATCACTGAAGACGATGATCGGTCTGCTGAATTACTAGCTGCCGCGGATAAGTACTTACAGTCCGATGATGGCGAAAAATATCAACATCATCACTTGCAAACTGGCAAAGCAAATGTTGCTTTGGCTGCCGCACTACTCTGCTCGCTTCGTGAAGATATGCAACAGGCAGGAGATTACTTCGAAAGAATTCTTGACTTGGATGCATCCAAGTCAGAGCGTGTGCTGGAATCATGGGGATTTCAACTTCTCGTACACGACGATGCAGATCAGGCGGTCGAGATCTTTACGCGTGCCGCGGCGGTTGAAGGTGGTAGCAGAAAACATGTAATCAATTATTTTCTGGCAGGAGCTGCTGTTGTTAATAAAGACTTCGATATTGCCACAGCTGCTGCAAAGACAGCTGCGGAGATCGGTAAAGGCAATCCACGTCTCCGAAGTCGTTATCCATGGGTGCTTTATCAACAGAAGGCATATGGAGATTCACAGATCGAATATCAGAAAATCCTGGATCAGTTTGACAACCAACACGGAAACCCTGCTATTCGGAATGCCATGAAAGATATTCGCATGTCCATGTCTAATGTTGCACTGCAGCAAAAGCAAATTGGAGATGCTATCGAATACCTCGAACAGGTATTGGACGAATTCCCCGATGACATCGGTGCTTTGAATGATTTAGGGTATCTGTGGGCTGATGAAAACCAACACTTGAATCGCTCGTTAGCCATGCTACTTAAAGCAGTCGCCGCACAGCCGGAAAATCAGGCGTATCGGGATAGTCTTGGTTGGGTTTACTATCGATTAGGAGATTATGAACAGGCTCAAGAACAAATTGAGCTGGCCATCGAAAAGGGAGATGGTGACGCCGATGCAGTTATTCTCGACCATCTCGCTGATACATTGCTTAAGCTCAACCAACGTCGGAAAGCAGAAGAGCTCTGGCAAAAAGCGGTCAAGCAACTTGAAGACGGTGGTGACAAGCGACTCTTGAATTCCATTCAAGAGAAACTAAACGCTAACTAAAACACGACAAAGGGAAATTCATAAGACATGGCAGGCCATTCGCACTGGGCGGGCATTAAGCATAAGAAAGCCGCTATTGATAATAAGCGTGGAAAGCTGTGGAGCAAGCTTTCCAAGGCAATCATAATCGCCGCCAAAACGGGCGGTGGTGATCCCGACACCAACATCCGACTACGGCAAGCAATTTCTGATGCAAAAGCCGTCAGTATGCCCAAGGATAATATCGCTCGGGCGGTCAAAAAAGGGACTGGTGAACTCGACGGTGGAAACCTCGAGGAGATTATTTACGAAGGCTACGGCCCAAATGGCGTTGCCGTTATGTGCGATATCATGACGGACAATCGTAATCGCACGGCATCCGAGATCCGAAAAGTGTTTGACACAAATGGCGGAAACCTTGGTAGTTCCAATTGTGTTGCCTGGATTTTCGATCGCAAGGGTCTGTTTATTGTGCCGTCAACTGACACAACCGAAGATGACCTCATGGAGCTTGTTCTCGAAGCCGGAGCAGATGACATACAAGCTGAATCCGACACATTTGAAGTTACGTGTGATCCGGAATGCTATACGGACGTGAGCGACGCACTTGAAGGTGCCGGAATCGAGATCTCGAGTAAACAAGTCACACGACTGCCTCAAAACACCGTGACGCTTAACCAAGACGATGCACGTCAAGTTCTAAAGCTACTTGAAGAACTGGATGATCACGATGACGTCCAAAATGTTTCAGCAAACTTTGATATTTCCGACGATGTGCTGGCAGCGATAAGCAGTGAGTAGTAGTTAAATCTTGCTGCTAACTAGTGTGCAATTCGTTCCCAGTAGGTTTCGAAGGCACCTTCGTCATGGAATTCCGGGCTGTTGTCCAGATCATGGCACTCGAAGCAAGTCGTTTGCTTAGCATCCTCCAGTGATAACTGCATAGCCTTGCGGAATTCTTGAATCTCAGCGGGTGAGATTTCCGTGTCGGCTGATTCCACACGCACGTGATCACTTCCAGGACCATGGCAATTCTCGCAACCATTTCCGGTCAAGTGCGACGACGTTGCCAGTGATTCGAACCCGCTTGTATACGGCGTGTATTGTTGCGGTCGCCATCCTGTGACATGACAGCTAAGACACTCCGGGTCGTACTGCCTGGGAATGTCCACTCGATCTGTCGGATGTTCAAGTGAAGCCGTGGCGTGAGCGTGCGGAGTCTCTAACCACTTCTCATACTCTGGTTGATGGCAACTTGCACATGACTTGGAACCGACGAAAGAAGCGCCACTCGGATGCTCAGATGCGCGAATACCTAATCCTTCAAAACCAAGACGCTGCAATTCCACTTGGTAATCCTTCAGCCATTGAAGCACCTCGTTGGAATCCTCGTATCGCGATGTCAAGGATACTCGCTGATACTTCCACTCTTGTTCCGATTCAAACCAAGCAAGCACGAGACCATACATGCCCTTCTTTCCTATCTGTATGAGTGAATTGCCCGATTCACCAATCTTCCTCAAATCATATTCCGGCTCGCCAGACGCACCCGAAGTAACAACGAATTTGAACTGCGGGAATTCCTCCGAGATTTGAATCGAGTTTTGCAAAGTCTCTTTGATCATCAACACTAATACATCACAATTTTTATTTTCAAGCTGAGATAGCGAATTCTGGATGGCACTCCGTGATTCCTCGACAAGAATCTCATCTGAGCCGACTCCACTCAAATACGTTTCGCCAATGATAGAGACGATGCCAATTTTCTTATCGCCATGAGAAACGACCTTGTACTGAGGAACCAAATCGCGGTCGATAATGCTCACGTTACTCGATACATACGGAGAGGAACCGTCTCCATTATCAGCAACCGTCGCCAGTAGCTCACCGGACGGCAACTTTAAATCATCTGGGCCAATTCCAATGGCCACGTATCCCATAGTTGCCATTCCTGCGGCCGTCAATTGAAACTTGATTTCGCTCTGTCGACCAATTCGCCGAACAAGATTGCCAGCATCGATTGGAATGATAGTCCAACCCTTATCTCTTAGAGAATTCAGGAATGTATGGCGTCGAGACAATCCACCTTTTTGGTGCTCTAATCCTGCACAACCACAAGGTTCTATGTAACCGTGCTGGCGACCTGTAAATACCAAGGCGAATTCCGGATCCGACCATCCATCGAATAGTTTATTAGGATCGGGTACGTCAATTTCCTGGACCACCGACTGCTGCGTATTCGGATTATAGGTNCCCTGATCTCCTGGATCTCCTGAATCTCCCGGATNTCCTTCGTCNGTCACCGAAGGCATTGTAGAGGCAAAGCCACCTGAATCTGATTCTTGGTCACCGCAACCAATAAAAGCGATGACAAGCAGAAATGCCAGACTGTTTAACAGGAAGACCTGCATGAGTCGGGTTTGTTCGGACATTTGCAGAGAGCCTACTGTTTTAGAATCGCATAGAACACATTTACCGTAACGGTTTTCAGGAACGGGTGACTCGTTCCGAACATAAGCGTGATCGGTTTTCCGCGATTCCCGCCCAGGTGCGATGCCTCTGCAGCGTTCTTAGGTATCTCGATGCTCACGTTATGGTGCACAGCCTTTCCGTTTGCTAACGGCTTTGGATCAACCAATTGAATCCGTAAATCTCTTGGTAAATCCTGTGATAACAGACTCAACNTAACTTCGTCCTTGTATGCACCTTTTACAACGATACGCAGTTCTGCTGTCCTACCTTTATCCGCTGAGACAATTCCAAGCTTGAGGTCACCTTCGACACGCATTGGATTGGATTTATCTTNATTGAATCCCCTTCCATAAACCGCGATGTCAGGAACCACTTCGCCACTGATGGGTATCTCCACCTTAGGAGAGTCCGGCAAACTCGTCGTGAGGACAATTGTTTGATTAAACACACCCTGTTTTCTNCCGGGAGCCAATTNCACTTTCATGTATTGGCCGGTCTTAGCATTGTCTTCTTCTGCAATCACTTCCGGTTCAATTGGCTCAAAACTTACGCTGAGCTCTTCAACNTCAGCTGGTCCGGTAAATTCATGCGATTCAATTTTCAATTCTTCACTTGCATATGAATACAACTTTGCAATGAACTCGCCTCCCTCATCACTGGAGATCTTTCCCATCTGAACGCGATCAGGCCGACTCCAAACACTTTGAACAATTGTCCCCGTCACCGTNAGCCGCACGGTTGATAGATTTGGGTCATTCGTATGAATATCCGCTGATTGAGTAAACACGGGAGANAGACTTATCTCCCGTGCAGTCCACTCGAGTACGACTTCGACATACTCGTTCGGCTGAACCAATCCGCCCTTCAGTGCGCTCAATGTACATTTACAGGTAGTCTCGCCTTTCTCGAGCTTTAGTGGCATATTCCCAGTGTTTTGTATTACAAACGTATGCCGTCGACGACCACTACGTTCCATCGTCCCAAAGTCATACTCACTGCCACCCACAACAAAAGCCGTGGGACCTTGTTCATCGACAGCAGCTTCAATCACAGTGCCATCGATTTCTTCCAAACCATCAAGCAAAGTAAGGCGAAATTGCTCACGAATACCGGAGTAAAACCATTCGGTAGATTCCTTACCAGCAACATATCCACTGGCGATTACAACTATAAGTAGGCCGAAAAAGCGATTAAGGTTCATGATCTGTCAAAAATCCCATAGAGGTCGACGCACCGCGATTCGCCGTGCTTAGCAACCTAACTAGTTTCTTGTTTAGAAGCTTAGTTAGATTCTTGGTTAAAATTCGCTCGATATGACAAGTTTAGCACATGAAAACAGAGGTCATTCGGTGAAACACTCTACGATTTNANCCAAGCTGTTTCCATNCCGTTACTCGTGAATTGGCCCCGCGTAATTAAATGAGTAAAACCCCTGTCGCGNATTGCCGCGACAGGGGTTTTTGGAGCTTTTTCACACTGTAAAAGGTATGTTAAGCATTGCGTTTCATTCATTACGCAGTGCTTTCAAACGTTGTTCGATGTTTTTCGGCTTTTTTTCAGGATCCAGTCCGGTATCCACCAACTGGCCAATCCGATTGCGNTTCACGGTGAATTCCAGAATTGCTCTATTACGCAATCGATACTCCATGTGAGGATTCAGTGCATCGAGCCTTAACGATTCAGTAATCAGGTTCTCAATNTCTTCTTGATAGTCGGAATTCTNATTTAGCGGGGCAAGTTTTGCTAATACCCAACTTAAGCGCGCAATNGCATATGCATTTGCAGGGTATAACGCTTTTTCCTNCTCTAGCAATGCATAAGCCTTTTCGAGCAAATCGGGGGACTCCCAACGAGACATAAAATGCAACGCAATACAGTATTCTGCCAGTCGTCCGAACAACGGATGTGATCGTGGAGATCGTTCGATGGCCACATCAATCACTCTAATGAACTCGTCAATAGCGTCTCTGCTTGGACCGCCACCGTCGGCTCTATCACTGAGTTGATTAAATAAGTGATCTACTAACATCATGTTCGCTGCCTCGTCTCGTGGATCCATAGCGCTCATGGATTCCAGATGAGCCTTAATCTCTTTTTGACTAAACCGTTCATTTTGCAATTGCTGCATTGCACGGTCGATCTGTCTCACCGGCACCCAACATGTAAAGTAAAACCCCGTTGTCAATAAACCACACACCAGTAGAATCCCAACCGCAAATAATCTGGATTGTGGAGGCAATTCATCCGATTCCGACGGAGACTTGTTCGGCAACGGATGTCCAAGCAATGCCAGTAGCACCCAGAGGCTACAGACAACCCCGGGCACTGAAATACCACCTGAGAATAATAGATTCACTAGCAACACGACGCACGCCAGCTTCAATGTGAAAGCGGACATTTGGCCATTCTTAATCCACTGCAAGCCAGTCATGTAAAGCAACACGATCACTATGATGCTTATCATTGTTACTCGGTCGAGTGTTGCGGAATTGACTGACACGTCCACAAAAAACGACAACACATGGACTAGGATTACTCCGCTAATCCCACCGCACAAAACGTATCCGCTTCCGGAACTCAATTCCTCCCGTTGTGATGACCGTTTATGACAAAAGGCCATTACGATGAAGCCAACGGCAAGCAGCAATCCGGTGATGCCAAAAGATGTCACGACTTCCATGATCCAGTTGTGTGGATCCGCAATCGTTTCACTGGCTTCTGGTGGCTTGTAAAGTGTATAGCGATCCTGAAAATTACCGGGGCCTATTCCAAGAATCGGTGCATCGGCCGCCAGCTTCGTAGAAGCACTCCAGTATTGAAAACGAAATGCCAGCGACTGAGTGCTACCGGTAACAACTTTCCAATCCAATCGACCCGACATCACACCGATCCCAATGGCTACAGCCATGATTCCTACGAGTCCGCAAATGACTTGCCGGCGTTTTTCAGGATAACGCTTTAACAGACGCCATCCGATCACAACCATGCCAACACTCACTGCACTCCAGGCCGATCTACTTTTCGGTCAATACAATGCACATCAGCACACCGACAAAGCACGTTAAGACACACACGGCGAACGTCAGCGCATCACTCGATTTTGTATTTCCCTCAGCCTGTGACTTGCTCCTTAGCAATGCATTACCGGAAATGCCGATTCCGACTATGAACCAACACGAGAGGAATCCCGCCAGGGAATTCGTCAGCGCAAACGTCACTAATGGTTCGGTATCCTGAAGTCGACTTTCAAAGTGATAACGAATAGGCGACCCTTCAGGAGCATCAATTCCAGCTTCCGCAAGCATCTGATCTCGCGCCTGTTGGTCACCTCCAAAGTAATCCANTCGCCGCTGCGGCATCTCAACAAGTGATTCGTACACTCCGTCGATCGCAAGCGCCGCGGCAATTCCGAACATCACGAGTACCAAGGCCCGTCGCGATCTCGCATTTGAGAACAAACTCGTTACAACCAGATAGATCATTGGGTAACTAATCCAAATCCACATCGAGTTAAGACTGTTGCGACCATTGGATCTGTCTAGATTCCAATACGTGCTCATGAGAATGGCAGCAACCCAAATCGCCATCACTAAATGAATACGAGCGAATCGATATGTAATACGACCGGTTGAAATACAACCAACGGTGACCAATGCAAGTGTGAGCCACAGCAAAGTCGGTATTACAGCGACACCGTCCAACACGCCCACAGAATCTGCTGTAAGAAAAGCTGATAATACGATCAGCGATGAACTCGCTGCCGTCAGCATTCCCAACAAACCACCCTGTGGCGGTGTCTCGGATATCACCGGTTTACTCGATCGTTTTCGGCGTGATTTGGCCAACGACTTTCCCCCACCGTGAATCGACCTTCTTTATCATCAAAACACTACTTAACAGAGTTTACTTGTCGACGTGCAGTACTTTCGAGAATGGCCACGATTAAGAGAGTGAACATCACGACGAGCACGACGATGATAGCCCCCTGACCGGAGACGAGCTGTAGNAATAGCCCNGCCAACCCACACGTTGCAGTTGTAAGATACATCGTCAATACAGCTCGTGGCTTAGACAATCCTAACTCCACTAACCTATGAGAGAAGTGACACTTGTCAGCCTGAAACGGACTACGACCTTCTCGCAAACGAATCAGGATTACNGTAACCATGTCGTACAACGGTACCGCGAGTATACAAAGTGGTGCCAGAATACCGTGCCAGTTCTCAGCACGCGCGTCGGTATAGGTTGCCAGCAANGTCNTTACNGCGATACAGAACCCGACAAAATAACTCCCTGCATCACCCATAAAAATGGATGCCGGTGGACGATTATGGATGAGAAAACCTGTCAGAGCGCCTACGAAAACAAACAAGAAACCGGCTATGAAAATCTGGGGACCTTCTGGTGTNGCACCGGGTAGAAGGACATATACCGCAAGAAATGTGGAAGCGATTGCGGCAACGCCCGCACTCGCACCGTCCATATTNTCGAGCATGTTGAAAGAGTTGATCAACGCAACAATCCAAAATGCACTTATCAGAATCGTAATGATGCGATACGGAATGAAGGCTGTCAGTGTCCATCCTTGCCAGGACACAACTGCGATGGCGACAGCGAATTGAATGAGCAAACGAGTCTTCCAGCTTAGACCCTTGCGATCATCTATGAGTCCAAGAATCATCATGAGTGACCCAGCAGATAGCAGGATCCACAACTCACCCAGTTGTTCTTCTACACCAGTCAGGTAAGGCCTTATGGACTCCGGCAGATATCCTGTTACCGAACCATTCAACAGAACCACAACCGTACCTAACAACATTGGCAATATTACAGCAAACCATATCGCGATGCCTCCGCCCATCGGGGTCGGGGTTTCGTGTACTTTGCGTTCGCCTGGCTGGTCAACGAGTCCCCAGGAAATTGCCTTCCGTCGCACAAAGAACACGACGAGCCATGCGACGAACGCACTGGGCACAATCGCCAGAGTAACTAACCAGAAAATGAGCTCGGAGTACATCAAAGATTCAGCTACTTGGATAGCTGCTTTTAACAGAGTGTGAATGGGTCATCGTATGGTACAACCTGACCATCATTCTACGTTGAGCACACCATATCGTTCACGCAGATACATCCTGCAGCGATTTAAGAATGCGTGGTATCCTTCCGTCATGTAGTCAGGATACGTCCAGGGACGCTGAGACCATTGCTTTGATTGAAAATGCAAAGTGACCTCAGCAAACATTCCTTTACCAATATATAAACGGTGGTCCCTATCTTTGGTCGTTGCCAAGACTAACTTGGCAAGCGTCAGGTATCCCGGATCAATATTCAGCGGACGATCCACTGAAGCTACCTTATCTATATCGGCATATTCTCGCTCCCAAGTGTTCGTCTGATGCTTTATTTCTGCTAATTCCGCCGGATCCACAAGTTTTTCCACCGCGATCAACTGTTTTTTCAGCGACGGACCCATGGATACTTCGTAGTAATCCGTCTGTGTGAAATCAAACAATTCACTCGCCAAAGCAATCGCACCATACCTAGCTTCGATTACATCACGCGCCCACTGCAATGCTGCTACGTCTCCACTGAAGATTGCGAAGAAAAGAAGTACAGGCTGATGATGTTGAACTTCGCCCATTACCGGTCGATCGTTAGGTTTTAATTGACCCTATCACGGAGAGTCGTTAATAAGATTTTCCGAAGACTGCACGTCCGGTGCTCGGCTTCCCGCTAAAAATACACGTCCCAGGCTCTTGCTGCTGGTCGAGTGGAATACAACGCGTAGTAACTTTTAGCTCGCCAAGCACTTTTTGCACTTCCGGTGCATCCTCACAAAAGTGACTAGATGCGAATCCACCATGGATTTCCAGTGCATCCTTATCCTCTGGAGTGAAGTACTCCCGGAATTCATCAAGCGTGTCTATTGTCCGTGAATTATCCTCTCGCAGCTTCAATGCCTGATCAAACAGGGATGATTGGATTTCGGTCAGGATCGTGCCCACCTGAGTGACAAACTCATCTCGACTAACACCGTTGCTCTCACCAGTGTCTCTACGCGACATGAAGACATTTCCGTTTTCGATATCACGCGGTCCGACTTCGACGCGGATCGGGACACCACGTTTGATGTGGTACCACTTCTTCTCCCCACCACGTATATCCCTGTCATCCATGATGACTCGAATCGGTTCTCCCTCGTATGTTTGTTCCTTCAGTTGTTTCTGCAACTGGTCGCAATACTCCAAGACAACCGATCGCTGTTCATCATTTTTGTAGATCGGGAGGATCACGACATGACTGGGGGCCAGCTTGGGAGGGATCACCAAACCATCATCATCGCTGTGAGTCATAATTAAAGCACCGACCAATCGCGTTGATACGCCCCAAGATGTTGTCCAGGCGTGCTGTAATTCACCAGCCTGATCTTGATACGTGATATCCTGTGCCCTGGAGAAATTCTGACCCAGGAAGTGAGACGTACCAGCCTGTAATGCTTTGCGATCCTGCATCATCGCTTCGATGGTCAACGTTGAAACGGCACCTGGAAATCTCTCGTCTGCCGTCTTTTCTCCCTTGATGACCGGCATTGCCATCGTGTTCTCTGCAAAGTCCGCATAAACATCAAGCATTAAACGGGTTTCTTCAAGAGCTTCTTCTTCAGTCGCATGGCAAGTGTGCCCTTCCTGCCAAAGAAATTCAGTCGTACGAAGAAACATCCGCGTACGCATTTCCCAACGTACGACATTTGCCCACTGGTTGATCTTAATTGGCAGGTCCCGATAGGACTGAACCCACTTGGCGTACATCGACCCGATGATAGTCTCACTTGTCGGCCGAACAATAAGAGGTTCTTCCAGAGGGCCGGCCGGCACCAATCCACCGTCCGGTCCGGGTTCGAGCCGGTGATGAGTTACAACGGCACATTCCTTAGCAAACCCCTCAACATGTTCGGCTTCCTTTTCAAGGAAGCTCATCGGGATAAACAACGGAAAATACGCATTTACATGTCCGGTGTCCTTGAACATGCGATCAAGCACGCCCTGCATGTTCTCCCAGATTGACCAACCCCATGGCTTAATCACCATGCAACCGCGAACTGGTGACACTTCCGCCAAGTCAGCAGATTTTATGACCTGTTGATACCACTGTGGATAGTCTTCGGCGCGGGTTGGTGTAATTGCTGTCTTTGGCTGTTTTCCCATCGAGTATCTTTCTCTCGCCTTCCGGTAAAAAACTGTGACTGGGCGGCATATAGGTTACTTAATTAAAGCTAAACGACTTGCTTCAGATTGACAACGGCGACCCATTAACCGCGTCGACGGCGGCCACGCTTGCGTTTCCCTCCACTGCGTCGCGCTGCTTGCTTGATGGATCCACGCTTACGTGGTCCACGCGCTCCGCGACGTCCCCCACCGCCGCCAGATCCCTCGACCGGCTTGCCTTGTGGCGTATGGCTTTGAAGCGTCCTCACGTAGGAGAAATTGAGCTCTCGCCGCTGCATGTCAACCGACGATACGGTGACAACCAACGTATCACCAAGCCCAAATGCATTTCCACTTCGGAACCCAGCAAGTCGTCGTGCATCACGATCCAGTTTGTAATGGTCGTCGCGCATGGACCGCACAGAAATGAGCCCTTCGGCCGGGATCTTAACACCCTGCACGAATAGCCCATATTCTTCCACGCCAGTAACGACGGCGACCAGTTCTTCACCGACCTGATCTTTCATGTAGTTGAGCAACTTGAGCTTGATCAACTCTCGCTCCGCTGACTCCGCATTGCGTTCTCGGTCAGAGCAATGTTCGCCTTGGGATTGCAGCACTGCAAAGTCCTGAGGTGGCCTCTTGTTGTCCTGTAAGTCGTCAAACATCCGATGCACTGTTAAATCCGGATACCGACGAATCGGTGAGGTAAAATGACAGTAGTGCGCAAATGATAGAGCGTAGTGACCTTCTTCTTCCGGTCCGTACACTGCCTTTTGCATACTACGAAGCACGGCGAGATTCACACACTGCTCTTCGGGTTTATCTTCTACCGCCTTGATGACTGATTTAATATCAAATCGACTACGTACACCGCTGTCGGTGACTTTCAACTCTTTAAGCAGTCGCGACAACGACTCCAGCTTTCGAGGACTCGGTGCACCGTGAATCCGTCTTAGGAATTTAAGTTCATCCAGGTGTAATTGCTCAGCCACGCTGCGATTCGCAAGCAACATGAATTCTTCAATGATTTGATGACTCTCCGTGTTGATCACGTGATGCGCGCCAGATACTCTTCCCTGGCGGTCCAGATCGATCTTGATCTCCGGCAATCCCATTTCCAGAGCACCTTCCTCGATACGACGCCGTCGCAATATCATCGCCAGCGTGTACATGTGATCGAGTAACAGATATACGTCTTCTGTTAGCTTTTCTCTCCAGGCCGAACGATTCTGTAGAAAGTCGTCAATCTCTTCGTAAGCGAATCTCCTGTCACTTTTAATGACACTACGCGTTACTTCGGTATGTAAAACCGTTCCATCGGGGCTCACCTCCATGATCGCTGTTCGGGCATATCGCCGCTTATCGGGCTGTAAGCTTGCCAGATTGTTTGAGATGATCTCAGGCAACATTGGGATCACACGATCCGGTAAGTAAACACTCGTCGCACGACGATAAGCCTCGTCATCAAGCGGAGATCCTTCCTCAACAAAATGTGAAACGTCGGCTATGTGTACCGACAATGACCAGTTGCCCGACGCCAGCAGTTCAAGTGATATCGCGTCGTCGAAGTCTCTCGCATCCACCGGATCAATCGTAACGACGGTGTCCGCTGTTAAGTCGCGTCTACCTTCCGGGACCTTTTCCGGATCAAACAACTCAGCCTGTCGTCTGGCTTCCTGCATTGCAGATTCCGGGAATTCCTCTATGAGACCGAATTCATGGATGATGGAAAGCGTATCCACGCCCGGTTCACCTCGTGCCCCTAAGACGTCTACCAACACCGCTTCACCGGCATCATGCGTATCAGGGAACCGCACCATTTCGATCACTACTTTGTCACCGGTGCGTGCACCTTTTGCTCCGGGGTCACCCACGGATACTGGATCTTCAAACTGTCTGCCATCAACGCGTACGAATCCCCGTCGTTTGGTCTCACCGTATGTCCCTACAAAACGGGAAGTTTTGCGTTCCTTGATTTCGATAACTTCGGCACGATCACTTTCACCGCGACCACCATGCCGCCGTGAACGCATCCGTCGCACTCTCACGATGTCACCGGTTGCTGCGCCGAGTGTCTGCTCCCTTGGCACGAACAAATCGTGTTCTGTTCCCACATCTGATGGTGTACCCAGCGGACGAACAAATCCAAATCCACCGGAATTACGCTGGAATTTTCCGGTAATCGTTCCATCAGACGGAGCGTCTGTAGGCCCATCAGGCGGAGCGTCTGTATCAGCGGCTGACTCGTCCGTGTCCGGAGCATCAGATTCGGGGGGCGTATCCGTAATAACCTCTGATTTGTCGTTGCTGATATCTGGTTGACCCGAACCGGGTATGACAATGTGACGCGGGCCATACTTGGCAAGCCCCTGCTTTACCAATTGCTTAACAACAATTCGTAATTGACGCGTGTCATCAATATCCAGTCCCAACTGCTTGGCTATGACTCGCGGCTTCACGGGACGGTAGCGGGATTGCTGGATGTGGTCGTAAACCAAACTGGCAAGTTCGTCACGACGTGATTGTTTTGGATTTTGTTCCATCAATTGTGTTTCTTAAATGAGCGATAACCATTGGTCAGAAACAGGTTTCACTCTAGGCGAAGAGGTTACTCTATCGGACCACGGTATATCTTACGCCCGAGGCTTGGTTGATAGGGAGTCCAATTATCTCCCGGATTCGACTGCTGGTTCTGCTCGATGCAATTCGTAAATGCAAATATCTTGGCATCCAGATTGTCCAAGTGATGAAGCGTGATGGCCTCGAGCGTCATCGGCAACTTGGGACTACCAAATTCATATTGCCCATGATGACTAATTATCAAGTGCTTCAGATGTAGTGCCAGTGTCGCTGGGAATTCCTGTTCTGCTGTTGAATTGAATTCAGTGATTTTCGACTGAAGTAACTCAACCCCCTGCACCAAATGGCCAATCAACTGGCCTTCGTCTGAATACTCGAATGACCGTTCAAAAAGTAACTCTGTTGTCTTGGACAAGTCGTGTAGAAACACACCCATCAGTAACAGATCCCGGTTTACCTGTGGGTATAAAGGCACAACAGCATCGACAAGTCGCATGAGATGCACAATGTGATCCAGCAATCCGCCGTGATACGCATGATGGTTCTTCACGCCCGCCGGAGCTTTGCATAGTTTGTCGACCAGAGTCTTGTCTTCCAGGTACAGGGTTGCTAACTGCTTTAGGATTTGATTCTCGATAGAATCGATGAATTGGCGCAACTGGACTAATAGCTTGCCAATGTCTTCATTTCCTAACTGGACAAAATCTGATTCATCTATGTTGGCAGCATCTACCACAGTTAGTTTCTGAACGATGATCTGCAGGTTGCCATTAAAGAACTGTGTCTTGCCTTGCACGCGGAGATAGTCGCCGTTTTCAAACGCATCATACGTGCCCTGATTCGCATTCCATTGCATGGCATTTACGCTTCCCGTCTTGTCTGACAGGGTCAGCTGTAGATATAGATTACCGCTACGGTTGGGTCGCAGTTGCTTGCCGCCTCCCAGCAGCACTTCATCCACATTTTCATTTTCTGTGAATTGATTCAGGTATTTGCGTCCCATGGATAGTTTCCCGATGGTGTAGTCAGTTCAGCGGTGTTTCTAGGAGCGAGTCTATGGGTTGATTCGACATCATACAAGTGGATGCAAATCGGCCCTCCGATTATTTCTCTACATCTGATACCTCGTCTCCAGCATTCTGGAATACGCCCTTTGCATGCGATACAATGACCGCGCGTATAATTGCCTATCCGTGGCAAATGCAGGCATCTTTTGGTTCGTTCACAACGCAGGTGTACCGATGACAGAAGCGACAAACCACTCCTCACCAAAGCGCACACCGCTATTTCAATGGCACGTCGACCGTGGCGGCAGAATGGTGGACTTTGCCGGTTGGGAAATGCCCGTGCAGTACAGTTCAATCGTTGACGAGCATCACGCAACGCGAAATAAGGTGAGCGTATTTGACGTCTCTCACATGGGACGACTGCGTTTCGAAGGACCTGGTGCCGGCACATTTCTTGACCAATTGCTAACACGCAGTGTACTGGACATGCAGTTAGGCCAGGTTCGTTATTCGCTTATTTGCAATCACGACGGTGGCATTCTCGATGATGTCCTCGTCTATTTTCAGGAATCACCAAGCGGTACACGGTATTACCTGCTGGTCGTAAATGCATCTAACAGAAAGAAAATCGTCGATTGGATAGAAGCACAGTGGCCTGATGCAAATGACTTGAATGTTCTCGACCGAACCGAAGAAACAGCCATGATTGCCGTACAAGGACCAAAAGCTGTTGATGTCGTTGCGCCACTCATCAAGGCAGATATTTCCTCGATGAAGTATTTTCGAGTTCGCGGCACAGAGCAAATGGGAAAGCCCTGCATCGTGAGTCGGACAGGCTATACCGGCGAAGATGGATTCGAGCTCATTGTTCGTGATGAAAATGCAAATCAAGTCATGGAAAATGTGTTTGCATCCGGCAGAAAACACGGCATTGAACCCGCCGGCCTCGGAGCACGTGATACGTTGCGGCTTGAATCGGCTATGCCGCTATACGGGCACGAACTCAACGAAGACATCAATCCATTTCAAGTCGGTTTGGATTTTGCCGTATCACTCACGGACGCCAATGGTGTTGACCGGGAATTCATCGGTAGAGAATCACTTGCCGCGTACGATTGCGAGAACAGAGATTTGTTTCGTATTGGTCTGGTCATGGAAGGTAAGCGTCCGGCACGAGAGGGATATCCCGTATACAGTGGAGACGAGATTATCGGAACAGTGTCCAGCGGCTCGTTTTCACCGACATTGGCAAAACCAATTGCTATGGCATTGGTGAATCGTTCCACGGCGATTGGTGATTCTCTCGAAGTCGAAATCAGAAACCAGCGTCTACCAGCGGTCGTCTCCGGATTGCCCTTTTACAAAAGACCGTAGTGCTCAATAAAAAAGGCAAAAAGCAAACCGAATAACGTCAAAAGTCCTCCCCATCAGATAGCGGATTCCTTTATATTCATCGTTATCAGAAAGTACATGCAGCGAGAGGATTTCCGACTGCATCACCTCATATTAATTACGGCACCAACAGTTTCTCGAATGTAAGGAAGCTCATCGTGAATCCACAAGACTTGCTCTATCTCGAATCACACGAATGGACGAGTGTCTCAGATAGCGAAGAAGGCAAAATCGCAACGATTGGCATATCTGCCTTTGCCGTAGAGCAACTGACCGATCTTGTTTACATGGAGTTACCTAGCGTCGGTACAACCATGGCTGCCGGAGATGAATTTGGCGAGGTCGAATCGGTAAAAGCCGTGAGTCCACTGTATAGCCCGGTTTCCGGTGAAATCGTCGAAGTGAATTCACCGCTGCCGGATAATCTGGAAATCCTCAACAGTGATCCATATACAGCAGGATGGATCATTCGGATCAGATTGAGCGATGAAGCAGAGTTATCCAATCTGCTCGATAATGAAGCGTATCAAAAACAGTGCTCCGAATCCGGTCACTAAGGCTGCATAAGCGGAGTCCTGAAAATGCCATACATCTTTAATACGCCTCAAGATCAGGCAGAAATGCTTGAGGCGATCGGCGCTGAGTCTATCGACCAGCTTTTTAATTGCATTCCGGAAGATATGCAGCTCGGTCGACCACTGGAAATCCCAGCGGCACTCGGCGAGCTTGAACTCACTCAACAGCTTTCCTCGATGGCAAGTATGAATATGTCCACAACCAATGGGACATGCTTTCTCGGTGCTGGTAGTTACGATCACTTTGTTCCAGCTGCTGTTGATACCATTGCATCACGTGGCGAATTCTACACCTCGTACACTCCGTACCAACCGGAAGTTAGCCAGGGTAACTTGCAGGCAATGTTTGAATATCAAAGCCTGATTTGCCAGCTCACCGGTATGGACGTCTCAAATGCTAGTCTCTACGACGGCGGCACAGCTGCAGCCGAAGGTGTATTGATGGCAATGAGTGTAACTAAGCGAAATGCTAAAGTCGTTGCACTCGATTCGGTACATCCGGACTATCGTCAAATACTATCCACCTACTTCGATAGCATCGGAACGGAACTCGTTACCGTTGGGTCAACCAACGGGTTAGCAGATCTGCAATCCATTGTTGACGAATTAGATGAAGAGACAGCCGCCATTCTCATACAACACCCGAATTTCTTTGGCAGTCTTGAAGATGTCCAGAGTATCGCCGACGCTGCTCATCAAGTTGGAGCACTGGTTGTTTGCTGTTTCGATCCCATCAGTCTCGGATTACTGAAGCGACCGGGAGATCTAGGAGTTGATATCGCCGTCGCCGAAGGGCATACGCTGGGCACACCGATGCTCTATGGCGGACCTTACCTTGGAATCATGACCTGTCGTGAGGAATTCGTAAGAAGGCTGCCTGGTCGGATCGCAGGTCAAACAGTTGACCGTAGCGGTCGCCGATGTTGGGTGCTTACATTGCAAACAAGGGAACAGCATATTCGGCGAGAAAAAGCGACGAGCAATATATGTACAAATCAGGGGTTGTTTGCCCTGAGAGCCGCAATCTATCTGTCGCTGATGGGACCTGCTGGTATGAAGCAAGTCGCTACGCTCTGTCAACAAAAGGCTGCATATGCTGCAGCGCAAATGGACACACTCGATCGTTTCGAACTTGCTATTGAAAAGCCGTTCTTCAAGGAATTTGTCGTCCGCGACAAACAAAATGATGTGCCCTCATTGTTGAAGTACTGCAGAGACAAGAATGTCCTTGCAGGAGTGCCGCTCGGCCAGTGGTACAGCGAATGGGATGATTGCTTCCTGATATCTGTCACTGAAAAACGGACCAAGGAGGAAATCGATCAGCTCGTTTCGCTGCTAGGATCGCATGGAGGTGGTCAGTCATGAGGAATCACATCGCAACGAAATTAATATTCGAGTTATCCCGTTCAGGACGAAAGGGAGTAGCATTGCCGCAAAGCGACGTTCCGGAGCAACCGGTAATTGATCCTCAGTTTCTGGCGACAGAAGCGCTTGCTCTACCCGAATTGGCTGAACCAGATGTCATTCGACATTTTACGAATCTCTCAACACTCAATATGTCGGTGGATACGCACTTTTATCCGCTCGGCAGCTGCACGATGAAGTACAACCCAAAGCGAAATGAACGCGTGGCAGCAATGCCTGGGTTTGCTGAAATACATCCGCTCCAACCGGATGATACTGTGCAAGGCATGCTCCGACTGCTGTATGAGTTGCAATCCATGCTCGCGGAAATCTCGGGGCTACCGTGCGTTTCCCTTCAACCGGCAGCCGGTGCCCACGGAGAATTAGCCGCGTTGATGGTGGCAGCAAAGCACTTTCGAAAACAGGGAGCGAACCGCACCAAGGTGCTTGCTCCTGATAGCGCACATGGCACTAACCCGGCAAGTGCTCGCATGGCTGGATTTAGCTTTGTAACCGTTAAAAGTAATGAAGATGGGATGGTCGATCTTGCCGACCTCCAATCCAAACTGGACGATGAGATCGCTGTCTTTATGATCACCAATCCCAACACTTTGGGATTGTTCGACGCGCAGGTGAGACAGATTGCTGAATCGGTGCACGCCAAAGGTGGTCTGATTTATCTGGACGGCGCCAACATGAATGCGATTCTCGGAGTCACACGCCCCGGAGATTTCGGCGCGGATATGATGCACTTCAACCCGCACAAGACCTTTAGCGGCCCGCACGGCGGTGGTGGCCCGGGAGCCGGACCCATTTGTGTTACCGAAGAACTCGGACCGTACTTGCCAATTCCGCGCGTGACTGAATCTGATGGTGTATATGTGTTAGACGTGGCTCAACCCGATACTATTGGTAAGGTTCGCAGCTTTTTTGGAAATGTTGGAGTGCTCGTGCGGGCATATTGCTACATCCTCTCTCACGGACCTGAGGGACTTAAACGAGTCGCAGAAAATGCCGTGCTAAACGCAAACTACCTGCTTAGCAAAGTAAAGCATATTCTTGATGTGCCTCATGGTGATCGATGTATGCATGAGTTTGTTGCGAGTGCTGAGAAACTCAAACAGAAAAAAGATATGAAGCAGCCTGCTATGGATATCGCGAAACGACTTCTTGATTTTGGCTTTCATCCACCAACCGTTTACTTTCCACTGACCGTCCATGAGGGCATGATGATGGAACCTACCGAAACTGAATCAAAAGAAACACTTGATGCGTTTGCCGAACGATTGTTTCACATCACTGAAGAATCAGCTGAACTTCTAAGCGAAGCTCCGCATTCCACGATTATTAGCAGGCCAAATGAAGTTGCTGCAGCACGGCAACCAGTTATGAAATGGTCTGAGGAGTAAGTCGACCCATAGCGGGACGAATATCAATGCCTGATTCCGGACATGAAGCGCGGCTGATCATTCACGATCATGCACCCGGCCCATGGAATATGGCGGTCGACCAATGCTTGCTTGAATCAGCCGCGATGACCGGAGATATTGCGATTCGCATTTATCGGTGGAACACCCCGACACTCTCACTTGGGTATTTTCAAAATCACAAAGATCGTGCACATCATGCCGCCAGTCAAAGTTGTGACCTGGTACGGCGAGCAAGTGGCGGTGGCGCTATCCTCCACGATCTTGAAGTGACGTATAGTATCGCGGTGCCTGTTTCCGCACTGAAACCCAAGTCAACTCACGATCTCTATAACACCGCTCATCAGGCCACCATCAAGGTATTTGAAAATTTAGAGATCTCGCTAGATTTGCATGACTCGAATGAAACTGGTTCGGATCAAACACCATTTCTCTGTTTTCAGCGCAGATCGTCTGGTGACCTGATCATGGAGGGACAAAAGGTCGGTGGAAGTGCGCAACGACGCTTGCAACATGCCGTACTCCAGCACGGTTCTCTGCTAATGGAATCAAGCATGTGTTGTCCGGAATTGCCCGGTATCGTTAATCTCGGAGATCACGGGCTATTGGCAAACCACTTGGCCGATGAGTGGATAGAAAAATGGCCGGAGATGATTGCACGGTCACTTGGATTGAAATTAATCCCATGTGACCTGACAACGAACGAACGATCTCGTAGTGAACAGATCGTAATGGAGCGTTTCGGTAACACTAAATGGACTGAAAAACGCTAAAATAACACACCCTGTTTGGGTAATCTTGTTAATATTTTTTCATTTAACAAATAATACATCCACCGCCGTTTATTTAAATGGATATAATAAACTGCTAAGAGATATTACTGTTTTGGACGATTTACTTTCCATAACGCAGTAATATCTTGGATTCTCCGATAGACGATTTTTAAATACTTATCCAATGTCTATCTGATTATTCAAAGATCAGGCAAAACCCACTTTGGTTTATTAAAACCGCATTTTTATTTCGCATATCGAAGTGGATTTTTGATCGATGAGAGTAAAACTAAAGGTTCTTCAGGGGGCTAGTGAAGGCAAGGAAATCGCTATTCCGGTTTCTAAGTTTTTNATTGGTCGTGGCGAAGACTGTCATTTACGTCCAAAAAGCGACGCAATNAGCCGCCACCACTGCGCGCTACTAATTACTGATTCTCAAGTTGGAATTCGTGACTTTGGCAGTAAAAACGGGACTTTTGTAAATGGCAAAGCCGTTGATAATGTCTGCATTCTCAATGCTGGCGATACGATTGGCGTCGGCTCACTTCAATTTGAATTAGTCATCGACCACAGTCTGGGTGGCAATAAGAAGCCAAAAGTGAACGATGTCATGGATGTCGTTCAGCGATCATCACGTACTGAAACGAATGACGACGATGTAAGCAGTTGGCTCGAAGAAGCACTCTCGGACGATAGCTCTAATTCGGAGGACACCGTAACTCGCCAGTTTAAACTTGAAGACACGGGTCAATTTGATACTTCAGATGCAGATACCGACCCTGAAATGGAAGCGGCTGAAGAAGAGCAGTTAGAAGATTCTAAGTCCGGCAAACGAAAGAAGCCCAAGGCTCAAAAACTACCGGAACGTCCGCCTACAGAACCTCAGGCTGAAGACTCGAAAGAAGCTGCTGCTGATATGCTACGCCGCTACTTTAAGCGTAGTTAGGATTTTTAAATCCTGCTTGCGATACGGATTCTCGGATTAATACCTACCGCGTGAAACAGATTCATCGGCGATTCGGGTATTTCCAGCACTTTCGCCGAGCGACTGTCGGACGAGCGCCAGGCGTTTTCCAACATTTGGCTGGTTAGGATTAACCATCAGTGATTTCTGATAAGCTGCGTAGGCCGTGCGAACATCTCCTTGTCGTTCACTTAACGCAGCAAGTGCTGTATGTGCGCGGGCATTATTGGCATTTAGCTTAACGGCCGATTCAAGATGTAGTCTCGCAGTTTGCAAATCACCCTGCTCTTCATAGAGTCGAGCCAATTCGACTCGCGGTTGCGACATCGATGGTCTGTCCTTTGCCCAGTTATTTAACAGGGCAAATGCTTCTTGCTTCCGACCGGTGTCGACGAGTAAAACAGCCAGTCCACGATGACAGTCCACATGATCTGCTGACAGATCCAGACATCGGTTATAGAGTGTCTCAGCTTCTAGTAAAAACGCGTCGTCACCGTTCTTCTTCCCAATCTCATGGTAGACGCGTCCCAAGTTATAGAACGAGTCAGAATTAGTTGAATCAGCATTCAGCGCGTATTGGAATTTCTGAACAGCACCCCGATGATCACCATTTTGGAATGCTTGTACGCCTTGTGCGTTCCAACCATCGGAGGTGATAGAACAGCCGGTGGAAAATAAGAGAATTATGAACAAGACCAAGCCACGGGAATTTCGTTGCATTCCGTGACCTGAAATTGCTTTGCAGATATTTTCGAATTGTCTATTCCACCTACGATTCATGGCGGAATACTATTGTTTTTGCTGGTCTCAAACAATAGCGAATTGACGTGGAATTACCGATGTTTTTAGACAGCTTTTCGATAACCAAGGTCACGCACCACTTCTAATATTTCACTACATGTCGGGAACATGCGACCGCTCTTTCGTTTGTAGAGCTCCAGAGCGTCCATGAATTCCATTTCTTCATTGGAATAGTCACGTTCGCAGGTCGTTGGGTCAATCTTTCGGCGACGTGTAGTTTCATTGCTGTCTTCTAGCACAGCGGTATCACTGAACTGGCTCATGGCTTCGTTCCTGATTAAGTGTGGGGATTCGTATTTGATTCGTGGGGACGTTTGCCAAATGTTTCCTTGGCTCTTAATAGTTCCATATAAAACTGCTCCGGTATGGAAAAAAGTAACGATTAGTGAAAATAGGTACTTCTCATAAGCTATTCCAGTTACGAAAAGACTATGGTTTGCATAGTTTTTCCGATTATGCAGCCAAAAATCGATGTTATTCGGGTCGTGAATTAGCCACTATCCAGTATCCGAATGGCCATCTAGAATCTGTTTTTAGCCTCTGCGCACTACAAGAAGCTCTACAAAGCACATCATGGCGAATCGAGTGTTCAATTTTTCTGCCGGTCCTGCGGGCTTACCGGAATCGGTACTACTGCAGGCTCAGGCTGAATTGCTTTCCTACGGGGACTGTGGCGCATCGATCATGGAAATCAGCCACCGCAGCGAAACGTTTAAGGAAATTCTTGACTCGGCTCGTAACGGAATTCGAACGCTGCTAGCTGTTGGGGATGATTTTGACGTCTTGCTGATTCAAGGTGGATCACGGCTTCAGTTTTCCATGATTCCAATGAATCTGGCATCACGAGAACAGACGGCAGATTACGTTGTCAGCGGTGCATGGAGTGCAAAAGCTTTAGAAGAGGCTCATCGCGAGTGCGATGTGCATATTTCCTGGAACGGTACATCTGACGGATTTGATCGATTGCCGGTAAATGAAGATCTTTTGCGAAGTGAAAAGCCGGCCTTCGCGTATTATTGCTCCAATGAAACGATTCACGGATTACAGTTTCCTGAAGCCCCAGACTATGGTTCAGTACCACTTGTGTGTGATGCATCAAGTGATTTCCTGTCTCGACCGGTCGATATGCAACGACACGGCCTCATATATGCATGTGCTCAGAAGAATGTCGGCCCGGCGGGTTTAACGGTGGTCGTCATCCGTCGTGACTTGCTTGAACGCAGCTCGGATGACCTGCCCGGTTACCTTAACTTCAAGTCACACAGCACTGCCAACACGATGTATAACACTCCGCCGACATTTGCGATCTACATAATGGATCTGGTTTGTAAGTGGATCATTGATGAATGCGGGGGGCTGGATTCTCTGGCGAACACCAATCGTAAAAAGGCCGAGTTACTATATTCCGCGATTGATCGACATGCGGGCTTCTACAGCGGCCATGCCCAAACAGCGTCACGTTCAAACATGAATGTGGTGTTTAAACTGCCAAGTGATGAATTGACTCAGTCCTTTATTGAACAGGCTGCTGATCATTCACTTACCAGCCTGGCCGGTCATCGCAGTGTCGGTGGTATTCGTGCCTCGATCTACAACGCTATGCCACAGGCGGGAGTGGAATCTCTTGCCGGGTTCATGGACGACTTCGCAAACGCGAACGGTTGATCGTTTTTGACATCCTGATCACTATGAACGATTGATCATGCCAACAATACTCATTCTCGATAATATCGCTGACGAAGGCATCCGCCTGCTTGAAGCAGAAGACGGATTTGAAGTCGAGGTGCGTCCGGGCCTCTCAGGTACTGAGTTACATGACGCACTCATGAGTGCCGATGGAGCTATTTGCCGCAGCGGTGTACAAATCGACGAATCCGCTCTAAAGGACAATCGACGACTCAAAGTAATCGCTCGCGCCGGTGTCGGAACAGACAATATCGACAAGAAGGCAGCCACGCGACAAGGTGTTGTCGTCATGAATACGCCAACCGGAAATACATTCAGCACAGCCGAACACACATTCGCATTGTTACTTGGACTTTCCCGTAATATTGCACCTGCACATAGTAGCCTGATAAACGGTTCATGGGACCGTAAGGGATACCTCGGTAATCAGGTTGCAGATAAGATCCTCGGCATCGTTGGGCTTGGTCGCATCGGCCAGGAAGTGGCGAAGCGAGCCCAAGCCTTTCAAATGCACGTGATGGGATACGACCCGTTTCTTACTAGTGACCAGGCGGCGAAACTGGGGATCGAACTCATGACGAGTGTCGATGAAATGCTACCTCACGTGGACTACCTGACAGTACATACTCCCCTAACCCCGGAAACTGAAAACCTCGTTGACGATGATGAGATTCAGTCGATGAAATCCGGAGCGAGGCTGATCAACTGTGCCCGCGGTGGTATCTACAACGAAGATGCACTCTTGCGAGGACTGGAAAGTGGAAAGCTTGCCGGAGTTGCTTTGGACGTCTTTAAAGAAGAGCCATGTACTGAAAGCCCACTATTCAGTCATCCAGCAGTGCTTTGTACACCACATCTCGGTGCCAGCACGGAGGAAGCACAAACTCGCGTGGCCGTAGAAGCTGTCCAGTTGTTGGTCAATTACTTCAAAACGGGCGAGATTCGACATAGTGTGAATATCGGTGCCGTGGATCCGGCAACACTCAAGTCGTTACGTGGATATCTCAATCTGGCACATCGCACCGGCGTGTTTCTTTCGCAATGGTCTAGCGGAGGCATCGAACGGTGTAAGCTGGAATTTCGGGGCAATATTGCAAACGAGGATACGCGTCTACTTACTTCCGCCTTTTGTGCAGGACTCCTCCAGCGTGTACTTGAAGGTGAGGTAAACATTGTCAATGCACAGGTACTATTACGTGACCGCGGTATTCAATTAGCCGAGCACCACGATAGCGAGATGGGTGCGTTTAGTTCATCGCTGACTATATCCGTTGGTACGGATGAAACCGAGTGGGTTGCCGGCGGAACCATATTCGGCAATGATATGCCCCGCTTAATACGTCTGGACAACATGATTCTGGAAACATACCTCGACGGTACGATGCTCGTCTTCACACATCAGGACACACCGGGAATCATTGGCGCTATGGGTACGATCCTTGGCGAATATAACATCAACATCGCGCAAATGTCGGTCGGTAGAGCTGCCACCGATGCACCTGGAGGACTTTCAATCGGTGTCCTTAACCTTGACAGCTGCCCTTCAGAAGACGCCATCAAGGCAATCAACGCACACGAAGGCATTCATCAGTCTGCGGTAATCGAGATGCCTCCTGCTGGTGAATTACCAAGCTGGTTGTTATAGCGCAAAAAAACTGCCAGCTAAAAACGCGTCTCCAGCTGGCAGTTAATTTCGTTGGTGACCTGTGTCACGTCTTACACGAGAGCCTTGAGTGCACTCATGGCAGCTTCGTAATTTGGCTCGTCGGTTACTTCAGACACGGTTTCCGCATAGGTTACAACGCCTGCGCCGTCCACGACGAATACGCCACGTGCCAGTAGCTGTAATTCTTCGATCATCATGCCCCATGCCGCACCGAAGTTCCCATCCATGTAATCTGAGGCAGTTTGCATATTGGAAATGCCCTCATCGCCACAGAATCGACCCTGTGCGAATGGAAGGTCCACGCTTACGGTAACCGCATTTACTTGGTCGCCGAGCGCTGATAATTCTTCGCTGAATTTCTTGGTTTGAATCTGGCAAACGCCCGTGTCAAGTGACGGTACAACGCTGATGATCGCTGGCTTGCCCTTGAGACATTCATTGGTAAGCGATTGGAATCCATCTTCAAAATAGGTTAGTGAGAAGTCTGGTCCGGGAGCACCAACCGCAACGGCTTCGCCGGCTAATGTAAGTGGTGTTCCTTTGAATGTTACTGCAGCACTTCGTGACATGCTTGTTATTCCTTCATGGTCTTTTTCGGTGATTTCATTTCGCGGGAAGTCTTATTTTCCCTTCTCGCGATTGCAATAAAGTATGCCATTGGGCTTTAACAAGAACAAGTGGGTGAGTCACCCCGGTGCCATCTCAGATTGGACTTTTCAAAATCCTAACAAAGCGTGTATCCTATCCACCGCAACGGGCAAGTCTGATTCCGGAACCGACACTTGTTGCACGTGGCATCTCAATTCAGGGAAGAATTGAGTCCGCCACTTTTACTCTTCATATTTACTTATCAAACGTTGTGAGCTTAGGAGCGAGCAAGGCAATGTTGGAAATCGTCCCCGGTTGGCACATGGAAGTGGACTCGGACGCTGAATGGACATTCATCCGTCTGCATCCGCCGATGTCGGAGAACCTCAAGGGTCGCGAATTAGCAGACGGTCTTTGGCGCACACTGCGCGAGCGTTTCTGCGTTCACTTGATCCTCGAGCTCGAAGAACTGGAATATGTAACGAGCCAATTCCTGCGGCAATTGCTATTGTTACAGGATCAATTGCGCGAAGAAGGTGGTCTGCTGTTATTGGCCGGTATGGCACCGGATGCCTATGAAAGCGTGACCCTTGCCAGCTTGGATGAGCGATTTCCCTATTATGCTGACCGCAGTGACGCAATATCCGGATATCGTCCGAATAAGCCACGCTAGCCAAGCATTTCAGATAAGGTCTCTCGAGCCGTCACAAGTGCTTCGGCAAGCTTAGTAGCGTCTTTACCGCCTGCCTGAGCCATATCCGGCTTTCCGCCACCACCACCACCGAGTACTTGAGCAACATCGCGCACCCAGTTACCTGCATGTACGCCCGCTTCCACTAGATCTCGACTGGCACCAGCGACAACGAGAACTTTTCCATCGCCTTGCGGGGCAGCGAACAAGATAGCAACCGGTTGTGTTTTCTTGCGGATTTGATCGATCAGTTGCCGCATGAGATTCGGAGTAGCACCAGTTGCTTCCACAATGACCACCTTTGCCTCACCGATCATCTCTGCATCTGCTATCAGTGTATCGGCATCCAACTCACCCGCTTCGGCTAACTGAGCAACTTGTTGCTGGACCTTCTCGCGTTCCACGAGCATTGCGTCAATTCGCTCTGGAACATCGAGCAGCGAAATATTGAGTGCTCGGGCAGCAGCCTTGAGTGTAGCCCGTCTGGCCAAGTAGTCTCCTGATTCACCGTTGTTATCAATTCTGCCGCTGTATGCGTCTGTTGTACCGGCTCCACCTAGCTGCTTCTTTAGATCTCGGATTTCTGCAGTCAGTTGCTCAATACTCTCGGTCAATTGCGTCTCTGACACGCCGAGCTTTTGTGCAGCGGTGGCAGCAGCTTCATCAATATCAGCGCGATATTTTGCAGCACGTGGGCCGGTTAATGCAACCACGCGACGTGTTCCTGCGGCCACACCCTCTTCAGATGTAATTTCGAGTTGTTCTACTTCGGCCGTATTGGACAGATGCGTACCACCACAAAGTTCGCGACTGAATTCCCCCATGGACACCATCCGTACCGGATCCGGGTACTTTTCGCCAAACAGCATCATGGCACCTGCTTCACGCGCCTCTGCTAGTGGCAACACAGTCCATTCGATGGCATCTGCATCGGAAATCCGGGAATTCACATCCTGCTCGATACTAAGCAGACTCTCATCATTTACTGGTTCGAGATTCGTAAAGTCAAATCGTAGCCAGTCTTCGTCAACCTTGGATCCCTGCTGTTGTGCGTGAGAACCCAATTCACTTTGAAGTGCGTGATGGAGGATATGTGTAGCCGAGTGTGCACGGCGAATACCGTTGCGACGTGACTGGTCTACCGATGCTGTAAGCGTTTCGCCTGAAGCCAGCGTCCCGGAAATCAACTTGCCGTGGTGAAGGAATAACTCACCATCTTTCTGGGTATCAGTGATTTCGACCTCCACGGATTCGCTATGCAATCTACCGCAGTCTCCGACCTGACCACCGGACTCACCGTAAAATGGTGTTTGATCTAATACAACGACGACCTGCTGGGCTGCTGTTTCTGTGGATTCCACTAACTGATCATCTTCAGCATCATCTCCTATGGTGATGACGCCTTTGATGGTCGCAACTGCATCGGTTACTTCATAACCAAGGAAGTCGGTTGACTGCACGGATCGTTTCAAGGCTTCGATGGGGCCCGTCTTAAATAACTGGAATTGATTCTTTCCTGAATCAATTCCGTGCTGGTCCATTGCATTTTGGAATCCGTCCCAGTCGAACGTGAAATTACGCTCAGCGGCCATGGCCTCAATGAGTTCGGGAGGAAGCCCGTTCGTTTGATAAAGATCAGCAGCCGCAGCACCGTCGACAAACTGCTGTCCACTGGAATCCATCGATTCAAACATCTGATCGATACGAATAAGGCCATCACCAATGTTGCCAAGAAAAGATTCCTCTTCTTGTTTGATGACACCTGCCACCCGGTCGACACTTCCGCTTATTTCCGGATACGCAGTTTGCATCTGGTCCACAACAGGTTGCACCAACTGATAGAGAAAAGGATCTCTTAAATTCATTTGGTGCCCGTCGAGGACGGCCCGCCGAAGGAGTCGCCGTATGACATATTTTTCCTTGTTCGGTCCGGGATACACGTTTTCATGTACTGCAAATACACAAGCACGGACGTGATCCGCGATTCGGCGTAATCGCCTTCCTTCATCGCTGTTTGGATCATACTTTACACCGCACACTTCGCCCGCCGCTTCCACGATGGGCCTGAGTAAGTCGATGTGGTAGTTGGTGTCTTGTCCCTGCATCACCGATGCGATTCGTTCAAGTCCCATTCCTGTATCGATGTTTTTACTTGGAAGTGGACGGAGGTTATCCGGTGGGTCACCAACGCGATTAAATTGTGTAAACACTAAGTTCCAGATCTCGACTTCTTCTCCCTTGGGATCGAGATAAAAGATTTCGCTGCAGGGACCACAAACGCCATCCGGTCCGCCACTCGGTGCACCGGCCGGCCAGAAATTGTCATCCTCGCCCATCCGTGTAATCTTGCTAGGTGCTAAGCCGACTTTGTTCTCCCAGATTCCAGCGGCCTCATCATCATCCAGGTATACCGTGACAGTGAGACGGTCCTGGTCAAGCCCAAGCCATTGTTTGGCAGTAAGAAACTCCCATGCCCACTGAATAGCATCTTCCTTGAAATAATCGCCAAAAGAGAAGTTTCCGAGCATTTCAAAAAACGTATGGTGATACGCCGTACGGCCAACGTTATCAATGTCGCCGGTCCGCAAACACTTTTGACTCGTCGTTGCCCGTGTAAAATCTAGCTTCACTTTTCCAAGAAAATGGTCTTTGAACTGGTTCATGCCGGCTGGAGTAAAGAGTACCGACGGATCCCATGTCGGAACGAGCACATCGCTATCGCAACGTGTGTGACCTTTGGATTCGAAAAATGCTAGGTACTTTTCACGGATCTCATTTGTATTCATGTCGGCTTCGTCAAACAGGCATCATCGTTGGTTTTCGTCGGTAAGCTTCCATCATATAACAGCTTCGCAATTACGGGCAGTACGACATTTCAGCAAGCCGTATAGATGGAAGGGTTAGACGGAATGAACAGTTTGGTTGACGAAGTGCTCACCTGATGCGGCGGTGGAAGCCTGCCAAATTCCATATCAACATTTTTCTCACTTTTTTTCACATTTCCATTTCGCAGTGACCAAACGTGTCAAACCCCTTATCGATAATCCCAACATCAAAGAGAAAAACTCTTGTCAAGAAACGAAAACGCCGATATAGTGTTCAGATGTTCAGTAATGTTGATTTGTACAGATAACCTGAAAATAGTGGTCAACGCCACATCACAAACAACACTTCTGTCACACCAGGCGGTAAAAACTGACAACTTGAGTTGAAAGAATTGGGTCATTTTCACATAAAGGAAGGCAGACATGGCCATAGCGAAGGAAGCTAAAGCACCAACCACGGACAAGGTAACTGGAAAAAAGATGTCAAAAAAGACAACCGCCAAGAGCAAAAAGAGTTCAAAAGCTGACACAACCCCGGCATTCCTGAAGGAAAACGAAACGCTCAACAATACGCTTCAGCAAATTGAAAAGCAATTTGGGGATGGAGCCATCATGCCGCTTGGCGCCGGCAAGAGGCTTGAAATCGACTGTATTCCAACAGGAAGTCTTTCACTGGATGTCGCACTTGGGGGACGAGGTATTCCACGCGGGCGTGTCATCGAAGTTTTCGGCCCCGAATCCAGCGGTAAAACGACACTAGCACTACATGTTGCTGCAGAAGCACAAAAAGATAATGGAATTGCTGCCATCATTGATGCTGAACATGCCTTTGATCCCAGTTGGGGCAAAAAGCTCGGTGTAAACCTGGAAACCCTATTGGTCAGCCAGCCCAACAGCGGTGAAGAAGCAATGCAGATTTGCGAAATGCTCGTTAAATCCAATGCGGTCGATGTCATCATTATCGACTCGGTTGCAGCGTTGATCCCGAAAAAAGAACTTGATGGTGAAATCGGTGATTCACACGTCGGCCTGCAGGCTCGGCTCATGAGTCAGTCCATGCGAAAACTGACCGGTGCCATTGCCAAAAGCAAGTCTGCTGTAATCTTCATCAATCAAATCCGAGAAAAAATTGGCGTAATGTTCGGTAGCCCGGAAACAACGCCTGGCGGTCGCGCGTTGAAGTTCTATAGCTCGTGCCGGATCGATGTCCGAAGAATTGGTCAACTCAAGGATGGTGACCAGGTTGTCGGGCAACGCGTCCGTACGAAAATCGTTAAGAATAAAGTCGCACCGCCATTTCGTATTGCTGAATTCGATATGATGCACACCAACGGTATCAGCTACGAAGGTGACTTGCTCGACCTTGGTATTAAACACTCTGTGGTCTCGCGAAGTGGATCATGGTTTAAGCTCGACGATACTTATCTCGGACAAGGGAAAGAAAAAGCTCGTAACTTCCTGATAGAAAATCCTGACGTCACGCAGGATATTCACGATAGAATCATGAGTGTAGCCGGTTTTGGCACTGATGATGACGATGATGTGGAAGTTCCCCTTGCCGAAGATGAAAATGAACCAAACAGTTGATCAAGCATCGCGTGAATGGGTCCAACTAGACAATTTTGGTGGTAGTGAGTTGCACGATCGGTCCACACCTGGATCGATCGTGCTTCTTTTTTGCACTCTGATCACATTCACTCTGCCACTCACTACACCAATTGATTCGACAGTCATCGCTCAATCCCCTTCCTCATCCACCGCCCTAGACGAATTATCCGCTTCACTAAAGGAAGTTACTAATCAGTCGAGGCATTCCATTGTCACCATCGCGCGATCCGTCACCCCCTCTAACTCAGCCGTAGTTCTTCCAAGTGATTCCCAATTCAATCCCAGCGAATTTACTACCGGTATCGTCATCTCAAATACTGGCCATATCCTCACCGCGTATCATACGCTTGGCCAGCCAGATAAGAATTCCTATTTCATCTTCGGACAACCCAAGACGGCTGAAAATGCGTCCTGGATAGGTGAAGCATCGATTCACGCGGCGGATCCTTGGATGGATCTGGCTCTCTTGAAAATCGATGGTGTAGATTTAGTCAAAACTAATGTATCCAAAATGGATGATCAGGATTTACCAAGCATTGCGTATATGTTGCAAGCTTCAGCATCTTATACAACAAATCATCAATTCGCTTCTCAGATCATCGTACTCAATGAATCCCACAACATTGTTAATAAAGCGGATCCACCAAATGAGACGAAGATCGCAAACCGATATGAACATGGTGGCTTGCTAGTAGCCGTTCCGGCAGCACGACCGGCATCAGGAAATGTCGTACTCGACAAGAATGGAAGTTTGCTGGGAATTAGTACGCTTAGAATTCCCACTTCCGCATTTATTCCGGGAGCAGCATGTATCATGCCCACCGATACGACGTTCGTGACTGCACTTGAATCACTCATTGCTGGTATGCCAACTAATCCGCCGTTACTGGGAATCTCATTCGAGAACATCAAATCAACCACAAACGCAGACACAGAACTTGGTGTATTAGTAAATCGTGTTGGTACGGCGACTCCAGCACTATTCTCGGGACTTAAACCAAGTGATCGAGTCATAGCCATCAACTCTATCAACGTGGAGTCCAATGCTCATGCACAAGAGCTCATTGCCAGGTCATTTGCCGGTGACAAGACTTCCATTTCAGTGGTGAGACAGGGTAATGCAACGATCATGCTATTTAACCTAACTCTCGCCAAACGCTTTAATCAGCACGTACAACCGCCAATTGCGTCTGTTGATCCTTACCGATTTGAAGGAATCACTGTCGAATTCGTAACTGCCTCCTCACCGGCTGATTTTCGTCGGTATGCAGCGGACATACCACAATCAGGTGCCGTATTAACAGACGCCGTGGAGTTAGATTCACCAGCATGGAACGCTGGTATCCGAGCCGGCATGCTAATTGCAACCGTTAACAACAAACCGTGCACATCACCGTTTGAATTTCGTCAAATAACGGAGTCTCTTTCAGATACACCAGCCGATTTGGATGTCATCCAGTCAGGTAAACGATTGACCATTTCAATCCAGCGATAATCCGATATTATCCTAGTGGACTGCGCCCAACTACTTCGTAGCGCGGCCCATCCGGCCCCAGAAAACTGCTGTACACTACGATCTCCTCAGCCAGAAACTCTACAGATGGTTCCTCCGCATATTTGTCCATCACGACCCTAACCTGGTCCGCATCCAATTCACGACTACGCACACGAGCAAGGGTCACATGTGGGTGATATTTTTTGGTTTCACCTGGGTAACCGAGATTGGAAAGTCCTTGATCGATCAGGTCATGCAAAGCATCAAGCTGCTCACTCCCTTCTGTCGTACCCCACCAAATCACACGAAGCCGTTCACGGTCTGGAAATGCGCCCGTTCCTGAAGCAACCACAGAGAATTTCGGTGTCATTAAAGCTGCCTGAGTTACAACCCTGCACACATTGACCGTTTCTTCTATCTGGATTTCACCCAGAAACTTCAGCGTGATGTGAAGGTTTTCGCGATGAACTGTACGCACGGCATCACCACATTGTGCCAAATCGCCCATAATCGATTCAGCAGCATCTCTTGCCGAGCTTGACAAGTTGATTGCAATAAAAGTCCGAACGGGTTTCATTTTATTTACGGATCTCTCTTCTAAAATCGAAAGATGTTCGAATGCCAGTGTCGCCAATGCAACTAGGTGAAGTTCACGGCAGATTTAAATCGTTCAAACCGAATATCAAGGTCCGACTTTTCAATTTCGCGCATTTTATCAAGGCTAAAGTCTTCAACGTTGTAACTCGCCACAAGGGTTCCATACACGAGTGCTCTTCTAATGGATGCAGCAGAGGTGTCATCGACACTTGCAAGATATCCCATCATTCCCCCGGCAAAACTGTCACCAGCACCGGTAGGATCTTTCACAGCCTCGGTCGGATATGCGGGTAATACAAACATATCATCGGCTGAAACATACAATGCTCCGTGCTCACCTTTCTTTAGCACAACAAATGACACGCCCAGATCCAATACTGCTTTCGCAGCTGAAATCAGATTTTCATGCCCGGTAAGCAACTTCGCTTCGCTGTCGTTCAAGACAAGGCCATCGATGCGCTTAAGCAACTCGAGGAGCGAGTCACGGTGCTCGTTGATCCATAAGTCCATCGTATCGGCGACTACTAGCTTTGGTGATTCAACCTGATCTAGCACTCTCATTTGAATCGCCGGCATACCATTAGCCAAAAACACATATGGCGTCGACTTGTATGACTCCGGCAGCACTGGATCAAAAGTGCCAAACACGTTGAGATTCACATCCAGAGTCTCACGGTCGTTCATATTAGGAAGGTATTTTCCCGTCCAGTTAAAGGTCTTTTCACTATCTACTTTTACAAGACCGGCCGTGTCGACGTTACGATCTTCAAGCAACTGGGTATGCGCATCTGGCCAGTCACCTCCTACGACGCCGACAAGATTGACCTTTGTGAAATAACTCGCGGCATATGAAAAATAGGTTGCACTGCCACCGATCACATTGTCCCTGCGCTCCGTGGGCGTTTCCACGCTATCAAACGCAATAGATCCAACCACCAATAACGACATGATTTTCCTTCAGCAATGGAGATTTCTAATAAGCAACCCGCATTATACAATGGTGCCGAATACTGGATAGAACCTCCTCGAAAAGCGATTGATCACACACATAAACTGGGATACGACACATGAGGCACCAACGCACAGCTTTGCTTTGCCTATTCATATTTACGGCAACATACGTTCAAGCCGGCGAGTGGAATCAATGGCTCGGACCGAATCGTAACGGCATAGCAATCGACAGCCCGGCACTCATTGAAAGCTTACCGGAACGTGGCATCAAACCAAACTGGATTGCCAATGAAAACACGATTCCGGGAATCTCATCCTCCGGTTGGGCTAGCCCGATCGTGACGGAAGATTATGTCTTGTTATTCACACACAAAAAGACAAAGACCATCGATGGGAAATTGCCCCCGGTTAAATTCCCGTACCTCCCGCCCGAGAAACGTACGGGGATGACGGATGAGGAATACAAACAATATGAAGTAAACCGGCGTGACGAGCAGCAGCGGCGGGCGAAATCCTATCGCTACGATGAATTCTTGTATTGCCTCCATCGTAAAAGCGGAAAACTAGTTTGGTCCAATGAACACTCAAGCGTGTATACCCGTTTTGCTCAATCTGCATCTCCGACCGTCAACAACGGGCGAGTGTTCCTGCAGAGTGCTGGCCGACTTGCACGTTGCGTAGACCTTAACACCGGTAAGGAGATTTGGAGTACTCAGATCCCGGGAGAATTCCGTGATGAATATCTCCAATCTTCCTTTCTCGTTGTCAGAAATATCGCAATTACCCTCAGCCGGGGACTCATTGCTTTTGATGCTGATAACGGTGACATCCTGTGGCAAATCGAGAACGAAGATGGAAAGGTAAGTCATTGCAGTCCAGCTATTTGGGACAGTCCCGATGGTCCGGTTGTGATCTGTAATATTGGAGGCGGAGATACCAAAGCTGTACTAGCGTCCACAGGGGAGAACGTCTGGGAATTGAATGTCGGGGCCAATCACTCGTCTCCCTTAGTATTTGAAGACAAGCTCATTCTCTACAGCAGCAGCAGAAAAAATGGCTTGCTCTGTTTTGAATTAAATAACCAGGCACCGAAACAGCTTTGGCAATACCGTGGTGTCGCTGATTCTGGTAGTACTCCGGTGATCTCCAATGGCCTGGTATTTGCTCAAGGAGAGCGACGATTGGCATGTGTCGATTTATCAGACGGTCGTGAACAGTGGATGACAATGCTAGATATGAATCGTCCACGATACTCATCACTTATTTCAGCAGATAATCAAGTGTTCTACGGATTCGATGGGGTATTAGCGTTCAAGGCGTCGAAAAAAGAATTCACTCCTACCATGAGAGCCAAGATTGACCGTGATGGTTTATTGGCGGATGAAGAGGTATTTCGTGAAAAACTAGGTATCAACAAGCTGGAAAGAACGGCCGAAGGTCAAATTGAAGCGGAAAAATTGTGGAACAGACAGTTTTCAAACGGGCCATTGGTTTGCACGACTCCCGCCATTGCAGACGGCGTATTGTTTATACGTCTCAAGCACGGTATTGCTTGCTATGATCTCTCATCGCGGTCGCAATAACCTCAGAATAGAAAAATCGCAAAGGTGTAATTAAGCGTCAGGAGCAATACACTCTCAAATTAGAATTGATTGGGATACTAGGCCGCCTGACCGCGACGCATTCGGCTAAGGCGCTTTCTCAGTTTCTTGCGTTGATTCTTGGACATGCGTGGCCAATCGTACTGAGCTAACAACATTTCCTCTTCCTCATTTTGAGGAACGGGAGGCATCGCACCGCCGTGAGTAAATGAGGAGTTTGGCATTCTGACAACGGACGATTTGGGGCTGTTTGGCTCTTCTTCAGGTGCCTCTTCCGAATCGGTGCTGGATATACTTTTACCGTCCGGTCCAAGGATCACCGAAGGACGGCTCTCTGAATCTGACTCAACCTCACTCACCGTATCGTGCTCATCAATAGACTGTGTTGCAGCGGTTTCCTCAGTTTCATTTTCATCCGACTTATGTTGTTCAGCTGCAATTCTCTCAAGTTCTTTTTGTTCACGCTCAAGTTGGGCAAGAAGTTCAACTTCTTCTTCATCCCAACCCGCATCTTTGAATTGAGAGATTATATCTGAACCTTCTTCAACTACCGATCCTTCGAACGTTTCTTGTTCGTAGGAATCCTCATCTTCATATCCAGCATACGAGTATTCGTTGCTTTCCTCTTCATCGTATTCTGTCTCGTAGTACTCATCTTCGTCTGCCACGGCATCAACGTACTCTTCTTCATCATTAGATTCGTACGCTGCGATATCTTCTTTTAGTTCTTCCTCTATATCCTCTTCGTGATCTTCTTCGGAAACTTCAACAACGTATTCTGATTCCTCATCAGCAGGTGATTCCGTTGAAACATCATCGTCTTGCTCATGCTCATCTTCAGCCTGCATGTCGCCGGTTTCAGCTACATGTTCAGATGATTGGGTGTCGTCCACATTGATAGGTTGAATCCGTCGCGTCGTACGTCGAACTTCATTTTGTTTCATCTCTGGAGCATAGACTTGCGCGTCGAGATAGATGCGCCGTGCGAAGAACCAGGTGGCCATGACATACGCCAGCAAACCAGAGTGGATCAGAAGTGCTTTTGCAGCCAAGGTTGCTTGTGGCCACAGGCCCATGGTAATCACGGCTGCAGCGATGAGTGCCGTCAGCCCGCACGCCGACGTGAGACAAATAAGTGGACGGTATCGTGTTTCAATGAGCACACGAATCATCTGGTACCCACAAATCAAGGATAATACAGCTACCCACCAGGCTGATGCATTACTCCAAACACCATCAATTTCCATCGGCTCAATGACCATAGAGATCATGCGATGAGCTCCCGTTGCGGCATCAATACTAAGCAGGATCGCGACAATACCTATCCACAACCAGCAACGATAATTTCCTCGGTAATCATCCATACGATGACGTCGCAGTAAGTAAAGTTGAACGGATGCTGCAGCGATAAGGAGCAGTAAAAAGGACATAAACCAGGCAGAGATGCTGCCTGGTGCTAGTAATTCAAATAATCCTGCAGGAGCCAGTTCAGCGTTTTCTGCCCAGCGATATCCACGGTGAATTCCGTAGACGGAAATTATTCCAAGCAGAAGGATCGATAAATATGCCCAAAGACTACGCGGGATGAGATCGGTAAGACGGGGTTGATTCCGTCTAAGTGCTTTCTCATGATATCGGCCTACAACGCTCGGATGAGGCGCACCAACAGTCTCACCACTGGTGATATCTGACTTTCGACTACGTTTTTTCATCAAGTTCTCGATCAATCCGATGATCTTTGAATGGCTAGTCCCTGCACGGTCAAGAAAATGTACAAGGGTTCACGTGGCGCGTACCGGTACGTGGATACCGCCACCTATCAATTGAATCGGATTTTCAGATACGCGGACTTAACGCTTCATTTGTAAATACGAGCATTACGCAGCAATTGTAAGGCTTGATTTGATGGAGTATGCTCAACAAATACAACACACCGGTCATATGCATGTACTGGAGTGTGTTGAAATGGATCAGAGACCTTTTAGATATTTACTTTGAATTAGGATTAGAAAATGGCTTACGAACTTCCAGAACTCTCATACGCATATGATGCACTTGAGCCAAACATCGACGCACGTACGATGGAAATCCACCATAGCAAGCACCACGCTGGCTACGTAGCAAAAGTTAATGCTGCAATCGAGGGAACAGAACTTGGGTCGAAATCGGTAGAAGATTTGGTTTCAGACTTAGAATCGGTACCTGAGAACATCCGCGGTGCCGTACAAAATAACGGCGGTGGTCATGCAAATCACTCTCTGTTCTGGTCCGTATTATCGGCAGACGGTGGGGGCGAACCTACTGGCGAACTTGCTGACGCGATAAACGCAGCATTCGGCAGTTTGGATGAATTCAAAACAGCATTTGCAAATGCTGCTGCGACACGATTTGGTAGTGGATGGGCATGGCTGAGTGTTGATGCCGGAAATCTCATTGTCGAAAGCACACCGAATCAAGACAGTCCACTGATGTCAGGACGTACTCCGATTCTTGGACTCGATGTTTGGGAACACGCCTATTACCTCAATTATCAAAATCGCCGACCGGATTACATTGCCGCATTTTGGAATGTGGTAAATTGGGACGAAGTCGCGAGACGGTTTGAAGCTGCAAAATAAGCGCTTTATTCGACTAATCAAGTCAGCAACCCAGACCAAACGGTCTGGGTTTTTTATTGCGCTGACCTCAAATCAACATTGACCCATCGGCGCAATAAATCTATCATTCGCCCCAATCGTTGGTACATTGTGCGCTTTTACAGGCGGCAAGATTTTGCCGTTTTTGGGCACACTTACTATCGAGCAAACCAGGCGGGATGCACATTGCATCCCAAAACAGAAATATGCTCAGCACACCAATGGATTGGAATGATGAGCAACACCTGACAAGGTATTCTTACTCTTTCTAAAGGACAAGGACGTCATGAATCGGTCTAAACTAGGCTGGCTACCGAGCGTGGCATTAATCGCATTTGTTAGTTTTGGTCTTACCGGATGCAAAACATCTAGTTGGGCACAGTTACCTGGTATGGGTTGGCTTTCAAGCGATGAACAACCGGAAGCATCGTACTATACAGAGAATTCCCGACCTGCAAATGATTACGCGTCGCAACAAGTCGATTATTCCGAGCGATACAACGCAAATACGGCACAGCCAACAAACCAGTACTACGGCGGCCAGCAGTTCGAATCCACTGGGAATGATAACAACAACTATCTTGGCCAAAGCCCTGGTCTAGCAACCCAAAACGGTTATGCACAACAGCAACAGGTCACTCAACAACCTCAGCAGTTTGCAAATCAAAACCAATATGGTGCACAACAGCCACAACCCAGCCAAACAACTCAATTTCAACCGCAACAGCAAGTTGGACAAAGTGGAGTTGGACAAGCGGGAAGCGGTCAATTCCAGAATGGGCAAGGCAGCTATGACCGTGGGTTCTACGGCAACCAACAACAAGTTGCTCAACAGGCTCAACCAAAAGAGTATAACTTCCAACCAACAAATACTACTGCGCAGGGTCAGTATGATACTGGTGAATTCCAGGCACAGGGCACGTTCCAGCCAGCACAAGGCGGAGCTGCGGCATACACTGCTCAAAACCCGCAGCCAGGTGCCGGAACTCAGTACGGCGGAACCTTTCAACCTACCACGCAGACTCAGCAAGCACCGATGGAACCATATCGTCCTGGTAGCACAAGTGGAGTTAGCGGAACAACAGGTGGAAATTACTACGCACCAAGTACAGGTGGGCAATTCACCACACCATAACGACACCCGAATTGTCTAATTCGAAAAGCTAGCCTAAGAGGCATACCTGGAAGCAGGTATGCCTCTTTTTTTGCGGGTCTTTCTTGTCGTTATTACCGCTTGCTAAAACGACCATTGCGCGCCATGCTATCGTTCAGGAAAACACAACCTGTTTTCATTTGCTTATCTGCATTACCCAGCATAGGAGAGGATGTTGAAATGCCATTATTTGAGGTAGAGACAGACTCACACATAATTATCACCTGGGCTGACAATGAGGACGCTGCTCGAGATGTTGTTCAAGATGCCTATCCGCACGATGAAATGATTCGTTTAACACGCCGACCGAGAGACACGTGGGTTATCTCCAAAGGTGTACTTGGAATTGCAGGGAGTTCAGATCCATGTAGCACCGCACGAGACTGCCTCTCGAAAGCTGCCGGTGATAAAGTCCATGCCATTCGCTTATACATGCAGGAAACTGGTTCCGATCTTGAGTCGGCAAGAAAAGTGGTCGAATCCAATATGGTCATGGGTTGGTAAAATTTCCCCTGGATGTAATTAATGCCAGCTTTTTGTTATCTGGCAAAAAAAATCGTCTCGTTAGCCGAATGACGTTTTCTAATTTCAGAATTAAGGTAAAGGACTGTCGCCAATGAGTTTCTCTCTGGCTGGACACACAGCGATTGTCACAGGAAACAGTAGTGGTCTAGGTAAGGAAATAGGATTGGTACTGGGAAACGCCGGTGCCAAGGTTCCCGTCAACTTCTACAACAACGAACAGCGTGCACAGGCGACCCTTGCGGAGTATGAAGCGGCTGGAATCGACACATGCCTAATCCGCGCAGATGCCTCAACAAAAGAAGGCGTCGATCACTTGTATGACGAAACCGAGCGACAATTAGGTAACCCCGACATACTGGTGCCCAACGCGACATGCGATCAACCTGAGTTACCGATCGATGAATATGACTGGGAGTTTTATCAAAGCATGGTGGACTTCTTTATTAAGAGTCCGTACTTAATGACAATTCGCGGCATGGAGCACATGAAGCAACAAGGCTGGGGACGCATCATCAACATCGTCAGCGAGGTATACCACCGAAGTGTCGCACCATTTAGTGCCTACGTGGCAGCCAAGGGTGGTCAAATCGGCTGGACACGCAGCATGGCCACGGAGTTTGCACCGCTTGGGATTACGGTAAACATGGTTGCGCCGGGTTGGATCCCTACGGAAAGACATGCAGATAAATCGCAGGAAGATCTCAATGGCTATCTAAGTATGATCCCAGCCGGCCGTTGGGGTGTACCAAAAGATGTGGCAGACGCAGTACTGTACTTTGCAAGTGACGAAGCATCATTTGTCACAGGTCAAACTTTGTGCGTAAACGGTGGAATTACACCGTGGTAATATGAGTCTTGCTGTTCATTACTCACACAAATAACCTTGTGATCAAATATCCCGGAGTTTAAATCCAATGACGGAAGGGCATTTCCTAGCTGACCCGCCACCGTCTAATAAAATGGGCACGCGCATCACCCTTACTGTCACCGCGGCAATCGTCATTACACCGTTGTTATTCCACTGGCTACCTTTTGAAATCTCGCAGTGGTATGTAGCATCAGCAAGAATCCAGCTGGAACAAGGCAATCGCGACGCCGCGAATGAGCAGATCGATAAAGGGCTCACGTGGAGCAATAACCCTAATCTAATTGGCCTAAAATCAGATTGGCTCGTAGAGTCCAATCAACACGAACAGGCAATTACACTACTTGAGGATCTACTGGAGTACCCAATTCATGACCTCAGTCTTTTAAATGTTCATATACAACTGTGCAATTCAGTCCTAGCCGCTGCACGAACAAAAGGACAGGAACCATGTCCGCGTATAGCTGAACTTTGGAAAGATGCATCAGCAATTACCTCCGGTACACTGTTTGAATCGCAGCCCACTCTTTTCAAGGTCAAATATAAAAATGCCAGAGCCTATCAGCTTGCAGTTGCTAACGACAATTTAGAACAGGCATTAACCGATACAGAAGAAACAATTGATTTACTCGGTGGAAATGTCTTCGTGTTAAATCCAATTCCGGCTAGAAGTTTCAATGCATTCGAATACACGATTAAGGAATCTGGAAGAGATAAAGCAGTCGCTGAAGACATTCAACAACAGGTGATTGAACCCTTGGAGCGTTCTCATATCCAACTTAAATATGGTGGTGCCAAACAGTGGTCGACGGCTGATAGTAAGCATCGTGACACCATGCTTAACGACACAGCCCGCTGGCTCATTGCCGCACATAAGCTCTATTTACAGGCACTCCCGACAGAAGGATTTGATGACATTCGGCAGCGCACTAACAACGAAATTGAAGAACTTTCAAAACAACTTGAAACGAATCGTCCAATTGCTGTCCCGAGAATTTTAAATTCCAGAGAAGAGCTTTTTTTAATCATTCAAATCCTCGACACACATGGCTACGTTCACTACAGACTTAAGAATTTTCAAATTGCCCATGGGAGTTTAACTGCAGCAATCGACTTGGCAACGGGGATAGTGCGGGAACTTGAACGTCACGAAAATGCTCCCGGTAAGGATCGACTGGAATATCTTCGAAGCACCTTGGCGATTATGCACTACCATCGGGCGGTGGTATATGAATCACTCGGGCATATTGATTTTCAGCAGCGAGACCTGGAAATGGTGCGACATTACGGTGCGGAACCTAACCCGACTTTGTTTTAATGCCAGAGCCGGATTTAACGTCATTGGTTTATATGATCGCACAAAAAAAGCGTCCGTGACCGACACAAGTGCCATTCACGAACGCCTTTTAAGCGAGGCCGACGGGACTCGAACCCGCAACCACCGGATCGACAGTCCGGTACTCTAACCAGTTGAGCTACGGCCCCAATGCCTTGTTCAGTTGTACGAAGACAACTGATAGCTCTGTACGGCTAATCGCAACAAATTTGCTTTGTCACCTTAGGTAAGCCGAACAAATAAAAAGATACTCAAATTCATGCGTCTGACAACCCCCCAATACAACGTTGTTACGCTCACGTGAACTGTGTTGATTATCTTCCAAAGAGTCCTACGATCAGCTCTCCATATTCAGAAACTGCCTGAGACGATATCATGGCAAATCTGTATCACAGGATGAAAAAGAAATACACTGATGCTTCTCCTATCCGTATCAGAATTGACCAAACACTTTGGCCCGGACCCCGTTCTGGATGGCGCTAGTTTTGAGATGCGCGCGGGTCAGAAGATTTCGCTAATCGGTCCAAATGGTTCGGGGAAAAGCACACTGCTAAAGATCATCACCGGACAACTGGAAGCAGATAAAGGACAGGTATCATTACATCCGGACACAACCATTGGATATTTGCAGCAACATGTTGAACTAGGAGCCGGGAAAACAGTTTGGGAAGAGGCGAGTTCAGCACTGGGACATCTTAAAGAGCTATCTGACCGATCACTGGAACTCGCCAATCAGATTGCTGACTCCGCTTCTTTATCTGCAAAAGAAACAGCAGAATTAGAGGCCCAGTACGACAGATTACAGCATAAGATTCATCAAGTTGGTGCATACAATATCGATCACAAGATTGATCGGATTCTTCGCGGATTATCATTTGACGATGCGGCAATTAATCAACCTGTCGACACTCTCAGCGGCGGGCAACAAAACCGGCTGATGCTCGCCAAGTTATTACTACAGGAACCCGATATCCTGCTTCTAGACGAACCATCGAACCATCTGGACATCGACGCAACAGAATGGCTCGAATCCTTCCTTGCCGCGAGTGAACAGGCGGTGCTCCTTGTTAGCCATGATCGGTATCTACTGGACAAGGTGGCTCAACATACGCTTGAACTGGTCAATGGATCCATTGATGCCTATAAGGGAAACTACACGGCCTACCTTGTTCAAAAGGAGCAACGTTTAGAGGTCCAACGCCGCACCTGGGAGCGTCAGCAGGAAGAAATTTCACGGCTTGAGGAATTCGTACGAAAACACAAGTACGGTCAAAAGCACGTACAAGCGGACGATCGACAAAAAAAACTCGAACGCATAGAACTTGTGGATCGCCCACGAACGATTTCCGCACCGGTGTTTGGATTCCCAGAACCGAATCGAACAGGCGACATCGTTTTTCGTGTTGAGCATCTCTCCAAGGCATATGATCATCAGTTGTTTAAGGACCTCACGTTTGATGTAATTCGAGGGGAATCATGGGGAATCCTCGGTCCAAACGGTACAGGTAAATCCACTCTGTTAAAGTGTCTTATTGGTGACCTCGAAGCTGATGAAGGTACCGTTCACGCAGGTACGGGCGTACGCCTCGGCTATCTCGATCAACAGCTCAGTTGTGTGGATCCCAAGGCCGATGTCGTGGATGCTGTGCGGCCTGACCACAAGGAGTTTTTTGAGAAACAAAGACGGGACTTACTCGCACGTTTCGGAATCCAGGATGACATGGTTTTTCAAAAAGTCTCAAGCCTCAGCGGTGGAGAACGCAGTAGAACTGCACTAGCAAAGATTGCGGCCGCCGATGCCAACGTGCTGCTCTTTGATGAGCCCACAAACCATCTCGACTTATGGGCTAGAGAATCACTTGAAAAATGCCTAAGAGCGTTTGAAGGTACAATGGTTGTTGTCAGTCACGATCGGTACTTTCTGAATCAAGTCGTCGATCACTTGCTCGTGGTTCAACATGATCGGTTTCATGTCATTCAGGGAAACTACACGACCTATCAAACACTCGAGCAAGCCGGGCTTGCACAAGAAGCTCGTGACACGCTAGGNAATAANAAGTCTGCGACGAAATCCGANTCGGTTAATTTGAAGCAGCCAAAGCCCNCTAAACCAAAACCNCGNNATGAGTCNAGGAGGACNCGTAAGTTTCCGTATCGNAAGGTACCAGAATTGGAACAAGAAATTGCTAAATNCGAATCGCGAATTGAGNAGATATTTGANCTGNTGTCACTCGAACAAACGCTCAGAGACGGCGAGTTAGTAAAGAAATACAATCAAGAGTTACAGGAAGTGCAGTCGACGTTAGAGCAGCTTTACGAACATCTGGAAGAGTCTCTGGAACTTAATTAGATAAACTTGAGCACCATAGTCCACAACAATCTGTGTTAATCAAATGACCAGCATACCACTTGCCGATATTCTACCGGCCACTATCGGCGTTACTCTGATTCTCGCTGTTTGGTTTTTCGCATTTGGTGCATCACTCGGAAGTTTCCTAAACGTAGTCGCCTGGCGTCTGCCAAAGGGTAACACCGTGAGGGGCAGTTCAGAATGCCCTTCGTGTAAGCAGCGAATCCGACTTAGAGACAACATCCCGGTAGTTAGCTTTTTTAAGTTAAAAGGAAAGTGCCGTAACTGTGACTTTCAAATTCCATACCGCTACGTATTAACGGAAGTAGTCGCGGGCGGTTGTGCCACGCTGTTCTTCTGCCTGCTGTTTGTATTTCGCGGTGTGAATATTCCCGGGTGGAGTACGAATTCGAGATTCTTCATCGACGACTTACTCTCCAATCGAGGGCCGGTTTTTGAGATGATCGGATTCTTTCTACAGCACGGACTGTTGATGGTCATGTTACTGATCGTATTACTCATCAAGTCACAAGATGACCGACTTCCATCCAGACTGATCCTCATGGGATGGCTGATGACCTTGATTTTGGGTGCATGCACCGACACGGCAATTCCCGTTGGGATCAAGGGGGAGATCCTGAATATCACTCAAAAGAACTATCAGACTTTGTTAATCCCCGTTGTCGGTGGCATTGCCGGAATTGCACTGGGATATGTGTCAGGCCTCGTGCTAAGCGCACTTGTCGGAAAAACAAATTGGATAAGGATGAAGACAGAGCTTGCCATGATCTGCAGCTTGATTGGCCTGTCACTTGGCTGGCAAGCGACTGTCATCATCTCTATTTCCAGCCTGATGGTTACTTTGTTGATTGGTATGAGAGCTAAGAGATATACATCGATTGTGAAAATCGCATTAACCGGCACAATTGCGATCGCCACCATGACGCTTCTCTTTATTTGTACGTGGTCAGTTTGGGTGTAATCGTATTACCGTCAGGATCCAATAAACGGTTCCCAAATTGGGTGTACAACACTCGGTTGGTAGAGATCGAGCAATGGAAACTGGCGAGGCTTTTCTGGCTGACGCATCAACTCCATTCGAGCTTCTTTGGGCGTCCTTCCTCCTTTGCGTGAGTTACAAGGGAAGCAGCTACACACGACGTTATCCCACGACGTTCCTCCGCCCTGACTTCTTGGTACAACGTGATCCAAACTCATCTGGCTAAATGAGAGTTTCTTTCCGCAATACTGACATTGCTGCTTATCTCGTACAAACAGATTCTTGCGGCTGAACTTCACTGTTGCATCAGGCACACGATCAAAGTGCGTCGTACGAATAACGCGGGGAATCTGCACCGGAAAACGTACTGTTTTAATCACGTCATCGTCGATGATGCCCGCTTCATATTGAAACTCACTCAATTCGAGCCATTGCTCGAATGAGTAATTCATGAATTGACCCTCTTCACGATCGATCACTTCAGCAGCATCTCGACACAGCATCACGAAAGCTCGCCGCGCAGTAATGATCTGAATCGCCATATAGAACCGATTCAGTACTAAGACCGGAGAATTGAGTTTATTGCCCTTCGACAGGATCATGTGATTCTCTTTTCAATGAAAGCAACGTGATTACGTTATCGCCTGATCCGCAATCCACGAACGCAGAGCTTTCGGTATGCCGTTGAATGTAACCTATCTTCATTTATTATTTCAAATGAACTTGTGTTACGACAAACTTCACAGTGAAAGTCAAGTAACAATTTCTTCGTTTTTTTTCGATCCGAAATTTCCTGTCATCCATCTGTTGAATCTCAACTGTCATCCACATTACGATAAGGTTATCGAAAGTGAACGAGCAGCACGGATGATTGCTCTTACTGAAGTGATAACCCCTCTTCTTTTGAAAGACGCAGAGATGATTCATTACTCCTGCGACCGGTGTAAAACCCCGATCGATTCTGAATCGGACATTCGGTATGTGGTAAACCTCGAAGTTCAAGCGGTAATGGAAACCGAAGAATTCGATGACCTCGACGATGATCGAGATCACCTTATGGAAATTGACGAACTACTGGAACACCTTGGCGATGTAGACCCGGACCAAATCGGGGATGAATACCAAAAACGTCGATACGATTTGTGCAGTTCGTGTTACCAACAGTTTATGAAAAATCCTGTTGGTGGTGAGAATCCGTCTCGGCTTGATTTCAGCCAGAACTAAATCCAGCNTTTAAGTTGCAGGATTAGAAGTGAACTTTACCTAGCTGCGCTGATGGTGCGCACTGACTCTNAAAAAGTAGCCGGTTTTCGATCTCTTGTAGCGGTGATAGAATCGATGGTTTAGCCACTCAAGTTAATTGCCAGTATATAAGAGCCGAACGACTATGAAGATTGCCGTCATTCCAGGAGATGGAACAGGTCCTGAAGTTACCGACGAAGCCCTCAAGGTACTAGCTGCTGTAGCAGAAAAAAACTCATTTGAGTTTACAACAACTCATTTCGATTTTGGTGGTGAACGGTACCTGAAAACAGGCGAGATCNTACCCGACGGCGCCGTTGCAGATTTACAAGAACACGACGCGATTTTTCTAGGAGCAATCGGGCACCCGGATGTCGCTCCTGGAATTCTCGAAAAAGGTCTTTTGCTAAACCTCCGTTTCGCAATGGACCAGTACATCAATCTGCGTCCCGTAACGCTCTATCCAGGAGTAGAAACTCCACTTGCCGGTAAATCTCCCGANGATATTGATTTNGTTGTCGTACGNGAAAACACCGAGGATATGTATTGCGGAATTGGTGGGTTTCTAAAAAAAGGAACACCAGATGAAGTTGCATCGCAGACGGCCATCTACACACGCAAAGGATGTGAACGCGTCATTCGNTGGGCATTTGAATACACACGCAAACGAAATAATCCAAAAGGTAAACGTCTGACACTCGTCGCCAAAACCAATGTACTGACGTACGGTCATGATCTGGTATGGCGAACGTTTGAGGAAGTCGGGGCCGAGTATCCCGATGTCGANCTCGATTACAACCANGTCGATGCATGCTGCATGTGGATGGTNAAGAACCCAGAATTCTACGATGTGATCGTAACCACCAACATGTTTGGCGATATCATCACTGACCTTGGCGCAATGATNCAGGGTGGTATGGGTGTNGCTGCCGGTGGAAATATCAATCCTGACGAAGGTGGCACAAGCATGTACGAACCAATGGGTGGAAGTGCACCAAAGTATACGGGTCAAAACGTAATCAACCCAATCGCTGCGATTGCGGCGATGTCGATGCTGCTAGAGCATTCCGGACAGCCGGAAGCAGCAGATCAGGTTACTGCAGCGATCAAACAAGTCACCGGTACCAAGATGGAAAGCCAGGCAGCCGGACGCATGGGATACGGGACTACCGAAATCGGTGATCTTGTTTGCGAACACCTGTAAACGGCGCCGATAGGTAATTGTTGCTGGAGGTCATNTCGCGTGCTTAATCTACAAGTTGAGACTCCCGACCGCTGGTTAAACCAAGTCGATGAGGACTTGGATCAAGTACTACTCGACCATGCTCATTGTGAACTAAGTGCCGCACGCACAGCACTAAACCTGATGGTTGCATATGTGCTGTACGAACCGCTTACTGTCGAGATGACAAGGATTATCAACGAAGAGCTGGATCATTTTCATCAAGTTCTCGAACAGCTCAATCGACTTGATATCGACTTTAAGCGACAGCAGTCGGGCCACTATGGAAAACGACTAAATGCGCTTGTTCGTAGCGAAGAACCGATGCGAGGTGTCGACCGGCTATTAATTGCAGCCCTGATNGAAGCGCGAAGCTGTGAACGGTTCTGCTTATTAAGAGATCATNTTAGAGACCCGGAATTGGCCGATTTCTACGGTAGCTTATTTGAATCTGAAGCTGGTCATTATGCTACGTACGTTCAATTGGCAAAGGACTTTATGCCGTCGGACGAAGTTGATCAGCGTCTTGATGAACTCGCCAGCGAGGAAGCTCAGATTATCCTTGAAGGCTACTCACGTGCACGTATGCATAGTTAACCGCAATTCNGAATACGCAGTTTAAAGAAACAGCTTCGAGATCATCGCAATACAAAAGGCTGCGAACCAAATCGGAACACAGCCTTTTGTATTTATTTTTGTGAAGCTTAGTGTTTAACTATCAGCGAGCGGTTCTTTCTGCTCGGTGATAACTTCGCACTGTGTTGACATTTCAGCGTTAAGNGCAATAAAGCCCTCTTCACCTTCTGGCACATTATCTTCGTGGAAAATAGCTTCTACTGGGCACTCTGGAACGCATGCTTCACAGTCAATGCATTCTTCCGGATGGATATAAACCATCTGTTCACCTTCGTAGAAGCACTCTACAGGGCAAACAACTACACAATCAGTGTATTTGCAAGCAAAACAATCTTTACAAACGACGTGTGTCATCGAGAGTCACTCCCTATGGTGTGTATGTAAGTCCAATTTGGGATTTGGAATTATAGAAACTATTTAGTGCATAAATCGGCAAATTGGAGCCAATCATTTAAGCATAAAATACCTCTCTCGCGAGTATTTAACCAAAATTCCTGCTCGGTAACTATGGTAACTCCCATACTTTTCTATCTTTTTTGACTGTTATGTTGATTCTGGCCGAATCTCTCACGACAGATCCGATATTTACCTACAACTCGGTCCGCTAATTTAGGATCTGTCTTGCTTCAGAATTAGCCAATTCCTAGAATCTCACGTGATAAGTTGCTGTTNTTGAACAGCNATCCAAGACATAGCTGCATACCTCAATGATGTAGAACATTCCCGTGGCACTTTCCGATTACGACCGTGAACTCATCCAACGATGCCTTGCCCGAACGGCAGGAGCGTGGGAGGACTTTGCCGATCGATTCATTGGTTTAGTAACACATGTCGTTACACACAGCGCCGATGCACGCAACATCCGCCTGGAACGACACGACGTTGAGGATCACGTTGCAGAAGTGTTTCTGCAGATTATCAAAAATGATTTTGCCGTATTACGACGATTTCAGGGACGCAGCAGCCTTGCTACCTACATTACGGTCATCGCTAGACGTGTCGTTGTAAGAGAATTCATTAGTAAGAAACTCCCACAATCTTCGGAAGATTCAGACGCCGGAGATGGGGANTCCGATTACGTCGTAGCATTTCGTATGTCACTTGATACAGGAAAGATNTCTATTCCTGACGACGAACAATCAGCTGAACAACAGCTGATCAATAAAGAGCAAATCGACTCGCTACTTGCAAAGCTGAGTGATCAGGAAGCAAGTGTCATGCGGCTGTTTCATATGGAAGGTAAGTCATACGACGAGATCAGCTCGCTGACTGGCATGCCATCTAACAGCATCGGNCCTACTCTCACACGAGCTCGTGCCAAACTCAGCAGCCAAGATTCGTNAGCCAGCCATCTGATTGCAGACATAAATCAGACATGGNGAGAGCCAGATGACTATTGCCTCTAATCCANGTTTTCGGCTACTATTTCAGCGCTTTACAGACCTGTTTAACTCTGTATTTACCCATAGATAGTTTGACGCCATCATGCTTGAGTTTCAGTTTCAAAAATGCACGCGGCAATGCCATGAGAGCGGCCGGGAATTTAATTCAGGTGAAGAATTCTACAGTGTCCTGATTGCTGTAGGGGGAGAGGTTGTGCGCCGCGACTTTAGTTGCGAGCATTGGACCGAACCTCCTGGGGATGCCATCGGTTGGTGGAAGTCCGAAATGCCTGAGCAAACAAGTAAAACGGCGAACTTGGCACCGAACGATGTCCTCATACAGTTCTTCACTCAACTGAGCGAGCAACCGGAAAAAGCGGACCTCCGCTATATCCTTGGATTGCTGCTGGTAAGAAAGCGTCTTTTGCGACTCGAAGGCACTCAAGTCAATACAGACGGCAACGAAGAGCTCGTGCTAACCGATCCCAAACAAGAAGCAGAGCACCTGGCCGTCGTCATTGACCCAACGACTCAACGTGCAGAAGCAATCCAGCGTGAACTCACGGATTTGCTGTATAAAGACGCGGCATAAATACGTGAAGAAACCAGTGACCAGTTTACGATCCAGCCTTAGCCTCGCACTTGCTATCCTGTGGGTAGCCTGTGGAGCAAGCTGCCTGCCATCAGGATTGGTAAACACGCACACAGGATTACCACCGGTTTCACTTCCTGAGCAAGTAACGATGGAGTCTCTGATGTCCATCGTAAATGCAAGTCAGAAGGTACAAGCCTTTCAGGCGGATAATGCAAAGGTGTCCACTGCAGGATCACCCACTTTAAAAGCAAATCTGATCGCACAACGTCCACACCGATTTCGCCTTCGTGCCGGACTGTTTGACTTTACCGGTACAGAATTGGACTTGGGAAGCAATGACAATTTGCTCTGGATATGGTTAAAACAACAGCCGGATCCAGCTGTTTATTTCGTCAGGCATGATCAATTTGAATCGACCGCAGCAAGAATATTTATTCCGGTAAACATCAAGTGGATGATCGAAGCCACCGGTCTCGTCTATCTAGATCCAACGCAACGGCATGAGGGTCCGTTCAAGGTTGGCCAAGACAAACTGGAAGTGCGTACTCAGTTACCCAACGGTCTAAAGAGAATCCTAATTTTTGATAATCGGTTTGGCTGGGTGCTTGAGCAACACCTGAAAGCACCTAACGGNCAATTNGTAGCCTCNGTACTTGCATCCAAACACCGGTACTACCCCAGGGATGGNCTTTCCATGCCGCANCGNATCAAGGTTCGCTTACTACCGGGCAATGAAAATGAAACTCAATTTCAACTCGACATTCCACGATTCCAATTCAATAACCTGATGAGTAACAATCCGGAAATGTGGAAAATGCCGCAACCTCGTGGTTATAAGCTCATTGATCTGGCTAAGGTAAAGCCGCAACAGACCAATTATCAATCACGGAGCACTTTGGGGCCCTCTGCGCGAACTGCAAACCTTCCTGATTATTCACAGCGAAGCTATGAGCCTCGATTTCGCGGTGACGCCTCGGCCATACGTTAGAGCACGTCAGTGACGTATGGTATCTTAAAGGCAATCATACTAATTCCACCTCATGAACTATTGAGGGCAGGTTTATCCGTTGTTCTTACTCACGGGATCAAACATGCGTCTTTTAACGCTTTCAGCTGTTTTTGCTTTATTCTTCTGTGGATCTCTAAATGCGCAAAACTGGAGTCAATGGCGCGGGCCACTAGGCACCGGTCATGCACCGCATAAAGAGGTTCTTGAAAACTGGTCTGTTGATTCCAATTTGGCATGGAAAGTGAAACTGCCAGCCCCTGGAAATTCGACGCCTGTCACATGGGACAAAAAGGTCTTTGTCTCGATGGCTTCCGCAGACGGCAAACAGCGTGGCACGTATTGTTATTCGCTGGATGACGGCGAATTACTCTGGAATCACTCTGTAACGCGTGAAGCTGAAGACAAGACCCATATGACAAATCCGTTTTGTGCTTCAAGTCCGACAACCGATGGAAGTCTCGTATACAGTTGGTACGGTTCAGCGGGCTTGGTTGCATACACGCTTGATGGAAAAATTGCCTGGCAAAAAGATCTCGGAGTTTTCCAACACATCTGGGGCACAGCATCCAGTCCAGTAGTCTTTGAAGATTTACTGATTCTCAATTGTGGTCCGGGATTGAATGCGTACTGGATCGCACTGGATAAGAAAACTGGCGACGAGGTTTGGAAACGTGAAGTGCCGGATGCTAAGAGTGAATCCGTTGAAGAATTCAGAGGAAGCTGGAGTACACCGATTATTTCCGGTGCCGGACAGGATGCAATTATGTTCATCAGCATGCCGATGAGGCTTTACGCCGTTAACCCGCGTACGGGCGATATAAAGTGGACTTGTGGCGGCCTACAGAAACTCGTGTACACGTCACCGCTTATCACAAGCGACATCGCCGTAACGATGGGTGGTTATAGTGGCCCAGCATTTGCTGTAAAACGCGGTGGCTCCGGAGACGTTACAGAAGAACGCCGGTTGTGGCACCACACCGAGCGAAAGCAAATCCCGCAACGAGTTGGCTCCGGTGTCATTGTTGGTGAACACATCTACATTCTTAATGAACCAGGCATTGCATGGTGTATCGAATTAAAAACTGGAAAGACGACCTGGCAACAGCGGCTCGGCGATACTCGCACATGGAGCTCGATGAGTTATCTCGACGGCAAACTATACGTCGTCAATATGAAGGGCACTTCATTCGTGCTGAAGCCGAATCCTGAGCAATGTGAGATCATTGCTGAAAACGAGGTAGCTGACTTGACACGATCCTCTCTGGTTTTTGCAAACGACAGCATTATCCAACGCGGCTATGAATACCTTTATTGCTTCAGGAAATAAAAAAGGCCGTGAGTTTTAACGCTCACGGCCCTCTTTTGTTTTACTTATCGCAAACTTCGTTTACTGCTTTTCCGGTGGATACACTTTGTGAGGTGTATGGCACGTTTTGCAGTTAATAGCTTCGCCAAATGCTTCGATGGCGCCATCTTTACCAGCTACTACGGCTTTGGAGGCAACAACCAGCTTCTTGGTTAGTTTCTTCCAGCTGCTCTTAGAGCCCTTTGGTGGTGTCCCTTTTGGCAGAGCCTTGGCGAAGTCGAGCATTTGTGCCTTTTCTTCGTCAGTTGCTGAACCATCAAGGATTTTCTTATGAAATCCATCCTTGAGGGCGTGCATGACGTCCTCAATAGATGTGCCCTTCTTGGAGTCACCATGGTGATCCGCCTGGGTACCTGTGGTGATCATGGTTACCATTGCCATCAAGGCAACGCCGAGTGTGATTTTACGAAGCATAAGTTGTCTCCGTCTATAAGTTGAGTGATAACGATGTGAGTGTTTTGCCGATTAGCGGCAGATGCCTACTAATATAGCGTTAATCGACCGCTGATTCTCCAGACTGGAGAAAACTTAGTGATGGTAGCATACTGACAATGGACGATGGTTAGGCCGGATCCAAGGTAGCGTGGTCCGAAGTCGCGAAAGCGACGTAGGGCCTCGAAGCAGATTCGTGCGATTTCGCATAACGCAAGCCAGTTGCATCGTATGTTGGTTAAAATGTGCTCATGGCTTTCTCTATGCACAAAATTAGTATCCGGCAGATTTTCCTCCTATGGATCAGCTACCTCCTTATAAATATCGTGGCGATCGGTTCTGATCTGCGTGCTCAAGATGTCACAATTGGTTCAAAGACTAAACAGTTGCTCAACGAGATTAGCAATGAAGTCGACCAGCTTAGCGAACGCAGTCCAAATGTAGATCGAGCCTATATCGCTTCGATCTCAATCATGAATCATGTTCAACGCATCGTGAGTCCACTTCAATATTCGGTACTTAAAACGACCGGTGAAGACACACCGAAAACCGTTGAAGAGTGTTTGGAAGCGAAGGCTGGGATTTGTGGCAATCAAGTTGCTTGTTTTCTGGAATTGGCTAATCACCTAAAGCTCAGAGCCAGACCTGTAGAGTTTTATTTACACGGCAAGACACCGAAAGAAAACACTTCGCACATTTGCGCCGAAGTTTACTATGATCAAGCCTGGCGGTTCTTCGACGTTACCTGGGGAACGTATTTCATGATGGATGGCAAGGCCGCATCAATAGATGCGGTTCGAGAATCACCGACAGTCGCCAGGCAAGCAGCTGTTACGAATGAGACAGACCAGTGGTTTTTGCACTGGCGTCGATCAGGACTGGATCCACTAACATATGTGGACCATAAGTTTGTAGACATACTTCGCGGACGCAATGGCGTCATTCGTTTGCGTGGAAATGAGTTTGTCTACCTTCCGACTCATCAACCTACATTCATCGGATTAAACTCTCTATCTTCGGACTACGGGCCTGTACGCATTGAGTTATTAGATGTGCATGCAGGAGTCAGCAGAGTCATAATTCAGGTATCCGGTTACGCGGGAACTGGCGAATTGGTCATTGAGCAACGTGGGAATAAGATGGCGTACCCAATTACTGAATTAAAAATAGGCGAAAACGAGTTCGTCCTTCCCTATAAGGTCGCCGCAGGTGAACTCGAGGTGAAAATGAAGGCGACAAATCCGGCTAAGATTGGTTACGTGGTATATAGTCGAATCCACGTCAGTCGCTAACTTGACTTGGCTGTGAGAAATTCATAGCGAGGTGCCCGCATCCTCCGCTAACGCCTCGTCTGACGGGAGTTGCGATTAGGAGAAGATAGTGGCGACAAGCCCTGTGNGCTCGTATTATCCTAGCGTCGTCCGGCGGAGCGAAGCGACGACGGGCGACAAGAGAGTGAGTAAAAAGATAACGTGNACCGTAGGTCCGCGATATGCATAGCGTGTGTGAGAGAAATAGCCGAGGCGGGACTCGAACTTACCGTGTTTTCTGCGGGTTCCAGAATGATTTGTGTTGAGCGCGACGCAGAACCCGACGCAGATTTACACGAGAAGGTTGTCGTTGAGCAGTTCAAACTACTTCAGCCTCTTTTTAGCNCGGATCTAAAGCAGTCNCTTATCNCAGAAATGATGACTAGTCTAGTGAAAGATTTGGCTTTCTACCAATAAAGGTTTTGGAATATTCAACAGATCCGCACACCGCTGAGCATCAATCATCGCCCTGCCCTGGGGTCCTTGCCAAAGCGATTGTAGGATTCTGACGTGTTCTTACCGGGAGCAAACAGCCACCAAAGACTTACAAATGGAATAACAACACCCAAAAGAAAATAACTGCCGGGTAGATTCATGTCGTGTAAACGCTTCACGGTTATAGCTATACCGGAAATTAGGATGATAGCTACGATGATAAATATGGGAATATTTAAGAAGATGGTTGGCCAACGGTAATTTTCTTTGGCTGCCTCGCCAAGTAACACGACCAACATCCCCAAAATCGGTCCAATACAACTTACTGCTATATTCCAGAACAAATATTGTGAGCGTGTAATTCTTCCATCAGTGCTAAACAATAGCCAAGCCATGCCAGAACGTTCAGTTTCGAGTTTGCGAAACGGTTCTTCATCTTTTGGACTGGCAAATGCATTCATATCATTCTGCAGTCGCATATCGAGCATAGTCGGGATCAACCGCTTCGCCCTTTCTGCTTCACTTGCCTTCACGCATACCCGATTCATGCAATCAGCAAGCAATTCATGTTCAATCGGAAGCCAAACAAGGTTTGTTGCATCGCAAACAGGACATTGAGATGTATTGACAATCTCAATCCGCTCATCACAGTATGGACAGTGATGGTTCAATAGTGCATTTACATTCATGGAAAGTGACCTTAAAGCCCAGTTTGTTCTATTGATGTGGCGTTTGCAAGTCTTATGCTTTGCCACTGTCGAAGCTGCCTACAGAAAATCTGGGGGCACAGGTGGGGGCAACAATATCGCTCAGTCAGGTTGTGGCGTTGTTAATTGACCGTTGGGATGAGTTAGGCGAGAGCGTAAAAGCAGAGATTGCGGAGTTGCTTAGCCACGACTAACCCCTCACTACCCATGCCCGGCGTCGCGGAGGATTTGGGCGGCGGAGGCGGGGAGCTGGTCGAGGTTGATCCGGCCACCTTTGCGGCGAGTGAGCGGTGGACCAAGTTTAGGTCGTTTCCTTGCAAGACTTTGGGCACCCTTATCCGATAATTTGTCGGGCCCATGTTCAAAGACCAGTTCTTCACATCTTGCAAGAACTTCCGCGGCTTCGTCCGAAAGAATGTTAAGGTGCGAGAACCATGCACTCTGTGACTGTATGAGCCTTTCGCATAAGGCAATATGACCTTCACTGGCCTTAAGGCTGTTAATGACAGAGAGTCCTAGCGACCAGATTATGGATGGAATGCTATGCCCATTTCCTAAATCCAATTCTTCACGTCGGTACTCATGTTTAGCTAACCCCATGGCAGCCGCATCAGAAAGACTCTTCAGGTTATTGAGATCAAGAGTACCCTTATACTGCCCCAGACTCTCGGCCGCAGCGTCGGAAAGTTTAGAGAGGCCGTCGAGGCAGATTTCGCCTCCCTTATGCTTACTCAAGCTCTCCGCTACCTGATCCGATAGGCTCGTCAGACCTCTTAGCCAAAGGGCGCCGTTGTGCTTACTCAAACTTTCTGCAGATGCGTCAGAAAGACTCTTTAGGCCCCCTAAATGAAGAACTCACGAACATTTACTCAAACTCTCAGCCGCTGCATCGGAAAGCTCGGTAAGACCATCGAGGGTAAGGGACCAACCCTGAATTTTACTCAAACTTGCAGCCACAGCATCTGAAAGCGTCTTGAGGTTGCTCAAGTCAAGACTGCAGTCCGATTTGACTAAGATCTTCGCCGCCTCGTCTTCAATCGCCGTGAACTCTCCCAGATCTACAGAATTCTTATCTTCCCGGAACTGTTGAGCAATCGCTTTCGTGAGTACTTTCTTTTCACTCACGTCAGGATTGGGGTTTTGAACCCACTGTCCGTATTGGGACGCGCCGACGTCTTTGTAAAGAAGAAGGCCGCTGGTTAATTCCGATACTGTTTTGCCTCGTTTATTTGCATATGTTACTATCGTGTGGTCTCCTAATTCGGCTGCTCGTATCATCCATTGCATACCTTCTTCTGTTGTTGGCTCCTCCTCACACAACATAGACCCCAGAGCTCCCATTCCCGCCGCATTTCCAAGTTCCGCCGCCCGTCGGTAGTGCACGGCGGCGAGGTCTTTGTCTTGTCCGACACCTAAACCCAAATCATAGAGTCGTCCTAACGCACAAAGGGCATCGGCATCCCCTTGCTCCGCTGATTTTGTGAACCACTCAACCGCCATCTCGTAATCCTCTTCGACGCCGTTGCCATGGTCTCGCCAACACTCCCCAAGAAAAGCCTGCGCTCGGGCATTCCCCTGCTCAGCTGATTTCGTGAACCACTCAATCGCCATCTCGTAATCCTCTTTGACGCCGTTGCCATAATAGAAACACTCCCCAATGAAAAACTGCCCCTCAGCATTCCCCTGCTCCGCTGATTTTGTGAACCATTCGACGGCCTTCTTGTCGTTTTCTTCAACGCCTTGGCCAAAATAGAAACACCGCCCAAGAGCCCACTGCCCTTGGGCATTCCCCTGCTCAGCTGATTTTGTCAACCATTCGACGGCCTGCTTGTGGTTTTCTTCAACGCCGTTGCCAAAATAGAAACACTGCCCAAGAAAAGCCTGCGCTCGGGCATTCTCCTGCTCAGCTGATTTCGTGAACCACTCAACCGCCATCTCGTAATCCTCTTTGACGCCGTTGCCATAATAGAAACAGTCCCCAATGAAAAACTGCCCCTCAGCATTCCCCTGCTCAGCTGATTTCGTGAACCACTCGATGGCCTTCTTTTGGTTCTTTTTCGCTCCGTGGCCGTTGTAAATACATGACCCAAGAAAAAGCTGCCCTACGGCATTCCCCTGCTCCGCTGATTTTGTGAACCACTTGACGGCCTTCTTCTCATCTTTTTTCACGCCTTGGCCGACGTAGTAACACTGCCCAAGAGAAAACTGTCCTTGGGCATTCCCCTGCTCGGCTTAGGCGGTGAACCACTCAACTGCCTTCTTCTCATCCTCTTTTACACCGTGCGCATAGTAGTAACAGAGGCCGTAAAGCACCTGACCGCGAGCGTCGCCGACCTTCGCCGCTTCCTGCCAGGACTTCATCCGTTTACAGTTCTTCTCAATCCACTCGTTTCGACCTGCACCGGTTCGCAGCAGTTCTTCACAAGCCTGAAAGTCCTTCTCAATGGTCTTTTCCAACTTGGCACTGATCGTGGAGGCAGCAGGTTTCTTCTTTCCCGTCTTTTTACGAGTCACCTTCTTCTTGGCCGTCTTCTTCGTGGCAACTTTATTTTTAGCAGCGGGTTTCTTATTAACCGCTTTCTTTTTCGCCATCGTCTTCTTTCCTAGTTAATTGTCACACACATATAGCTGGCTAAAACAAGTACGGTTAGCAGGCACCCGCT
>PAXU01000051.1 GCA_002714565.1 Rhodopirellula sp.
CTCCAGATCAGCGACCGCTCTCAAACTGCGACCGATCAAGCGTTGTATCTCCGTTGTCCGGCCGTCGACCTTTGACCGCTCACGACGTTTTCGTGGAGTCGTGCTGTGAGGCAACATGGAATATTCGGCAGTCATCCAACCTTTGCCTTTGCCCTCCATCCACGGTGGAACATGATCTGAAATACTGGCAGTGCACAGCACCACAGTGTTTCCAGCTTGGATCAGTACGCTTCCTGGCGACGACTTTGTAAACTTTCGCTTAACAGATACGTCGCGCAGTTGTGTTCGAGGTCGTTTTGGCATCGTTTCTTAACTCGGCCTTCCTATTTAACCGCAGAGTGGCAATTCAAAGATTGTTGTATTCAAGATTGTTCGTGCAACCAGACTAGCAAACCCTTCTGAGCGTGCATACGGTTAGCAGCTTGTTGCACCACATAGCTTTGCGGCCCGTCCATCACGCCATCGGTTACCTCTTGCCCTCGTCGGGCGGGTAAACAATGAAGGAAGATGGCAGAGCCAGGTGCCGACGCCATCAGACGCTCGTTGACTTGGTACTCCGCAAAGGCCTTCTCGCGAGCAGCCTGCTCGCTCTCTTGCCCCATGCTGGCCCATACATCGGTATAGATGGCATCAGCTGTTGCAACACCTTCGGAAATATCACTTGTTTGCACAATCCCGCCATCTACTTCACAGCCGGATTGAATTTCGTGGATCTCCTCATCGGTGAACTGGTATGTTTCCGGACACACGATAGAAATCTTCATCCCCAACTTCAGTGAGATGATCGACAAGCTTCTCGCAACATTATTTGCATCGCCTACGTAAACAAGATGTTTTCCGTTTACATCCGAGTGAACTTCCTGAATCGTCAATACATCAGCTAGCGCCTGGCACGGATGAGAGTAATCGGTCAGCGCATTGATGACAGGACAGGTAGCAAATTGCGCTAGGTCTACGACATCCTGATGTTTCTTTGCTCGTACGGCAATAAAGTCAACATACTGAGACAACACTTCGCTAAAGTCCTTTACGGATTCTCGTTTTCCCCACCCTACGTCGGCGCCGAGATACATCGCACTACCGCCAAGCTGCACCATGCCCGCTTCAAAACTAACCCGAGTTCGCAGGCTTTGTTTCTGAAAGAGCATTGCCAGATTCACCCCTTTGAGAAGCGTTGGACGCTCTCCAGTCTCGAGAGCTGCCTTTAGCTCAGACGACTTCTCTAACACGGCCAGAATCTCATCGGGCGTCAAGTCAAATAGCGATAGTACGTGTTTCATGGTTTTGTCAAATGTTTAATTAGGAGCAAATGAGCTAATGTGAACCAAGTTGTGCGGTTAACAATTTTGCTGCAGCGACGTTGCATCTTTATTTACGGCTGCAAAGCTGAGAGTACTTCACAAATAACATCACATCCTTGTTCCGCTTGCTCCATAGAAAGATTCATGGCTGGTAGTAATCTGATCACATTTCCTTGTGTACAGTTAATCAGCAAGTTTCGTTCGAGGCATTTCTGGACAACCGGTGTACCGTCAACATCCAGTTCAACGCCAACCATCATTCCTGCGGTGCGGATTTCGCGTATCCATTGACATTGAGTCTTGAGTTCCTCGAATCGCGACTTGAAAAACTCGCTCAACGATACAACGTTTTCCAGCAGCCCCTCTTCTTCAATCGTTTCAATGGTGGCAATACCAGCAGCTGCCGCGATTGGATTGCCTCCAAATGTCGCCGCGTGCATCCCTGGGCGGAGACTCGGTGCAATTTCTGCAGTTGTCATCATCGCGCCGGCTGCGACCCCGCCGCAAAGAGATTTCGCCAACGTAATGACATCCGGAGTGACGTCGAAGTACTGATAACCGAACCACTTACCCGTGCGACCACAACCCGTCTGAACTTCATCAAAGATCAACAGCAAGTCATGTTGATCAGCAAGCTCTCTGAGTCCCTTTAGGTAGCTCGCAGGTGGTATCCTCACTCCCCCTTCGCCCTGAACCGGTTCAATCATGATGGCGCAGGTTTCATCGTCAATCAGTTCTTTTACAGCGTTCAAATCGCCGTGCGGAGCATACAGAAAACCTGCAACGAGAGGCCCAAGTCCTTCATGGTATTTAGGCTGCGCGGTCGCAGTGGTCGTTGCCAGACTGCGGCCATGAAAACCGCCTTCAAACGTAATGATCTTATATCGCTGTGGACCGTGATGTAGTCGAGCCAGTTTGATCGCTGCTTCGTTTGCCTCCGCGCCTGAGTTACAAAAGAAAGCCTGTCCGCCAAAGCTTCGGTCAGACAGCAGCTTTGCCCACTCCCCTTGCTGTTGCATATGCCAGCTGTTCGGCACGTGCACAAGTGTTTCTACTTGTTTTTGAACGGCCTGCACAACGCGTGGCGGGCAATGGCCGATCAGATTGCAGCCCCAACCGGGAAACAGGTCTAGATAGCGGTTTCCTTCAGCATCCCAGATCCATGAGCCTTCGCCACGAACCAGATTCACCGCATAGCGACCGTAGTTTGGAATCACATACTGCTTGAATAACTCTACCGTTTGCTGTGAGCTAAGTGCTTCAAGGTTACTCATGAAAAATTCCTCGATCTGTTTAAGAAGTAATATTCCGCCAACATAAAATTGCGAAATTTGTGCTTACTGTTTAACAATTTGCGTACCAATGCCATCGGTTGTATAAACCTCGAGCAATACAGAGTGCCGAATCGAACCGTCGATAATATGGACTTTTCCTACACCACGATCGAGCGTTTCTAGGCATGCTTCCACCTTGGGAATCATGCCGCCGGTTATCGTCCCGTTTGCAATTAGTTCACGGGCACGATCAGCAGTTAGTGATTCAATCCGAGACGACTCGTCATCTTCATCAAGCAAGACTCCGTTTACATCGCTCAGGAACACCAGTTTTTCTGCCCCTAACAGTTGTGCGACAACCGTGGCCGCCGTGTCCGCATTGACGTTGTACTTCTGGCCATCGTCATCGATACACATCGACGGAATCACGGGAACCGTCTCAGCATAGCAAAGGTTTTCAATAACAACCCTGTCGATGTCGGTCACGCGACCGACCCAACCAAGGTCGACATCCTCATCACTGACTCGAACCGTAGTCTTCTCACCAAACAGTACAGGGGTGCTTTCAAAGTTCAGCGTCATGGAACGCCCACCCACTTCTTCGATCAATTCTGCCAGACGACGGTTAACATCTCCCGCAAGGACTTTTTCAACGATTTCCAGTGTTTGGTCATTTGTTACACGGCGTCCGTGAATGAACTCCGGTGCAATTCCTGCCGTGTCCATCTCTTTGCTAATGGCAGCACCGCCTCCATGCACAATCACGGGGCGCATACCTACAGTTTCCATGAACACGATATCCAACAATACGTGGCGCAACGCGGCCTCGTCCTGCAATAAACTGCCTCCAAGTTTAATGACCGTAGTCTTGCCACGAAACTGGCGAATCCAGCCTAATGCTTCGATGAGAGTATCAGCTTTTTCAATCGCATGTTGCATGAGAATTACCGTATTTTCAGCATCCGACCACTATTGTGATAACATCACACGGATTCGGGCATTGATCGAATCCAAACTGCACTGCTTACGACAAAGTGTAATCTGGAAGCAGGTCATTTTAAGTACGGATGAACACGGGTGTCAACGAGTTGTCCGTTATCCGGCGACCCTATACAATCTGCCTTTCCGATGAGAAAATGGTGACTGTTGCTCACACGTTGACCACTAAATCAAGCAATTCAAGTGATACCTATGGCGAACACACTTGCTGTCATCCTGGCAGCCGGACAAGGCACGAGGATGAACTCCGACTTGCCAAAAGTCCTATTCCCGGCGTGTGAAAAGCCAATGATCCATCATGTCGTATCAGCGTTAAATGCCGCAGGAGTTCAACGCTGCGTCGTAGTGGTCGGATACCGGGCGGACTTGGTCAAAGACTCACTCGATGCCTTTAGTGGAATTGAATTTGCCGTGCAAGCTGAGCGGCTTGGCACCGGACATGCGGTTATGATGTGCCGTAACCAAATCGAATCGCACGAGGGCCCAGTGTTGGTAGTTGCCGGTGATTCCCCGATGATTCAATCAACATCCATTGAGAAACTCTTGCAACGGTTTGAAACGGAAAAACCTGCTTGTATCCTAGGCACACTACTTAAAGATGATCCCACCGGTCTTGGACGGATCGTGCGTGACAGTAGCGGAGCATTTGACTCTATCGTGGAACAACGCGATGCTACGGATGAGCAGTTGTCCATCAGCGAAGTGAATATGAGTACTTACGTGTTTGATGCGAGGGGTTTGTCACTGGCGCTGAGTGAGTTAAAACCAGAAAACCAACAGCAGGAGTATTATCTAACGGATTGCCCGAGTATCCTGAAAGAACATGGGAGACTGGTAATTGCAGATCCCATACTTCAATCCTGTGAAGCACTAAGTGTGAACACCCCGGAAGAACTAGCTATTGTCGAATCAGCAATGAGAAGGATGGGGTATTAAATGCGCGAACTGAAGATATTCAGCGGAAACGCCAACCCAAAAATCGCTGAGGATATCTGTGGATTCCTCCATCTGTCTCTCGGTGCAATTACGTTAAGTGAATTCCCGGATGGCGAACGTCACTGCAAGATTGAAGAAGATGTACGTGGACGTGACGTTTATCTAATTCAACCCACATGCCCGCCAGTCAACGATAATCTGATGGAGCTGTTGATCATGATCGACAGTTGTAAACGTGCCAGTGCTTCGCGGGTTACGGCAGTCATCCCCTACTTCGGCTACGCACGGTCAGATCGCAAGGATGAAGGTCGCGTGCCGATCACGGCAAAACTTTGTGCCAACCTAATCACACGAGCAGGAGCGGACCGTGTGCTTACGATGGATCTGCATGCTGCCCAGATTCAAGGATTCTTCGATTGCCCGGTGGATCACCTGTACGCTGCACCTGTGATCAACGAATATCTGCGCAATAAGGGTTATTCTGACGATAACATCGTGGTAGTTAGCCCGGACGAAGGAAGTATCAAGCGAGCAATTGGGCACGTAAAACGACTCGGTGGCAATCTGGCTATCGTTGATAAACGACGCGCCAGTGCGATGGAGACAACACAACAAAACCTGATTGGCGGCCCTATCGAAGGTAAAGTCGCCTTGATGTTTGATGACATGATTAGCACCGCTGGCAGCATTTGTGGAGCTGCGGAATTAGTCGCAGCTGCTGGCGCCAGTGAAATACATGTGGCAGCAACACACGGAGTTTTGTGTGGCCCTGCGATTGAGCGCATTCAAAATTCGCCGATCAACAGTATGGTGCTTACCGACACCATACCACTGTCAAAGGACAACAATATTGATGAAATCGAAGTACTGACTGTTGCACCGTTACTAGCTGAGGCTATTAAACGCATTCACCACGATCAGTCGATTAGCTCGATGTTCGCAACGTCCTAAAAAATGGATGCCCAAAATACACATCGAGACACAATTGAAACTTAGGAACTTATAGGCATTTGAGCATTAGGCATTTGAGCACAAATGGGTAAAAAAAAGACAAGCTTCGAATACGTTGAACCAATCGGCTCTCGCGTTCTCGTACGCAAGGATGATCCAAAACGCGAAACGAAAGGTGGTATCGCATTGCCGGATGCCGCTGAGATCCCGACCATTACGGGGCGAATCGTTACTATTTCAACACAAGTGGAAAATGATGACGATGTTCCCTTACGCCAATACGACAAGATCCTTTTCCATCCAAAGGATGCGATTCCAGTTGATTTCGAACCGGATAATCAGCTGTTTGTAGTTCCCGTCGATGACGTCGTTGCTGTTTTCAGACCGGACAAAGATACTTAGGGTAGTGCTGCTGGACGCATCTTAAGGACGCTTTTTCACGTTATATAAGCCCGATTTCCGCGCGAGTCAGCCCTTGTACTCAACCTACTTTATGGCAAAATGAGTTGTTTGACGCATACTTAAAATGTAAGTAGGTAAGTGTTGAAAGCATAAGCGTTACGTTGAAGCGTAGTCGCGTGCAAAAGAATAATTCAAAGACAAAAACGCTGTTTAGCAAATAGATAAGAGGGCTTCCATGTCGGATGCAATCCAAACCGAGTTAAGAGAGCAGCTTGGTACAGCAAACACCCGTCGCCTCCGAAAAGCTGGTCACATTCCAGCCAATGTATACGGACATGGCGAAGATAATGTAAATATCAGTCTGCCTGCAGAAGCTATAAGGTCTGTCGTACGCGCCGGCTCCAAAGTTATTGAACTAAGCGGTGCAGTAGAATCCAACGTATTGATATCAGACTGCCAATGGGACGCACTCGGATCAAGCGTGTTGCATCTGGATCTCGTCCGAATTTCAGCGGACGAAGTAGTAGAAGTATCGGTTTCCATTGAATTGCGTGGTAGCGCACCTGGAACCTCTGCCAACGGCGTGGTACGACATCTACTTCACCAAACAATGGTCGCCTGCCCGGGGCTTGCCATTCCTGAAAAACTGGAAATGAACATCAATAGTCTTGAAATCGATGAGACACTCACATTGGCAGATATTGAAATGCCCGAAAACGTGTCCCTGCTTTCAGACCCAAATACCCCTGTTGTCACCTGCGTGATTGTTGAAGAGATGGATGAAGAAGATCCCGCTAGCTTCGACGCTGCAGCAGAGCCGGAACTCATTGGTCAAAGCGATGATGACGAGGACGACGGTGAGGAAGAATAAAGTACATCCAAGATTGTCATGAAACTCATCGTTGGACTTGGTAATCCTGGCAAAAAGTATCAGGGAACCAGACACAATATAGGGTGGATGGTGATTGAGGAACTTGCTCGACGGCATGGTCAATCCAGGCCGCGTGCAAAATTTGAAGGCGAAGTGATGGACGCCACAATTAGTGGTGAAAAAACACTTCTACTTTGCCCTCATACCTATATGAATGCGAGTGGACGAAGTGTGAAGGCCGCGCAGGCGTTCTTCAAAATCGATCCGGCAGATGTCATGGTTATTTGTGACGACCTGCACCTCGCAGTAGGACGGCTTCGCATTCGACCTAAAGGGTCTGATGGGGGTCAAAAAGGGCTGCGTGATATCGTGCATCACCTCGCAACCGATGCGGTGCCGAGATTGCGAATTGGTATCGGTCAGGTCCCTGACTATTTAAGTCGGCCTGACTATGTACTCGGTAGAGTACCCAAGGCAGAACAACCGATCATGATCGATGCTGTTGTGAAAGCCGCAGATGCCGTTGCCCACTGGGTGTCACAAGGGATCGATTCGTGTATGAATCGTTTCAATGCATCACCCGAACAAACAAAAAACACAAACGATGATGCTGGCAAGGAAAAGGCCGGCAACTGATATTACAACTATTTAGACTTCTATAAGGAGAAGTGAGACGTGGCAAGTAACGTCTATGAATGTCTGTTTATCCTGGACTCCAATCGATATGCACGCGACCCACAAGCTGTTGCACAAGGCATCTCAGATATGGTTACCAATAATGACGGTGAAATACTGGTAACCCGTCTATGGAATGAACAAAAACTGGCATATCCAATTAACGGAAATCGCAAGGGTACCTACTGGCTGACCTATTTCAGCATGGAAGGTACTGGCCTTACCGCTTTTGAACGATCATGTCGTCTAAACGATAATGTCATGCGAAACCTAACGATCAAGATTGATCCGCGGCTCGTTGATACCCTCGTTTCACACGCCAAGGGTATCGCTACCGCTGCTGAGGAAGCAGAAAGCACTGAAAAACCTGCTGCAGATGATGCCGCCAGTGATACTGCCGATGCACCGACAGCTGAAGTTGCAGCAACAGATTCGGCAGAACCTGCGGAAAGCAGCACCGAAGAGTAAGAGACCTGCGTGGCCGACCTGTTGCCTGTCAGTCACTGACAAGCAATTAGTTGCTACTGGTTGCGGGCTCTGATAGACTGCCAATGGCCTGTGAGTCATAGCCGGTCCTGCGATTTATTGGCTTGACCAGAATTAAGGAAATCCAGCAGAAATCTCAAAGGAGTGAACGATGTTTGGCTTTAATAATTTCAATAAAGTTGTGCTGGTAGGACGGCTGACGCGCGATGTTGAACTGCGGCATACCGGGTCTGGAACTGCCGTTGCTGAAATCTCGCTAGCTGTAAATAATCGCCGACGCAACCAACAAGGCGAATGGGAAGATGAAGCATCCTTCTTTGACGTAACACTGTGGCAACGCGATGCTGAAATGGCAAATGACCGGCTGACGAAGGGATCACCTGTCATGGTCGAAGGTCGCCTACAGCAAGATCGCTGGGAACAGGATGGCCAGAAACGATCCAAGGTTATTGTCGTTGCAAACCAAGTTGTCTTTCTTGGATCAAATGGCGGTAGTGGCGGCGGCGGAGGCGGTAGCTATAGCCAGGGGAATAACTACAACCAAGGTGGTGGCAACGATAACCGAAGCAATAACTACAACCAGGGCGGTGGCGATCAAGGCTATAACCAAAACCCACCAGCCCAAAACACGCCAGCAGACGGGGGATTCTCCGACGCCGGCGAAAGTGACATTCCGTTTTAGGCCTCAGCCGTTGACGGCATGTCAAAGTGAGAACAAAATAAGTATTCAACGCTGGGTAACGCGAATAACTCGCCATTCAGCAAAAGAACAATCAATTTAGACTGTTAAAGATAGAACATGCCTAGAACAGCTCAGAAAAAACGACCTTTTAAACGCCTTCCAAAAGGTCCTAACGGCGGTATTGAGTTACTACTGATCCAATCAGTAGACAACCTCGGTCGATCTGGTGAAGTAATTGAAGTAAAACCTGGCTATGCATTCAATTACCTTCTGCCACAAGGACTTGCTACCGTTGCAACAGATCATCACAAGCGGATGGTTGACAAGCATCGTGCTCAAATCGAAGAAATCGAAAAAGCACGATTGGCTGATTTGGCAAAAGAGACCGCTGAAATCGCAGAGCAAAGCCTCACGATCGAAGCCAATGCTAATGAAGAAGGTATGCTATACGGAAGTGTTGGCACGTCTGAAATCGCCGGTGCACTGGCCGCACAAGGTATCAAAGTTGAAACCGGCTCCATCAAATTGGATGGCCAACTAAAAGAACTTGGCTTGTATACAGTCAAGGTAAGCCTGCATCCAGACATCGATGCTGCTGAGCTCAAAGTCTGGGTCGTTCCTTCAACGAGTGACGAAGAGTAGTCACCACATTCGTTCGTAAAAACTGGATGACGCATGCCGGCGTCGTGCCTGTACACGGATCTACGAGCAATGCTCACACTAGTGATCCGACAGAGATCGCAACAACTGATCTCCAGCAGATCATATGATCTCCGCATGCCAGCTAACCCAAGCTGCTACCTGAGACAAAGATCCTTCTAGAATCCAGTCGGCTCGTTGTAATCGTCAAATGCCTCGAGCCGTTCCGGTGCCTTGTCGCTGAAGCGGGTGAATTCTTTTTGCCAGACGAGTTCTACGGTTCCCACTGGTCCGTTTCGCTGCTTCGATATGATTAACTCCGCCTGACCTTTGAACTGCTCAGCTTCATCGCCACGGTGAAAATACTCTTCGCGATGAATGAACATGACCACATCAGCGTCCTGTTCAATTGCACCCGATTCCCGAAGATGACTAAGCCGAGGTCGATGGTCACGACTATCTTCAGCTTGTCGATTCAACTGAGCAAGGCACAAAACAGGGACTTCCAAGTCACGTGCAAGGCCTTTTAATCTCCTTGCAATACGAGCCACTTGTTCCTGACGTGGATCGCGTGGATTATCCGGTTCAATCAGCTGTAAATAGTCGATGACAATCATACCTAGTTTGCCATGCTTCTTGAGAATTCTGCGGGCTGCCGCAGCAATTTCGCTGACCGTACGTGTAGGAGAGTCATCAACGTATAACGGAGCCTGAGACATTTCCGATGCGGTTTCAACCAGCCGCTGCCGGTCTGCATTGGAAATCGTGCCGTTTCTCAGGCGGTGCCCATTCACTTGCGCCGCGCTACAAAGCAACCGGTCGCATAATTCCAACGATGACATTTCGAGGCTAACAAACAATACCGGATGATTGCCCTGAACTGCGACGTTTTCGGTGATATTCATCGCCAGAGCAGTCTTACCCATACTTGGGCGGGCAGCAAGAATAATCAATTCAGACTGATGCAAACCGCCGGTCATTTGATCAAAGTCATGAAAAAATGTGTCGACACTGCCATCTGTGTGCTCACCAGCCATCCTGGCTTCCATCCGATCCATCGCCAGATGGAGGATTTCATTTAGCGGAGCAACACTGGAACTACCACGGTCATCAACAATACTAAATATTTTCTGTTCTGAGGCACTCAGAAGGGCTCTAGCATCATCCGTCTGATTATACGCCTCACGCACTATTTCCGTCGCAACATCGATTAAGGACCGATATGTGGCTTTCTCACGCACCAACTCAGCGTAGTAAATCACATGAGCGGCGTTTGCAACACTTTTACTAACCGTCGCGAGAAACTGCGCTCCTCCCATTGATTCCCATTGGCCACTCGCCTTCAGTCTTGATACCAAAAGCGTCGGGTCAATCATCTTACCCTCATCATGCATGATGCAGATTTCACGATATAGCGTCTGATGCGCATCATCGTAAAAATCTTCACTGCGAAGCATCAATACAACATCATCAAGAACATCGGGCTTGAGGATGACGCTACCCAACACGCCGCGTTCTGCAGCTAAATCAAACGGCGGTTGTCGTTCAAGAATGTCAGAAGCTGATGGATGATTAGGAACTGTACTTGCCATAGCGTATTTGTCGCCAGCCTTGGCGACGTATGTGGTAGACAACGAGATAAGAAACTCCGGCCATTATATCGCACAATTGCCCGTGCGTCATGACTTAGTCCCGAGTGTCATTTAATCAACAAGAGGAGGGTCAGAGCGATGATGACAAATCCAAAAAACCACATGACAACGTTTTTCTTGCGTTTAAACTGTCGTCGATCCTCAATCACACGTTCGATCAACGCTGCTTCTTCCTCGTTTGTCTCAATCACGTGGATTCCCGCGGACATTGATCGCGTGGAATCACTTTCTGCCAGGCTTCCCAGTACCTGATCTGTTGAAGAAATCGTTGCAGCGTTTTCGAGTAATGACGGCAATACGAGGTCTTCATCTTCATCTTCATAATCGGATTCGTTTGATGTGTTATCCTCACTTACCGCTTCAGTTATTGGTTCTGGTTCTTCCACATCCANGTCCTCAGGTATCGCATTTACCTCAGGGCTCACCACACTGGGAACGGTAAGCAATGGTTCCAAATCCTCGTCGCCATCTTCCGTTGAACTCACTGACTCTTCTGGTACNGCCGATGGCTCAACTTCATCATCTGGTTTTCGGGTTTTATTGAATCCAGGTGGAAGAATTGACCGGGTGACTTCCGCCTCGGTGACCTTCATTGCTGGTTTTTCATATGGTNCNGCACCGGAGTCGGTTGCGGCATCGACTGTTCCTGGTGATTCCACTGTTTGCGTTGATTCCAACGCTTGTGCTTGCTCGTTGACTTCCGCTGCCTCTTGAGCTGAGTTGTTTCTCTCGTGATCATTAGTAGGCAGCGCACCGACGTCGACGGCATGTAAACAATGAGGGCATTCCACCTGTGAATTGGCAGTATCACATTCCGCTTTAAAAACGCCNTGGCAATGTGGGCAATTGAAAATCTGTAGCATTTCTGGNGTCGGCTNAGGAAAATCGTAGCAATGATGCAGTACGCATCGCACTATCCATGCTCAGACGAGGAAGTGNACGAGCGAGCGTACATCTATATTCTACGTTTTTGATATGCCAAAGAAGAAGCTGAAGTTTCGAATTTGGTCAGTCTCTTCGCGATTCAATGGGATCGCAAAATCAAAGGCAAACGGAGCTGGCCCCATCATCGGAATTGAAATCCGCAAGCCAAATCCAACAACCNCTCTGAAGTCTTCCCACTCGACGCGGGTTGTTTCTTCCACCGTTCCGAAATCTGTAAATACNACACCACGCAACATGTCGTCACCCGTCACTGGGAACATATATTGCAGGGTTCCGAGGAATCGCATATTTCCACCCACCTGAACGCCATTGTCCACCGGTGAAGCACCTCTAAAACGGAACCCACGAATTGTGGCNTAACCGCCAGCATACAAGCGTTCAAACAGTGGAGTGTCATCGCCCGTTACCGCATACCCTAGGTTATATGAAAACGTGTGTCGCCCTGTACCATCGGCTCTCTCTCGCACGAGAAAGTGCTTACTATATTCCACTTCACCAGTGGGGTAGGTGAAGCTACCAAACGTTTGCTCAAAACTCATTTCAAAGAAATGACCTTCGGTTGCCAGAAATGGTGCATCGCGCGTATCGTGAGACAACGACATTCTGAATGAGTAATTATCGTTTTCACCTAATACGTTTTCCAAGTCCGCCACACCAGATACACGCGGATCTGATATTTCCACGCTCTCAAGCTTTAATGACCCGTTTACCGAGAGGTCGGGTGTCAATCTATAACCGAACGAAATCCGGCCACCGGTACGGTTCTCATCCCAATCACGGTAAATACGGTCGTAGTAATAACCGCTGAAACTCATCGAAATGTTGGTATTTCTCCAGTACGGATCGCTGTATTGCAACATATAGCGTTCATACCATTCNCCAGGCATNGCTTCGANACGGAATCCCTGACCACCACCTCGGAATGCTTTTCCATCACGAAAGTCCTGCCAGCNANTCGGCACCGCTCGGTAGTCAAAGTTGCGNTCGTCATACATCAACTGTCCGGTAAACCCTGCGTCTGAGTTAACACCAGCACCAATGTGGAACGAACCGGTGCGAGCCTCTTCTACGTAGACATCAAAGGGTACTCGATTCAGTGGATTGTCAGGATCCAACAGTGGATTAGGAGTATCGACCGAGTTATCCGTTGGTCCGTCGAGCCCCAACTGTGCTGCCGCATANCTTATTTGCCCNCCGCTTGTCGCTGGATTCGGNGGTTGACGGTATTCAGCGGTTTGAACNGTACCATCGTCACCATACTCAGTCGTGTACAAGTTCTGAGAAGGGCTTTGACTGCGAATTTGTATTTCATCATCCTTGCGCAACTCGTTCTGTATGTCGCCGGAAGATTTCGTCTCTCTTTGCTCACCCGTGCCATCAATACGCTTTGTTTCGGATTCCAGCAGCTTACTATCATCATCCGTGGCATCAAGAACTACTTCACCATCAATCGCACGCAAGCTCTGAACTTGACGGGCATTCTGACTTGTTTCGGAATCCGTTACAGAATCGTCTGCCAGTTCTGCGAGTGTCGGGGCATCATTCCTGTGACTAAANANGCCCTGACAGGCAGTCAGCATACAAATCATTCCAGCAAGCATCAGCCACGTAAGCGGACGTGCCGTATATTCATACTTGTGCTGATCGTGTTTCTTATTCATTCGCGGTAAATTGTGGCGGCGCCACAAAAATGTTTCTCGTAGTTTGTTGATTTGTACCATCGTGCCTGTGTTTCATCTCGGCACGACCTTTCTTCTATCGATGCGGCCGCCATTGATCTTGGTCGTCTTTGAAACGCTGAAATGGCACGATATCGGGAAGTCGTTCAGGTGATTGTCCTCGTACTGTGGCACGGGTCGGCTCTTCTTCGCCAACATTGACTGGATCAGGAGCACTTGGCAAAGGTGATTGGGGCTTGATCGTCTGCAAGTCCGGCTCTCTGATCACTATCGTAGGCGGCTTACCCATAGCAGGATTCGATTCAAACAATTGGCTGTGACGAAGTCTTCGTTCGCTTGATTCCATCTGACGTCGATTGGCCATATCTCCTGGCATCATAGAAAGGCGATTCAAAATGACATCTGTACGTGTCCTCGGGTTCTCACCAGCGATCCGTACGTCAATACGCCCCACCCGAAATGGCTCGCCTTCGTCGACGTTAAACACGATGTCGAGTTCACCTGGTGTTTCACGAAAACGAATATCCGGTGTAATGGATGCAAAAATGTATCCTCGAGTACCGTATACCGACTTAATGCTGTTATTGTCGATATTCATCGCTCCAAGATTGAACGGCTCATTCTCGCTAAGTGACATCAACGTCATCAGGTCGGCATCGGTGAATTCAGTATTTCCTGAGAATTGCATTGAGCGGATCACGTATCGCACCCCCTCATTGATAATGAATCGCACGGTGATCCAGTGCCCACTTTCATCCGGAGTCGTCTCTACACCAACACGTGCCTGAAAGTACCCGAGGTTTCTGTAATAGGCCACAAGTCTATCTACGTCTTCCTGCACTTTTTCATAATTCATATCACCGCCGTAGAGCCACGTAAGTGTGCCTTTCTCGGTCTGGATAATGCTCTGCAAACGAGCAGGATTGGTGAGGTCCGGATCAAAACCAATGAACTCCACTTTGGCAACTTTCTCTCGTGGGCCTTCGATCACATAAAAAACGATGTCTCGTTGCCCTGGTTTGTCACCTTCGAGAATTCTGATGTCGACCATTGGATAGCCGTACTTTTTATAAAGTGCCTTTATCTTTCGTTTGGCATCTTCAATTGTGTACTGATTCAATGCATCGCCTGCTGCTAATCCCGCTTCGGTTGATAGCTTTTCGTCCAGTATTCCACGATTACCAATAAATCTAAGCGATCGTATCGTTGGTCGCTCAAACACCTCAAATTCAATGCAGACGCCGTCATCGACTCGGTCCGTCACGACGCGCACGTCACGAATCAACCCGGTTCGATAAAGATTTCGCACGTCTTCTTGTAACAACCCGCTGTCGAAACTACGGTCTGTGCGACTATTGATCGTTGCCATGAGTCGTTGTTCCGTCATGAATTTATGACCCTTGAACTCGATGGATTTAATCAGTTTTCCGTCTAAATCACTGGCATCAATTGCTTCCTGAGGCTCATCGGTCGCCGGAGTGAATTGTGTCGAAGGAGGTACGATGTCATTGCTACCACGTGGACCGTTGTTGAGGCGTTGTAATGGCTGGATTCGGCCAGCCTGCTGAACGGTTGTCGACGGGAACATGGACGATGGTTTGTAGACAGCTGGAGTATTCTGTGCACTACAAACAGACGTAATACACAGCAGCATTACACAGAAGGCTTTCACCCTAATGCTACTGGTTTGATGAGTTATATGTGGATTGCAAGTCAATGGATTAACGGTACTGCGAATTCGTTGCGTTACATCAAAAAAACGTAATCCACGCGCAGGCACGCCATCCGCGAACCACGAGCGGTCGCAAAGAAATACTTTAAATACCGCATTAGAGCAAGGCGAATTTGCGACAAATTAGCCGGATACAAGTGCCGCAGCAGATTAAAGCGGTACTCGGTGTTATTGCTGGTCTAGACCGATTTTAAAAACTTCTTCGGCATCCAGAACTTTGTCATTTGATTTAAACAAACTGGCAATCGCAGCCTTGTGAATCTTCATCTTGGTTCCTCCCACGCCGACTGCTCCGTAACAAATCGTGCCGGAATGATCCACAGCCTGATCCATGACATCAACAGACTCTATTCCAAGCGGTGGTACAGCATTTAAATCCACAGCCACCTTGAGAGATTCACTGCCATTCCAGCATGAGCTATCAACCANCTGGATACCTGCGGCCCCAGCAGCAATGAGAATATTGCAACCATCAAGAGCAGCTGTCGTTTGGTCGCTTGAGGAAGTCTCTACACCGGTCACTGCGTCTGACTGCAATCGCTCGTTTATCGTCGCCGCAGCTTCCGNCGCGCGTTGCTGGCTTCGGGATCCNATTCGGACCGTNGCACCCGNACCNGCTAACAACCGTGCAGCACGCACNCCGACTGGCCCTGTGCCAGCGAGAATCGTAGCAGTGGCACCATTCAATTCGATATGCCGAGAAGCAGCTAANACTGCNGCTGCGGCTGTCGTGTTGCAACCGTTGGAGTCCATCATCACCGAAACTCGCATTGGACCAAAGAAAACATTATTGATCTTCTCAACAATTGCTTCTCCCTTAGCTACGTCAGAGCCTCCAACAAAGATTGCCGTTTGATGTAGATCTTCAACACCGCGGGTGAAAATGGCACCGTAAACAAGCCGCTGCACATCATCGAGCGTGATATTNCTGTATTGAAACAACTGATCGATGCCGCTGTCCACAGCGACCACGCCATCAAACGCACATGCATGACCGTCAGTATCAAATTGAATTAGGATCTTTGGTTTGGACATTTGTACTTATCTCTGTTTCGAAAGAATCATCAGANTTTTNGGGGTATGGNAAGACTCTAAACTTGAGTGTGCCAAAAAAATCGCCCAGGACAATTAAATCATGTCCTGGGCGATTGATTCATTCTACGAGGCAGATAACCCTAGCAACCCTTAAACGGGTGAGCAGCATTTCCACGACCTGCAAGCATCTCATCAGCAGATGGCTTATTGGCCATTGCATTTGCGATCGCTTCCTTCGTCGCATCGTAGTTGTATTGGAATATCTTGCTATCATCTTCTGCGGCTGGGTGAATAAACACACCACATACNATAACGAGATCTTCAGCTTGTTCTTTCGGGATCACNCCATTTGCAACGCTGTCTGAAACAGCTTCAGCAACNGCTGCCTGAGCAGGACCAAACATTTGGACTGCCTGACGCATACCCTTAATTGTCACTTTAGTGATCATGACCGTTGATGGCTTCACAGCCAAATTTGGCTCAAGAACTGCAAGTAGGTTTGAATGACCATCACTTTGGCGAGCTAGTGCGTTAGCAAATGCAGCGCCTACAGGGCCATCCTTGCTACCAATTAACAAGTCGATATGAGCAATTTCATTACCATCGCCTGTTAGGGCTTCACCGATGTACATCGACATATGACATCTCCGTCGTAGTAGGATTCAATCTTCTGGACTCATTGTCAAAACAACGTCTCTGAGGTGAAAATAACAGACCGGTGGCCAATTGCAAGAACCCTAAGGCTGTTCTTCAGACTTTCTCTCGGATATTGAGTGGATTCTAGAGATATCTCCACTTTCCATTAACCATACATTCAAAACACAGTCGAACCCAATCGTGTTGTCATCCAGCGAAATCCTGATTCTCGGAGCCTGTGTAAGACCCTGTGTGGCCATCGCTGCAGCTGCTGGATACCAAGCAACAGCAATCGACCTGTTTAACGACGTAGATACTCAGGCCGCATCTAACGCCAGTATTAAGGCCGATCACTATCCTGAAGATCTGTTCGACCATGCTGAGTCATCGAAAGCCAACTATTGGTTATACACAGGATGCCTAGAAAACTACCCGGAGCAAATCGCACAACTGGCTGCCAAGAAAACACTGCTGGGCAACGACCAGGATGTAATCCACAAATGCAGATCTCCTGAATTCATCAGTGAATTGGCGATCGATGCCAATTGGTATTACCCTGATGCTGCGATAGCCCGTGGTAGCCTCACAAACAACGAGTTGCAGTGCTGGATATCCAAGCCACGGTTGTCTGCTGCCGGTCAAGGAGTTCAAATCTGGCGNACAAAGCCACCAGCAACTGCGGAAANGCTCGTACAGATATATATNCCAGGNCCCACNCTTGGCGCTGCTTGCATTAGCAACGGTATTGAAACGCGGGTCCTGGGAATCACTCGACATTTACGAATGACTCGCCGACTGGGGGTAACACGCTTCCAATACTGCGGCAGTGTCGGCCCTTTACGTGTTGCGGACTCTCTAAGCATGGCGATATCAACTATGGCCAGTGAAATCGCACATAGGTGTGGTATCGTCGGACTATTTGGCCTGGACTTCAAAGTCCGGAACAACCAAATCTGGTTGCTTGAAATAAACCCACGTTTCACGGCATCCATGGATTTACTCAGTAATGGCACTGGTGCGAATCTCATACAGCAACACATTGACGCGTGCCTCAATAAACCACTAATTCCAATTCAGCATTCCAAAAAACTTTCAGCAATTGAGACGCGCGCTATTCTATTTGCCAAGTCGCCGACCAGATTTACTCCCATTTGTAACCAATGGGATTTCATCGCGGACATTCCTGATCACAATGCTACGTTGGAGGTTGGGAACCCGATTTGCAGTGTTTACGGTCGCGGCAATACAGCATCGGAGTCTGTGAGGCATACCATGCAAAATGTCGACCGTCTTGAATCCACATTGAGAATTGAAAACTTCGAATAGCGTGCTTTTGGAATTACCTCAATCCGGACGCCACTTACGTCCAGCAATGCTCACTTCAAAATCATCGTGTCCGCCAAGTTCTGCAATGGCAGATACACACTTTCGAGTCCATTTGATGATCTCACTTTTCTCCATCGGACCGTCTACAGGCTTTTCAATGTGTATTGGTGAACCGAGAATTGCTGTGATCCGTCCGCGTCGCAGGAATGGTGAATAGGCCTTGGTTCCCAGCGATCCCCCTTCGATGTGAAAGGGAATAATCGGAACGCCAGCGCGTGCTGCAATCAACACTAGTCCGGGACGTACCGACTGCATGAATTCATCGGTCTTGTTTAACCGACCCTCCGGAAACAAGCCAAGCATTCCTCCATTTCGACAATGTGCAATTGCATTTCTTGTTGCCTTGGTATCGTTACCGGATCGACCGGCAGGAATGGCGCCCAAGTACCGCATCATCTTTCCCAACACAGGGATTTGCATGTATTCAGCTGCAATTAACCAACCAATTGGGCGAAAACAGGCCATTTGAATGATTAGCGAATCAGCACTTGAGCGGTGATTCGCGATGAGAATAGCCCCTCGGGTGGTTCTCGGCAGACGCCCGTGCAATCGACCTCGCCACAAAAACAAGCAAAACATTGCTGATATCGCCCAGAGTATTGTCTGCAATGGTGTCAGGCCAATACAGCGACTCGCAAGTAGAATGAGCCAAACCGGCGCTAAGGCCATGATGATCACAAACGTTTGCGCAAGTGTATCCTGCATATACCTGTTTTTCTATATCGCGCGGTCATTCAATGGCCGGGTCAACTGTCATGGTTAACCCTAAAGAGCATAGTGTCAGCTTAACTCACGCTATCACTGATGTGTGCTACGAATCAACCCGCCATACGAGAAATACGATTCACTGGAGCAGGCTCGGTCTTAAGCTCTTCCGTATAACGGAACTGCATCAGATACGCATCTTCCACCGTATCGTCGTAGTAATCTCTTAGTACAGAAATTGCTCGGAATCCCAGCGACTTAAAAAAGAGTTGAGCATCAAGATTCGTCTCGCGAACCTCAAGCACAATTCGATTCCGTCTGTGTGGTGACAGTTTGCTAACGAGCTTATCCACCAACGCTGTACCGATACCCCGTCGCATCGCAGATTCTGCAACGGCAAAATTCAAAATATGTAGTCGGTTGGTATGAAGCTCGTAAATCATAAAGCCGACGATTTCATCGTCCAGCTCCACAACCATGCCGATACAATTCCGCTGACGCAAGCAGCGCAAGAAATCATCCTCTGTCCAGGGAAATTCAAAGTTTGATTCTTCGATTTCCAGAACAGTTGGCAAATCACGACGGATCATCCATCGGATATGCAAATCAGTTCTTTGTGATTGCCCAAGCCCCATTGTGGACTCCTTCCCTCATGTGGCTCACCTTTGGCTCCCAGTAATGCTGCGGCTCTCTAAAGGCCGTTTGCATCTCATAAAATGGGTAGGCCAGACAACTTTGGCGATGTAGCAAGCTATCAAATCTAGAATTCTGTGCCAAGACGAATTATGCAAGAACTTTAACCATCGGCATCTATCGGGAAGACGAGGCTAGGATACCTGACTCTGCATATCTAACCGCCGGGTGCTCACAAACTGAGAAAATAGAGAAATGGCAATAATAAACAGTCCAAACAAACTAGGCGAAAGCCAAATCCACCAGCAGATACCAGCAAGTGCCATCAGCATTCTTGGGCTATACTGCAACCACTCTAGCGTTAGCACATGGCTGCTAACCGCTTGAATTGCAAACAATGTTATTGCCACCATTGATAACATGAACAAGGTCATCCAAATACTCTGTTCACTCGAGTGAGCAAACTCGATTTTTACTGTCACCTGAGGTGCTTCTAACACTGCCGTTTGTAACGTGCCTGAAACGTGATTCGTCCAGACCCAATCTTGATATACGAGCGAATCAGCAATATCAGACACTTCACCTGATATCACGCTGGTTTTAAGCTGGTCGTGCCGAGCACCCACCTCCTGGAAACGACCACGTGATTCGTCATCCAAAACCAAGTGTGCCATTCCATCTTTGATTGCTGCAAATTGCTGCATCCAATTCTGCACTTCTCTTTGAAGTGACACGGATGAGTGACCCGTTGCCACATCAATGGTTGTTTCCAGCACGTCGTTTAGACTCTCCAGTTGGCTCAAATGGTAATCCTCTACAGTACGGCTATCAGCACCCTCCACCGATAACAATCTGGAGTCACCGGTAACTGCGATACTCAATAGCGACGTAGTGACCGAAACGTTTGCGATTCTCGGCAAGTCCAAGACCATGGTTGATATGCCGCGATTATCAATTTGAAGTGTACGGTGGAAGATTACACGAACCAGTTGCGGTGAATATGGAGTCAACAAGTCAATTTTATATTCCGTGGCACTGATCTTTTCAGGTTCGACAGAGATATTACCGACAAGAACGCTTACTAGGTTGGTACCCTGAGGCAAGGAAAGTCCTACTTCCGTGTGGTTTGCCGGTTCAACAACAAACCACGCGCTTCCTTGAATACCAGAATTTGGATCCAACAGAATACTGTGATTGGAAATTCGAATATTCGGATCGGATTCCGCATCCTCAACGTTAAAAATATGAGCATCCCAGGCTACCGGTGATGCAAGGAACACTTCATGCGATTGATTAGAAATAGCCGAGTCCATCAACGGTGAAGTCCATTGCTGTATCGGCTGTAACTGCGAAACCTGCCACTGGATTCGACGATCTTCCAGATTACGTGGTAGTGCCACGTATGATTGCATTCCATTCTGCTGAGCGTCTAGCATTTCCAATCTTGGTACTCGTACGCCACCTTCGGGCACCACCAGTCGGCGTTGTATAGAAAACTCAAACGATGAGTCCGAAGTGACCGGCTTTGTTGGAATCAGTAGCAAATCAACGCGCCCCTGCTCCAACGAAGACTGGAGCCGTGTTTGCATTGGCGGCTGGATCTCTAACTGCGTATCCCAGTCATCCGGTACGCGCAATCGAATAACATCTAGTACCCCATCCACAACATCTACGGAGAAACTTGTTTTTGAGAGCCAATTGGTATCATCCCTGATCAACTCCGTAACCTGTGCCGATCTAAACGCGAGCTGATTACTCGCAATGGACAGTGACCCAGTGATGGGATCGCCAGTATCATTTGTGATTTCAGCCATGACGTAAGCTCCGAATCCTGCAGAACCTTGCTGTGTTCCGCCGCGATACACAGACCCTTCGCTGAGATTACTCACTGAGGCCGTAACAGTGGCACGGCGCTGAAGCAACACACGATCACTGAGCAACGACGTATCTTCAATCTGAATATTAGGAATCCGCTGCGGTTCTAATCCAGACGGCACGCGACCACGCATAACGATCTTGTGCTCACCGACAACCGGCCTGTCCAGAAACACATGGACAGCACTTTGAGAGTTATCAACGTATTCGACTGACATGGGAGCGCCGTCCTGAATCACACTTAATGATTCAACCGAAAATTCCGGTGGTGTCTTCAATTGATACTGAAGTGAACCACCACGAAACGTATTGACCGTTGCTTCGTACTCAACACTGATGGCCTCCTTTTGCACTAACATGGTTGTCAATTGCGTCACGTGAGTTTGCGGCACCTGATATGACGTCTTCAGTTGCCAGGGGCTATCGGCCGTGCTGCTCGTAAATGCGAGCGTAGGTAAAGTCTCTCCACCCCATGTATCAGCAAAGGTTTTTGGGGTCACGCGGGTCTCCGACTCGGACAATTCCAGCAACCATTGCAGTCGATTTGAAATAGTTGCACCGAGCCAGCGTGAACCAATTCGTGATACCACCGGTGTGATTCCCGGTTTTCTTACTGTCCCGGTACCGGTTTGCTCGTGCAAATAAAACTTCAATTCCAGGTTGAAACGCCCGCTTTGCGGAGTGCTAAGCGTCACGTACAGTCGGCTGGAATCTGCATCCCGAATGATCTCGATATCTTCTATCAAACCAGCTTCTTGTATAGGTATCGTTCGCACATCGTGATCGAGCAAGAATTCGAGATACCGGACCTGACCTCGCACAACTTCGACTTCGTACCGTGCATCGACCGTCACCGAATGCGGGTCCACATCCAACCAGTAGTATTCGTCAACGGTAACAACTGCGGCTGTATTGCTACTCTCAAATCCTGTTGCCCAACTCAGATCTAAGACACCTGCCGTCCCCAGTTGTACGACTGATTCACCGGTTGCTTCATCTCGGCTGATCATTCCTAACGCTGACGCGACTTCGATTTCTGGGCTATCTTGAGGGTGATTTATTCGTAACACTGAATCCGGGACGGCGGGCACTTCACACTTTAAGCCCATTAATTGGCCGAGCGATGTAATAGTAGGAGTTGCGGTAATCGCCACGTCAAAAACCGATGCTTCAATTGCCTCTAAAATGATTGCCGTGCCTCGTGCATTCCACTGCAGTAGCACGACTTCATCGTTTATCCGTACTTCTTCGATACGAACTTGATCTGCTCGAATGGGTAATTGGATTTGTTCCGTTGATTCTGCAGATACAATGGTGAAATTCAGTTTTAATTGCTGATCGAAGAACTGCCGTAGATTTGCATCCCAATTCCAATCCACTTCATATTCGGTTTTGGTGATCATCCAATCAGATTGCGCGGTTTGTTGTGCGGCCGTTCGTTGATGGATCGTGCGATAAAATGCTTCGGGCAGGTACACATACTTTCCAGCAGGGTTGTTATCAGCATCTACCGGATAGTAGACGTCAAAAACAGTCGGAAGTTCAGGCATAGTCGCTTCTTGTGCCAGTACTGATGCCGTTGCTGACAGAGTTGCCATCCACAACAAGCCGTGCATGACTTTTGGTACCCACTGCAAGGTAAATTCGCCGTCGGTTGCNTCTTCCGATTGCTCAAGAGCACCACGCGAGCGAGTTGTTACACCAATTGAGTGAATCCAAAACACCGATAGGAGCGATGCCATGAACACATAGGATAATACGGGGAACATTAAGTTTGGTGCCACAATACAAAGCGCTGCCAGAGCGGCGATCACGTATAACAACCGATCCTGATGGCGCACGCCTAACCAAACCATGCCGCCTAGCGAAATAAGGAACACNGCCCAACACACTGCAAGATTGGTCGTCTCATGGTACAGTCTCACGTTCACGTGCCCATCACTTGTAAGGGACCCCGANACATACTGCCATTGTGCAATTTCTCCGGTCGCATCGCTTGACTCAATTGCTCGTGCATCAAAACGGCCATGGCTATCTGACCAGTCGGTCGGCAGTAAGTACTGACTACCAAGCAGAAAATCCACTGGATAAGAACGCTCCGTTTCCAGAATCCATGAAGAAACACCATCGCTATCCAATTCCAAAACGGAGTCCTTGTGAGTCAGTACGAGCTTGGAATCTACTAACAACAGGATTAAGTCGTGCTGCTTGAGAATTTCTGTTGCATTGGTGTTATCTATCGCTCTTGCACTGACAATTCGCGCAGACGCAGTGATACCCGCATGTTCTAGACCGACGATATCTATCAGGCAAAACGGTAAATGCCCATTTCCTGATCGTGAAACATACCGATTGTATCGAGCGAACCAATCTGCCCAGGTGACCGGATTGTCATTTGCGCCTTCATCTCGTAATGCGGCCTCTAATTCGGCAGCGATACCGCCAGCGAATGCAGGCGTTGCCGTTCGACCTTTTAAATCTCCAAAAACGCCTTGCCAATCTTCACCGTTGAACAAATTGAACGGTGGGTTTTCAGTCCTGCGGATCCAAGGGCCAAAGAGTCGACCACTAAGTGAATTGGCAGCAATACCCCCAGCCGATTCGAATCCAGGAGGAACGGCAACGGTCCAGTTGGATCGCATTACAAGGCACGAAGCGACGGCTACCGGTACACGTAGAGGAGTAATCCGGCTGAGTTCTGAATGATCAGTCCGATAACGCAACTGAAGAGTCACAAACCGCTCAAGTGGAGGAAGTGGCAAATCAAAGACCATGCGATTTTCACTCGCTGGATGACCAGGGGGCACCTGAATTGAGNTGCCATTGACCATTACCGACTGAAGTTCGGCGTTTTCTGTCAGTTGTACTGAGAAGAACTGATCACCGTTATTCTCAATGTTNAACGTCTCGTCATGCTGCACTTCTCCATGAGGATTNACGGTCAGCAGAATTGCTTGTGACCATGCCCAGTGCATGCGTCGTGCACTGGCATCNAGACGATTGACGCGAATTGAACCCGGCTGGTTTGACTGATATCGAAAGAACGCCTTTTCCTGTGAGTACTCCTGCTGAGAGACAATTTCCGGGTATTCAGAAATAACGCCCACCGAGTCTAATTCAAGTCGCACNCCTTGCTGTGCTGAAATGATCACTCTGCCTGAATCGTCACTGGCATCGGGAACGCGGATCAACGGAACTGTATATGGACCATCGGTACGCGTCTCAACAGAACCGATGATTATCGTAGGCTCAGTAACCGGCTCTCGAAAAACGACCTCCCATCGCCCACCACCGACCACACCGGGAATCAACTGGGCTGAAATCTGATTGGTGGACNCGGCGTCTGCTAACTNCCACTGAATATCGGTTGCAGTCGTACCGGATAATTGAAATTCGACGCGTTCCACCGGGTTCGACTCCGGCAACACGGAAATGGAAAACCGCTCCCTAACAACAAATGACTCAAAGAGAACATCCGTAATGGACTGAATTGNATANAGTGAGTCCAGATCCTGAATTCGAAACTCNGTTATATCTAATCCATGATTCACGCGATAACTTAAGACCACCGGTGACACGTCCTCATCGGCAGTCGGTACACGTTGCAATCCTGAATCATTTAACATGCTGAGTCGGATAGATGGATCTACAGACAACGACCCGGTCGCTAGCGTGTCACTTGCATCAACCGGTTCGAGGATTCTAAGATCTGAGCCGTTGAATCTGGAATTTACCACTGCCCGGCGGCAGCGCACTGCTAACTCTGTCGGCAATTCTGATGTTATTGGGTCATCCAGTTCAATACTCAGTACACCGTTGAGCACGGTAAATGACTCGACATCGGCACCTGATATCATTTCAACAGAATCAACGATCCAACCGGACTGCAATGTAACCTGAAAGTCGTAAATCTTTCCGTGCGATGTGGACAAATCCAGTCTGCAGTCTGCATACATGTCGTCACTTTCCACTCTGACAACCGAGTGTTGAAGAACCCGGAGATCTGTTTCTTTACGAGTCAGTTGCATCAAAACTCGTGCACTTGGTTGATTCATTTGATATGAACGCACCAAGGATGATTCCGTCCAGGGCTCAATCGGTGTAATTGGCACAGCATCCAAAACATCAAGGGTGTTGATTTGAATATGATCGCTGATGCTTACATGTTGCTGCCCCTGTCGCCATACGACATTTGCAGCAGTGAGACCGGGTAACTGGAATTGCTGATTGGCGAGCAAGGGTGCAATAGCGCTAACTCGTATCTCGTTACCGGGCCCGGATAACAACTCCGGAAAAATCAAATCTACGCTTCTTTGTTCATCGCCGTGCGTATCGACGGCAAGTCGCTGCTGATCTAAAGTCGCTGTCCGAACAAACAAGCCATCACCAAGAAGCAACTCCAGTCGGTCAAGTGGATCGCCGTTGACGTCCACGGTCAGCAGGGCATCTAGATTTATACCGACATCAGATATTGTGTAACGCAAATTCTCGGTGATGAAGGACACCTTTTGACTCGACTTCTGAGCCGTNGCGGAACGGACCAGCAAAGTCGANCTGCTTGTTGCACCAAGCTCGATGACCCAACGACGCATTCCCTCTTCAATGGGCAAATCAACTGATTCCCCATCAGGCTGAACGTCTTCAGATGGCTGCCATTCCGACACAACTCCACTTGTTAATACCGGCACAAGTGTCTCAGCCATGTCGATAATAAGTGTCGTCGTCTCTGCGTTGGGCAAGGCTAGGTCAAAGCGAACGTCGCCGAGCCGNTTNTAATTTCCTCGTGTTGACCAACCGCTGCGCAATTCTCCTGACTCACTTACCAGCAATTTCCATGTGCCNTTTGCTTTCCANCCGAGCGTTGCATCGGACTCTTCATCACCAATCCACTGTGGCTGACTCAGGGATATAGCTAAAGGTTTCACCGAAAGTAACGATGGTTCTTCTCCGTTATGCCGGATTGACCANGTGGCGACACCGGATGCCAGAACATCCTGCCGCAGAATTGCCCGATAGCGAGCAGACGTAATCCGAGTCATGCTCATTCCGCCATCTTCGTCTGCAGAGTCGTAAATATCGCTCAGCAGCTGATTAAAGCGATCCCGCTCAAGTGGAATGTAACCGTTTAACACGTCATCCAAATCAGCATCACGCACCTGGACTTTGCGATACAGAATATCCTGCGGTTGTTTTGATTCCACTTTCTCTGGNTNACCGAGTGGCTCGCCCGGTTCTACTGCAGGTTGCGCCAAAGCNATGCGAGCGCAAAGAAGCANATATATNGCCAAGACGCTTCGCATACATAAGGAATGCCCGTTCATTTTCACCCTACTACTTAGCGCGGCTTGCTGACTCGCTTACAACGGCTGGCAAGGTCGCTCTTGTGGATCCTTCCNACGGCAGNAATGAAGCATCTTCTNTTCGCGAATCCGCACGCGCGGCGACCCCCATGCCCGCTGCAATCATGGGTTGCGAATCCCGAACCCAGCCATGTACCACCCTTGATAGGATGACAAGCGTTACGCCGAGTATTCCCGATTGAATGAAAAGAATAGATAACTCCGGCCGAAACAATCCAACAGCCAGTAAGGCCGTGCCAACAACCATTAGTGATGCCGGATGCTTAAAGAGCGGGAGATACATCATACACAAGCCAATTACCAGCACGACACCCGAGACGATGAACAACAAAGTTGATCGTGACATCAACGAAATGGAAAAGGCCCCTGCACTGCCAATTGAGGAGAACAAGTAACGATTGGTATGACCTGGTAAAGCCAGTTGTGAGTCAACTCCTATCCAGCGTTCTAGGCTGGCTTGTCCAAGTGTCGAATCTCGTCCAAAATACCATCCTTTCCATCTCCAACTCTGCTCGGAAATCATGGTCTCCGGTGTTGAATATACGTGGTAGCTTGTCGGAGTAACCAATTGCCAATAGCATCGCCCCGAAAAAGATGTGCCCGGTATCGATGGGAATTCGACTTGTAACTGAGACTCGACCGTATCGGAATCTAATGGATACCAAAACTCCAGTAGGTAAGTGGCATCTCTGGGCTCCGCGGAAACACGCAAACTGAATTCCCCGTTCGCGTCAATATTCTGCTGGCCGAGCGGCACCCGCTGGCCATCAATCGACACGATCAACCCTTCCTGATCCACGCGATTCCAGTGCGGTATAAGCACGCGGATAATGCTGTCATTCGTATGTAACTCAATTGCAGCTCGTTCACGTCTCCCCTGTTCAGTTATGACCGTCTGTAGCCACATCCTGTGAATCGTAGAATTGCTGCTCTGTATGTCCTTTCTGAGCTTCAACGATAAACCGACGTTACCCGTGTCGCTGTTTGCCACCAGCAATGTTCCGCCAACGGCCTCGCCTTCTTCTTGTGCAGCACCTGGTTGCCAGTTTGCATCTGTAGACTCCACGTCAAAGTCTAAGGTTGTCAAAAGCGTCAATTGGTGTGAAACGAGGGTGGTCTCGTCGTTTAAAGCCGGTAACACCATTTCCAGATTCACATCCGAAGTCGCATCTGTCTGAATTAGTGGCAGTTGTTCACCGTATTGCACTAACAAATCCAGATTACCTGTTTGGTCTGCCAACAGATCAACTTCAATTCTGGTACGACCCGTCGGTGCCGTTTCGCCATCCGCTAGCACAACTTGATTCCACGGCAGCAACCTGTTTTGATCAGTGTCCGCAGCAACCATATAAACCTGAAGCTTCTTGGGATCGGCCAGCACTTCAGGAATGTCCAACGTCAAGTGTCGAATGGGCGCATAGGCAATGTTGTATTCAAGACGATGCCGAAATTGGGCTTCGCGCTCCTGCAGGCTAATTGTAGCTTTGGAGACAACCAACATCTGACGGGAATTCAGTTTCACTGCACCTAAGAAACGCGATGCAGTACCTACATCTGACACGAGGTAAACTAACGGCTGTTGATCACGTTCGGGTAATTCCCACTGCTGGTAGTCCGATGACCCGTCACGGACCAAGCCACCGAGCGCAGTGGGATCAGGAACCACCTCGATATTGTCATCCGGCAATAGCACCACGTTGGACGGCTGCACTTGGATGCCGGTTTGAATCTGCCCGGAAATTGCGGTTGGAATTGGGCAGGGCAAATCGAGCAACCCCACACCGGATTCGTCAAGCTGAAGTGGCAACCTGGAACGTATTCGGATGGTGAATTGTCCTCTGGTAAGGGCTTGTGGTGTTTGGATTGCAAGCTGCAATTCATCACCATTGATCTGATCATCAAGCGTCACAAGCTCATCCGACTCAAGAATAACCTGATCTACAGACCAGCCCGCATAGTCAGCTTTTAGCATACGCCGACCGGCGCCCTGATATTGGCAAACCAATTGTGACTCTAGCAAAACTTCGTTTTGACGAACTTGATACACGAAACGCGGACGAATTCGCAATTCCGTACTTTGAGGCTCAAGCGTACCACTAATCGAATTGGCATTACTAAATAATTCAAATCGAGCCGATGAGTCACTGCCATCAATCAAATCCGGTGGCAGGGTTCCTCTGCGAATATCACCGCGAGTCTCCCAAGCAACCGTCCAGCCATCATCAACCACAAAGTCGATCGTACCATTTTGTCTTACCGACTCCTCCACCTGGAAACCGCCGAAGTCAATGGCTGACCGTAGGCGTTCTACCGCCGTCATATCCGCAACGTCCATGTTATCGACACTTGTACTCGAATTGTCACCTGACCCTTTGTCTTCAGAGTCTACAGGTGGTTTACGATAACGAGCTTCCAATCGTACATTTGCTTCTTCCACCGGCTGATTGGAAACCACGAGCACTCGCTGGCCGACACCGGTTTGCTCATCGTCGGCCTCTACTGACATCCTAAAGCCGCGAAGCGGCGTGTTAACGACTTCAAAATTAGTTGGCAATCGGACGACAAAGCTCCTGACCTGATCCCCCAGCCCGGTAACCGTAATGTCACAACGGGCCGTGATTTGTTCAGGACCATGAATCTCTATCCGAGTTTGCGTTTTCGTCTCAAACCTGGTCACAGGTTCTGCCGATTCACTGCCCTTTGGTTGCCAACCAAATTGCAATTCACCACCGGCAAAATCAAAGCTGAATCGTGTCGCGTTTTCACCAGCCGGCTGTGCAGCCACCCTCAATCCACTATTTACAACAACAGCGTTGGGCATGGATACGGTAAGTTGATCAAACCGACTTCGTGCTCGCGGGCCGTCAATTGTGAACTGAGTTGCACGGCTTAACGTTTGTATTGGTGTCAGCACCTTCATTTCAAATTGATGCTGGGACTGTTCCTTGGCATCGATCCAACAAACGTGACCGTCATCCTCTTCCCAAGTCAAAAAGAAGTCACCCTCACCTTGGTGCTTTACAATGTCACTCAAAACGCACCGCTTAAGTCCTATCGGTACACGAATCCATCCATCTGCAGATGCACCTACAACACGGCCTCTAATCGTAATGTCCAATTCGGCATGCCTGCCTTTGATTTGCCCTTGATAGTTGACCTGGTCAAAAGCAAATGCCGGCGGTGCATCCGGTTGGGCAAGATTGTTTCGCTCTCCATATAGTCGCAAGTATTCTTCCAAAGTCAGATTCGTAGCCACCTTTACCAGATTGCCATCTTTATCCCTGAGCAAATAGATTTCTGTCTGAGCCTTACGAATAGGGCTATCTGCAGAATTGCTGTCATCCGATTCGGTCGCATCTTCCGTTTGTGCCGCGGGTTGCGCTGCATTTTGCGACCACGACGTCTGCCAACTTGTTAACACCAAGGTTATCACCAGAAGACCGAAGCATATGACTCTACACAGCATGCCACGAGACGAATAGCAATTGAGCAACCCGTAGAAGCAACGGGAGCGCGCGGTGATTTTTCGCGAGTTCATGAGTAGCAAGTCGATGTATGAGTTTTAAGATGAGAGCACCTATATAGTGCTACTATTTATTCTAAGTTGGCAGAGACTTTCTTCAACGCGTTTTTTTTACGCGATTACCCCATCAAGAGGGTAAAACACTGCTGTTTTTCCTAAAAACACATACATACCGCGATGTGAACGTCATCTGGCCGCTACACTCCCGTTGCAGTACCCACTTTCTGATCAGAAATTGATCAATCAGAGTCTAATTATTCGGAGGCCGATCCATACCGGATATGCTTATGCTGAAGGGCCGACGCGGTACCTACTTAATTGCTAGACCATCGAGCATCTGAGCATGAAGCACATTATTACTGCTGGCTACAAACTGAGGGTTTTCAACGTCCAGTGAGCCACCGTTAATATGCGTAACGATCCCTCCCGCTTCATTGACAATGACAACACCAGCAGCGATATCCCACATTTTGACACTGGTTGCCCAATAGCCGTCCAGTCCGCCACGCGCCACGTTACACAAGTTCAACGCTGCCGAACCCATACGGCGCAGTGCCTGACAACGATGTAACATCTCTATGAATCTCTCAATCTCCGGAGATTGTCGTGGCACACGAGCAGAAAAGCTCGCAGCGACGAGAGCCTCGTCTAGTTGCTGGCATTCAGAAACGGATATGCGTTGGTCGCCGAGCCATGCACCGTTTCCCTGGCTCGCTCTAAATACCTCTTCACGTATCGGATCTACTACGGCTCCGACCACAGGCTCACCGAAATGCAATAGTCCGATAGACACCGCAAATCCTGGTAATTGATGGACGTAATTCGTCGTACCGTCGAGAGGGTCGACCACCCAGCAATATTCCACATCGCGTAACGAAGTGCCATCAGTCACGATATTCGCGGAGCGATCATCACCAAGCAATTCATCTGTCATATCCTCTTCACCAACGAACATATGCTCCGGATATTCGGAGAGAATTAAATCCAGTATCGTCGTTTGAGAGGCAAGGTCAGCCTCAGTAACCAGATCTCGTGGGCCTTTTTGNCGAGCNTTGATCTTACCAAGCATGTCGATCAGTACTTCGCCACCTCGTAGCGCAGCTGCGACCGCTANCTGCTCAATTCCNGCAAAGTCTAATACACCTGCGTCCGNNTTATTCATCATCTGTCTACACCACGGTTTACATAAGTCCTGTATTGATGATGCCTACGAAGCTCACTGGANCGTCGACAAAGCTTGGGAGACCAACTGTCCTTCAAACCACCTCGTTNGGCATCGATTCGGATTCGATTATAGGTGTCGCCGCCATTACTGCAATGAGCCCCAACATCTGTCTTTCAATGGCTGATATTAGTCACCACTATTGAGCTCATTCATGAGGCAGTAGATGTGAGTGATAAATTAATTTGATTTTGTGGACAGCGCGTTTATTCTTGGTATCATCATGTTAGATTAATTTGTTGCACGGACTCAATAAGGCCCGTNGCTGACCTCAGCCTACCCCAAAAGGCAATTCAGCTCGGGTGAATGTTCTGTGCAACGATTGGCCTCTTCTCTGTTCCGGCCCCGCCGTGTCGCTTTTTCGCGTTCGGCGGGGTTTTTATTTTTATTCTATTTCTCGCTTNCTATTACTCAGATGACCGCTGCTCTCTGGANCCTGGATCATACAATCGGTCAGATTCACTTTGACGCATCCACGCTTTCACTTGATCTTTCACAGCCATCCACTGGCATGTCATTTTCCATAGCTGACTCCTCGCTTGAAAATCGACGACTGCTTCAAGTGCGCGGAATATCCGATGAAGAATCGAAACTATCTCCGGCACCGTATGTTCGAGGCACTGATCTCATAGCTAGCTATGATGGCACCGCACACTCGCACCTCTCGACACAAATGTATTGGCGAGCCATGGATCGACAAAGGGCATTTGGGGTCGAGNTGATCGTCTCAGTNCAAACCTCGTTGCTTGATTACAGGCAACCGTTTTACATTCAATCCACTGGGCTAAAGAACACACGACCGCTGGAGTGTGAACAATCCGGCAAAGAAATTCACAATGCGGCTCTCGGCTCCCTTGCAACGGAAATAGAATATCTCGAAATAGTGCACCCGACTGATTTCTGCAGCAGCACGATAAAGAACAACAGCACAGAATGGCAAATCATTGATCACCGCCTTGAAAAAGGTGTGATTCGCAGAGCACGTATGCAAGCGTGGTGGATNCGCGGNGACAACGTGCTAAACACTGCCAATGCGCTATATGATGAATTCAGCAGTTCTGAACCACCGTTGACCGTTTGATNAAATGATTTAGCTGATTAGCTTATCAATCACTTTTCCACCCTGATCNGTCAAACGCACATCAAGACCCTTGAAGCGATGTGTAAACCGGTGGTGGTCATAACCAAACAACTTCATGATCGTGGCATGGAAATCATTCACATGTACACCGTCTTCTATCGGTGCCCATCCAATTTCATCAGTCTTACCATGCACCTGACCACCTTTGATTCCACCGCCGGCCATCCATAAACTGAAGGCGTACGGATGGTGGTCGCGCCCGGTGTTTTGCTTGTTTCCTCCACGGTTTTCGCCAAGCGGAGTTCTTCNAAATTCACCAGCACAAATCACGAGTGTATCATCCAGCATGCCTCGTTGCTTAAGGTCCTTAACCAACGCCGCTGCCGGCTGATCAAGCATGCCGGCGTTATAACCAATCTCTGAATCCAGATTGCTATGATGATCCCAGGATGCGTGCATAACGGTAACGAATCGCACACCGCGCTCGATCATGCGTCGCGCCAAGAGGCAATTTGTCGAAAACGACTTGTACACATTGGGGCCACCACCACGAAATGAATGGTTTCCGGGNTCCTTACGCTCCACACCGTAGAGATTGCGCACGTGCTCTGGTTCGTCTGACATATCCACGAGTTCCGGTGCTGCCTGCTGCATTCTAAAAGCAAGCTCATATGCCTGGATTCGACTCGCGATCTCCGTATCACCCTGCTTTGCAAGACGGGATTGATTCAGGTTATTAATCAGATCCAATCCCTCTTTCTGCATTTTACGATCGAATCCCGGAGGCGAATTCAAATTCAGAATCGGCTCGCCTTCGCTTCGAAATACAACTCCTTCATAAGTTGATGGCAGGAATCCACTCGTCCAGTTTGAAACTCCCCCACTACTTCCGCGGCCAGTGGTCAATACAACGTATGCTGGCAGATTTTGAGTCTCGCATCCCAAACCATACGTCAACCAGGATCCCATGCTCGGCCTGCCAAATCTTGGTACACCTGTCGTCATCATCAATTGTGCCGGATGATGATTAAATGCATCCGTATGCATCGAACGAACCAGTGCAATATCATCCGCACAACTTCCAACGTGCGGCAGATAATCACATAACTCCATCCCGCATTCGCCATGCCTGGTAAAGGTACTCTTGCTACCCATCAGAATGGCCGATTCCTTCTTGATGAATGCGAATCGAACTTTGTCTGTCAATTCCTTCGGCAAAGGCTGGCCGTTTCGTTTTACAAGCTCTGGCTTCGGATCATACAAGTCCACATGACTTGGTGCGCCGGCAAGGAACAGGAAAATGCAGGACTTAGCTCGTGGAGCAAAGTGCGCGAAGGATGGAGCTAATGGGTTAGCTTCATCGGACCGAGCGTTTTCAGCCAGCATCGACGTCAGGGCTAATGAACCGAGCCCGCTTGCACTGGATGTGAAGAAATCTCGTCGCGTCTGTTGCCAATGAGAGTTTTTTGAATTGTTTTTCATCTTTCGCTTCCGTCTCAAATTGCTGTTTCAGCAATCTCTGTTAACTCATTNGTGTGATTAGTCTTTTTTATCTTACGTATTAAGGAATTCGTCTATTCGCGCGTTATAAACTCGTCGAGGTTAAGCAAAACCCTTGCAGTTGCCACCCACGCTGCAAGATCCACGGCCTTCACTCCGTCCGGGATTTCTAAATTGGAATTNATCGCAGTCACCGCTTCACTATCGGCACTCAGCAACTCAACTTGGTGCTGATAGAAGCTATCCACAGCATTTACCTCATCATCGGTCGCATACCGACTGAGGCAAATTAAAAAAGCCTGCTGAATGCGGTNCGACTGCATGTTGGTTGAATCGGTAGAATTCTCGTTCGCGGTTGCCAACCTCGCGCCTAGATTACGTGCGCATTCCAGGAATACTCTATCATTCCAAAGCGTAAGTGCCTGAAGCGGCGTGTTGCTTAATGAACGTTGGGCAGCACAAACATTTGAATCAGGTGCGTCAAACGTCATCAACATCGGATACGGTGATGTCCGCTGAAAGAACGTGTACAATCCGCGACGATAACGATCCTCTCCACTGCTCTCACTCCATTTAGCACTATTGGCATATGTTAAAGCTGAATACTCNGTCGGCTGTGGAGGGCGTACGCTCGGCCCCCCGACCTTTCGAGACAACAAGCCGCTAGCATCAAGTGCGAGGTCGCGAATAACCTCAGCCTCCACTCGATGTCTCGATTGACGGGCAAGCAATACGTTTTGAGGATCAATTTCTTTTAATTCACGACGCACCGCNGACCGCTGTTGATAAGTCGCAGAATTCACAATCAATCGGTGAACATGCTTTAAGCTCCATCCGTTCTGCCGAAATTGATTCGCGAGATAATCCAGTAACATTGGATGACTTGGCAACTCACCTTGCGAACCGAAATCATCAATCGTCTCAACCANGCCGCGTCCAAAATATCTAAACCAGATNCGGTTTACAGTCACGCGTGCGGTCAGNGGATTTTCTTCACTAAAAGTCCAGTTCGCGAGATCCAGACGATCCAACTGGTCACCCCGCTTGTCAATTACNGGGAGAAATTCCGGACCACCGGTTTTTACCTCATCCCCTTTAGTGAGGAAATTTCCACGAAGATGGATATTTAGTGGACGTGCATTCGTTTCAGCCACAGACTGTGCTTTCGTANCTGGCATTGTCGGAGCCTTCTTTGCATGCTCCGCGACCGCCATATTCAGTTTCTTCAATTCCGGATCAATAACGGAATAGAATTCAAGCAACTTCTGCTTTTGCTCATCATTTCGGTCTGCTGCAGCAACCGCGAGCGCATCAACAACAGCCTTGTCGGTACCTTCCAGTGCCAATTCACCTTCAAACGACGCCTTTGAAATCCTGAAGTGACCAATGTTGTGTGCACTGCCGTTTTCGTAGTGCTGATCCAATGTCACAACCACTTCATCCGTCTCAGCAATTTCCACAGGTGATTCGAATTGAAAGACAGCTACGTGCCGCTTTCCAAACTCTGGTGCCACTGCCCAGCCGTCCTTCACATCCTCATTAATCACCTGTGCAATATCCCACTCCTTCTGTGAAAAATCTGCAATCGCTCTCGTGATTTTNACCGGTCGAATCTCCGCACCATCACCTGCAGGTTTTATGTGTACTGAGAGCGATGTCAGTACAAAATTACCGTTTTCTGCGCGCCCCGGCCCTTTGGCAACAAGCGAGTCATGCGGCAGCACCTCAAGTCGTACACCTGACAGTGAACCGGCATGCTTGAAATGCAGGAGGTACTTATCGGAGATCTCATTTTTGCCTGTTACGAGCACGGCGCCAGATTCATCTGCTGCCATCTCAGCGCCGTTTGCCGATTCAAGATGAGATGGTGTCACATTTTCCCATGAATAAATCCCAGCGGCTGCGTCCGGTTCCCATTTAGCAAATGCCGCTGCTAGCTTCTCGTTTCGGTATGTATTTACGGCAGCAAGTAGCGGTGCGTGTGCGTCGTCAAAAGCCTTCTTTGCAGTTTCATACGCTGCTTGATCTGCAGTTGTAGGAGCATCGATATCCTGCTCATTAATATTATTGAAGAAGCCATACAGCGCGTAATACTCTCGATGTGAAAGCGGATCATACTTGTGAGTATGACACTGAGCACAACCTACTGTTAAACCAAGCCAAATCGTCCCGAACGTGTTGGTGCGATCCACGGTCTTCTTTACTCTGTCCTCTTCCTGATCTGTGCCGCCTTCGGTGTTATGCAACGTATTTCGGTGAAATCCACTTGCAACCCGTGAGTCAACTGAAGGGGTAGCAAGCATGTCACCGGCAATCTGAAATGTGGAGAATTGATCAAAGGGCATGTCAGCATTCAATGCACCGATAACCCAGTGGCGATATCGCCATGCATGCGGACGAGCTCGGTCTTTTTCGTAGCCATCGCTGTCTGCATATCTGGCTAAATCCAACCAATGTCTTCCCCAGCGTTCACCATAGTGAGGTGACTTTAATACTCGTTCAACAAGATGCTCGTAGGCATCCGGTCGTTGATCAGATAAGAACTCGACAGTTTCTTCCGGACTTGGCAGCAACCCGAGCAAGTCAAGGTAGAGTCGGCGAATCAGCACGGACCTGCTTGCTTGAGGTGATGGCAGGATCCCTTCGGATTCGAGCCGTGACAACACGAATTGGTCGATGTCATTTTTCACCCATCGCTTATTTTTTACTGGTGGCAATTCTGGAATGAGAATCGGTTGAAAGCTCCAGTGATTGGATACAATCTTTGTGTCAGCACTGTCCGGCCAAACGGCACCCTGATCGATCCATGCACGCAGTATGCCCACTTCTTCCGCTGACAACGGAGTTCCTGCTCCATCTGGTGGCATCATTCCGAGGTCTTCATCTAATCCAGCGACTAACTGGATTAACAGGCTCTCAGCAGATTTTCCTTTGATAATGGCCTTTCCAGCATCACCACCATCGTATGCCCTTGCCCGATTATCCAGCCTCAATCCACCTTCTTGCTCATCTGCACCGTGGCAGGAGTAGCAAGCCCGTTTAAACAGAGGTTGCACGTCTTGTTCAAATTCAATTTTGCGCGAGGCCGCNGGCGGTAATTCGGCAGAGCGAACGGTATCATCGGACACTACTGAAATGATCGTTACCAAAACGGTGGCCACCGAAATTCGCGCCTTTAGTCTTTTCATCACTTTTGCTGCTCATTTAAGATTTCTAACTCGATACAGTGATTTTATTTGATATGAGCATACGTGCCAATTCAATTCACTTTGTTTGTTGCGTCTTGAAGCTTGNAAGTATCCTGTAACAACAACATTCAACGATGTAATATGGAGTCTCACGTAAGAACGCACCCCCTCTTAATGGCCTCTGACATGTCCATAGAATTACGCAACCGAATCTTTGACGAGTTGGATTTAATGGTCCTCATTGATCCACACACACACATCAACGCCTTAGACCCTGCATCGCACACACTTGCGGATATTCTTGGCTACCACTACTACACCGAACTTTCTCATTCGGCCGGCCTNTCGAAATTTGAGATTGAGGGTGAGCAACTCGATCCAAAGGAAAAAGTCCAGCGTCTGATCGAAAACCTTGGTCCGGTCAATAACACGATCCAGTACAGCTGGTTCATTGAAATGTGCCAGNCGTTCTTTGACTTTCAAGGTNATCAAATTGACGCCTCGAACTGGGAACCCATCTATGACAAANCCCTTGAAAAGATGCGATCTCCAGACTGGGCACAACAAGTACTATCAGCCAGTCGTTTGGAATCAGTCTTTCTAACCAACGACTTTGACGATCCNCTGGAAGGATTTGACACCTCGTTATANATCCNGTGTTTAAGGACAGATGANCTGGTATTCCATTTNTCTAAACCTGAAGTTCGAGAACGTTTGGAATCATCNACANANGTTTCGATATCGACACCCGATAGCGTTCGGGATGCACTTGGAAAACTCTTCGAGCACTTCAAAAGTAATAATGCTCGTGCCTGTGCTATTTCATTACCACCGGATTTCGCACCGCGAGAAGTGTCCGACGGGCGTGCCCAAACAGCCCTTGATGCGATCCTCTCAGACGGTGTGGATGCAAGTGCCAGTCACAAAGATGCCCTTGCAAGTTTTGTATTTTGGAATCTCGCCACTCAGTGTCAGCAACATAAGCTTCCGTTTGACTTGATGATTGGCGTCAATCGCGGTGTATACGAAGACGGGGTATATCAAGGTCAGGACCTTTATGACAGCCGCGTATCCCTCATTCAATACAAAAAACTGTTCAACGCATTTCCAACGGTCGTGTTTCCCATCTCCGTGTTGGCCAGCGTTACGAATCAGGAATTAACAAGCTACGCTTGGATTTTTCCAAATGTCGTTACCAATGGACATTGGTGGTATAGCAACACGCCGACGTTTATTGAGTTTGATCTGGCCAGTCGTCTTGAAGCAGTGCCGCGCACCAAGCAAATCGGTTATTACAGCGACATGTATAAACTGGAATTCGCGTTACCTAAATTCGCAATGTATAAGCGCATACTTGCCAAGGTATTAGCTGAACGATTTGTTATCGACCGAAACTGGAGCGAGTCGGATGCCATNGCTTTTGGTAAACAGATCTTGCGCGGCAACGTAGAATCGATTTTTGGACTCTAGATCAGTTGCCGGATGGTCTACTAGCTTGCAACGCCTGTCGACTATTTAGGCNAACAGGTTATGCACCAACCAATTCCGCTTCACGTGCAGCTGCAATTATGTCTTCCTGGATCGCAGCAGGTACTTTGCCGTACTTACCGAGTTCCATAGTAAACGTACCCTGTCCTTTGGTTAGCGAACGAAGATCCGTTGCATAGCCAAATGTCTCGACAAGTGGCACTTCTGCTTTGGTGTAAGCAACACCTTCACGAACATCGGTAGTTAGAATAATTCCCCGTCGCGAGTTTACGTCACCGGCTACAGGTCCCTGGTATTCTTCCGGGGCCTCAATTTCAACCGTCATGATGGGCTCGAGAATTACTGGTCGTGTTTGCTTGAAGTGCGTTCGGAAACACCCCTGTGCAGCCGTCATAAAAGCCTTATCGCTACTATCCACTTCATGATAGGAGCCATCTTCAAGATGCACGCGGACACCAACCACCGGATACTTAGCAAGCGGCCCCTTAGCTACAGAATTTCGGAAGCCCTTTTCGACCGATGGAATGTATTGCTTTGGAATACGACCGCCCACGACGCTTTCTTCGAATTCGAAGCCATCTTCAGAATCCGTCGGAATCGGTTCAATGCGACCGACTATATGGGCAAATTGTCCGGAACCACCCGTCTGCTTCTTGTGCTTGTAGTTAAACTCACAACCGACCGTTGGAGCTTCCCGGTAGCTCACCTTGGGAGCACCGACTTCAACTTCCACCTGGTATTCGCGGCGAATACGTTCGATGTAAACCTCTAGATGCAATTCACCCATACCTGCGATAAGCACCTGGTTGGTTTCTTGATCTGTACGCACGCGAAAGGTNGGATCTTCCTTNCGAAAACGCTGAAGTGCCTTNCCGAGTTTATCAGCATCGCTGCGACTCGGCGTATCAACGGCGATGGTAATCACNGGCTCGGGCACGTAGATGTTTTCGAGCGTACACGTCTTGGGCGCTTCGGCGTACGTGTCACCACTTGCACAATCGATTCCCATCACAGCAACGATGTCGCCTGCCGACGCGGAATCAACTTCTTCACGCTTGTCAGCATGCATGCGCAGAATACGTGAGAACCGGTCCTTNCGACCCGTTCTTTGGTTGTAATACATCTGGCCTTTGTGAATCGTACCTTGATAGATACGTGTGAACGTCAACTGNCCNAATGGATCGTCAACAATTTTAAATGTCATACAAACCGGTGATTCATTTGCATCGGACTTCAGCTCAATCGTCGACTCGTCAGCAATGTTCGTGGCAGTAATGTCTCGTTGATCCGGTGAAGGTAAGTAACGCGTAATGGCATCAAGCAGTGGTTGCACACCTTTGTTACGAAATGCCGTGCCAAGAAATACCGGCGTTGCTGCCTGTTGGTGTACTGCAGACTTTGTCACTTCGTGAATCAACTCGACCGGAATCTCTTCTGCCGACAAGAGTAGTTCCATCAATTCGTCACTNTACATCGCGAGTGATTCGAGCATTTCACCGCGTTTGGTCGCTGCCAATTCAGCCATATCTTCCGGGATATCACTCTCGACAACGTTCTCACCATGTTCACCATCAAAGTGCATTGCCTTCATCGTGATCAGATCCACGATCCCTTCGAAGTGTTCACCTTCTCCGATTGGCAACTGCATTAGGATTGCGTCATCCTTGAGCTTCTCACGAATCTCTTCGCAAACGCGAATCGGATCTGCACCTGTACGATCCATTTTGTTGACAAATGCAACGCGCGGTACCTTATATCGCTTCATCTGGCGATCAACAGTCATGGACTGACTTTGCACTCCACCAACTGCACATAGAACCAGCACAGCACCATCGAGGACACGCAAACTACGTTCTACTTCAACTGTAAAATCAACGTGACCAGGCGTGTCAATTAGATTAATTGTGTGGTCGCCCCAGCTAACAGTCGTTGCTGCACTGGTGATGGTGATACCGCGTTCACGTTCAAGTTCCATGTGGTCCATGGTTGCGCCGCCGTCGCCGCCGCGCACCTCGAGTACCTTGTGAATTCGTCCACAGTAAAAAAGTATGCGCTCACTCAATGTTGTCTTACCTGAGTCGATGTGAGCTGAGATTCCGATATTTCGTAGTTTTGAAAGATCCATTTTTCCGTTTTATGTCGTGATCAGTTCAGTAATCACGCTGTCCCCTACACGTAGTCCTTTTTAAGTTCCTGCAATTTGTACGACCGATGCAGTTTTTCCTGCCAATATTCTCTCATTACCGTTGATCGCAGATTCAAATATGAAACATGCGTGTGACACACCATCACGGAATAATCTCTGGTAGGACCAATTCACGTTGTTTTTTTAGTGTTCAAGTGATCTGTATCACTTAAATACTAAAAAACAGCTGGGTTTTGCACCCTTTTGCTCATTGGTGAGAAATCTAGTAGCAGCGCTGCTTCGGTGTAAAGAGCACTCATCATAATCCAATTCGGCTATTACGAAAGGCCAAATAAAGAGTTTTCACCAAAACCAAGAATTTGCAGTCGTTTTACTTATTTAAGGGGGATATACCACCCCTAAATGCTATTTCTGGGGTTCTGTCATGCGCATCGGATCTAAAGCAACATTTAACGTATCTTCTGGAAGAACTTCTTTTTCTATACATAGTTCGCGAATTGTCTTACCAGAACTAAATGCTTCCTTCGCCAGTTTAGAAGCCATTTCATAACCGATGTATGGATTGAGACTTGTAACCATGGATAAACTTTGCTCCACGGCTGCTTCACACTGTTGCACATTGGCTTCCATTTCTGTGACACAGAATTCCACAAAAGCGTTGACGACCGACGCCAATAGCTCAATGCTTTCGAGTACTGTATGCCCCATAACCGGCATCATGATATTTAACTGGAATTGACCACCGGCGGCACCGGCAAGTGTAATCGTCTGGTCATTGCCAATAACGCGAGCAGCCACCTGCATCATGCTCTCACTCATCACCGGATTCACTTTACCGGGCATAATCGAACTACCTGGCTGACGTGACGGCAGGCTAACTTCATAGAAACCACACCTCGGGCCAGAACCTAACCAACGAATGTTATTTGCCACATTAAACAACGTATTGGCAATGGTCTTAAGAGAACCATGAGCCTCTACTAGGCCATCGCGTTGAGCATTCGCCTCGAAATGATCCACTGCTTCAATAAAGCCAATGCCAGTATCTTCAGCAAGCGCTGCTGCGACCCGTGCACCAAACTCGGGGTGAGTATTGATACCGCTACCAACCGCCGTACCACCTACCGGTAACTCCAGCAGTGCCGACAGCGCAGACTCCGCACGTTCGATTGATAATTCAATCTGCCTGGCGAATCCACCAAATTCCTGACCGAGTCGCAGTGGAGTGGCATCCATGAGATGCGTACGGCCAATCTTAATTACCTGATCCCATTGTTCTGCCTTGGTTCGCAAGGCACTGACAAAGCCCGACAGGGCTGGTACAAGTTGGTTTTTAATTTCGTATGCAGCCGCCACATGGATGGCTGTAGGAAATGTATCGTTGGTACTCTGCCCCATGTTTACGTGATCATTGGGATGGATCTGTTTTTCAGGATCAAATCGATCGCCGCCCAGCAATTCGATCGAGCGATTGGCAATCACTTCGTTTACATTCATGTTGCTGGAGGTACCAGAACCTGTTTGAAACACATCAACCGGAAACTCGGCATCCAGATCTCCGTTCACGACCTCGCGACACGCATCCAGCATGACCTGAACCTGTTCATCGCTGATTGGGTTCTTACCCGAGCCAGTCAGTTTTCCAAGATCACGATTTGCAATTCCACAAGCATGTTTCACCCGGCCCATCGCGTGAATAAGCGCTGGTGGAAGTGCCCAACCTGACACGGGAAAATTCTCGACGGCACGTTGCGTTTGAGCCCCGTAATATGCTTGTGCAGGCACCTGAACGTCACCCATTGAATCGTGTTCTGTTCGGAAATCTGACATCAAATCACCACTTCTTCTTTAATTTGAAATTGAGCCAAGTTACTTCGGCTTGCAAAAACACCCTCGCATGTCTTGCCACTTCGGCGCCGGGTATTCAAACGATGATACCGATACCGTTACGAAAGAAAAAGCAGACTCAACCCACGATTGGTTCTGTCGAAAACGGTTTAGGAGCGGAACCGCTGAGCGAGTTGGTCATAAAGAAACCACTCAACACCCAAAAGGAATAACGGGCCACCGATGAGCACTGATTGCCGAATAAATCCAACCTGATCTAGAACTGGATACTGCTGAGCCAAACCTTCGACAAATGCCACAACAAATGCACTATTGAAAACCAACAAGGCACAGCAGATGACACATGTCCTCAACAGGAACCAGACTCCATCTCGTCGTGTTTGGGGGTCATGTCCCAAGATTCAGCCTCATCGGATTCCGCCAATTCCTCATTGATTTTACTGACGAAATGCCGGGTGTTCTGGATTAGCGCCACTGATGATATAAGCGATCAGATCGAGAATCTCTTCGCGTGTCATCGTGTTTAGCAGGCCTTCGGGCATGATTGATACCTTGGATTCATCCTGTTCATCGATATCTGCTTTTTGAATCTGCGTTACCTTGGCATTTTTTTCCAGAGGGTTTGCAGTCAGCTTCAGTAGCTTGTCGTCCTGATCCACGATTACACCACTAAACAGTTTTCCTTCGGTGGTAACGATGATCTGCGTGCGATACTTCTCTGGAATTTCCTGAGATGGATGGACAAGAGATTCGACGAGTTTAGGTAACGTAAGCTTCTGATCTGCCAGTTTTTTCTGAACCTCCGCCAGGTCGGGACCAATCTTACCGCCNGTTCCTTTCATCGCGTGGCATGCGACGCAAGAGACAGCAGTAAACAGCTTGCGACCTTTTTCAAAACTTCGACCCGATTGCAATTGAGGAANTGCCAACGCCACATCTTCGGTTGACCACTTGCGAACAAACTGACGCTGAGGGATGTCACCGTGAATTGTTTCCGGCTCAGTCGGTTGAAGCGGTATGTCGCTGATATCAGCGACAACATGGAGTGTCCCGTACATCGTCCGCCAGTGCCCCGGGAAAGTGCACACAAACGGGTAATCACCAACAGCCTGTGGNGCTACAATCTGCAATCGCTGAGATTCCCCTGGTTGCAACATGTTCGTGGCGTGAAGCACTTTTGGTGAATTCGGAATGAATTGTTGCGCAAATCCACCACGTGCACCTAATCGTTCAGCAAGGATGCCGACTTCTTCCCTCGCACCTGGCACTGTCACTAACAAGTTGTGCGGCATGATATCGGTNTTTTCAAAGACGATTTCAACCGGCTTGCCTGCCTGCGCATAGAGGTGAGGTCTGTCAAACACCATGCGATGCGGGATCGGACGCACAACAAACACGTCCACTGCTAGATCCGCTAGTCGACGACGAATAGCAATTGCCTTTTCCTTTCCAAGCAATCCGGAAAGGTCTTTGCCTAGCTGAATCGCNTCCATCACTTGAGTTCGGGTGCGCTGCTGAGCAGGAACCGACTCAATGTACTTCAGCAAGGCGTCAATTACAGGTTGGACATCGGCGTCCATTAATTCACCTCGGCGAAGACGACCGATAGATTGCACTGCGGCGATGCGGTATGCACCTTTGGCNACCAACGGAGCCAGACGATCAAACGTCTCTTGATCATGACCACCGATATAACTCAAAGCAGTGACAGCTGCCCGAGCAATTTGCACCTTCGGACTTGCTGATGCTGTGTTGACGGTCATTTCTTTTGCCGTCGCCTTGTTAAACGTGCGGGTTAACACGACAGCTCGATTACTATCGAGTATCGAAACCTTGCATCCATCCAGTCGATTTACATAAGTACCGTTATTCTCTGTGCGATTCCAAATCACGATGGACTCGATCGGAACTGCTTTACCAAAGTTCAATTCCCAGAATGGGTTTTGCTGCGACTTGGTATGTGTCTGCCCATTATCTGAATAGATTCCGCTCTTATTCCCATCGATAGCCCGATAAGCGACACCTCCAAAATCCAGTGTGGACTGCCGTGGTTTTCCCATTTTGGCAATGTTCTTGCCGCCGGAAATGACCTCCACTTCGGCAAGCGTGAGCACGCGGTTATTACCTGGCAGTTCAATACGAATAATCTGTCCCACCGCGCCGTTGAACTCTCCAATCTTCTCCTTTAACGGCTCGGGCAATGTCGATGTAAGTGCTGACACTCGCTTATATAAGGATTCACGAATTTCGTCGTCAGCAATCAATGGTACGGCCGAAAGCGCCTCGAGAATCCCGGATACGGATTTTTCAGATTCACCCCAAACTTGCTCTGCAGAACCATCCGCTGCAATTAACGCTACCGTCGCGACCTGTCGTGTAATTGGTTTTTGAGCGGTATTTCGTAATTCCAAAATGGCTTCACGATGATCACCCAGCGATTCAACGGACTGCATACGGTACATATGCACGAGTTCTGTCACGACATGTGCGGCATGTTCAGAATCAGATTTATCCAACGTGGCGGTCACTGCAAGTAACTCGGTAGTGACATCCGAGTTATGTAACTCAGCAAGTCCTTGCAAAGCTTCATGTCTGTATTGGTGTACTACTTTTGGCCGAGTCAGTAGTTCCTGATAAACCAATTCACTTCGCGCCATATTCACCAGATCTTCTGTAGCAACATTTGCGATGATGTACTTCAAACCAAGCGGATTATCAACTGCAAATGGAATCCCACTGCCAACCGATGTTTTCCAATGAGGCTCAAGAGCGCGAATAGTATGTCGCAGTGCATAGTCTATGTAATAATCCGACTCACTCTTTAACGATGACAGTGCGATTTCAGCTGCCCGTCCGTCGTCCAGATAACTGCACGCCCGCACTGCTTCAAGTCGTACTCGGGGATGCTTATCTTCTACGGCAATCTTGAGAAGTTGATGAACTTGCGGTACATCATATCGCCAGAAACTCAGCACTCGAACGGCTGCTGCCCTGGCATTGTAATTCGGAGATTCAATCAACCTGATCAGTAACTGATGACCGATGCCGTCATATACATTGTGATGCTGGCAAACCCAAAGTGCCTCAAGCAATGCATGCTCAAACTCATCACCTGTCATTTCCAGTCCATGGATCCACTCGTCCAGTGCTGCCATCACTTCATTCGTTGGAAAGTCCCTTAGCTTGATCCGAACACGCTGACGAGTGCGATCCTCGTGAATCGTAAGCATCTCAAACAGCTGCGCTGGAGATTTGCCTTCAATAACCGGTTTGGTAACAAGTGGTCGCGAGGGATACGTGATCCGCCAAATTCGACCGTGAGTATGATCGCGGTTTGGATCCCGCAGGCTGTGTTGCATATGACCAATCAACGGATTGAACCAATCGACGATATACAAAGCGCCATCCGGACCAAACTGCAGATCTACTGGTCGAAAGTTTCGATCGGAACTTACTAGAATCGGTTCGATTTCCGTAGCGGTATATCCAGATTCACTCTCTTCCACTCGATGTTGAAGAATGCCTTGAAACCCGATGACATTATTAAGTAAGTAGTTACCTTGTGCTTCGGGTGGAAAATGACGGCTTGATACCAGTTCACAGCCAGATGTTGGACGCACACGTTTCTTGAGAAACTGTTGCATTTGTTCGTGATAAGTGAACTTGAACGGTCCAAAATCATCCTGACCGGTAAACGGTATGGCTTTGCATGAGAAGGGTGCTGCAAAATAATTCGCGCCGCCCGATGCATCTGCCACAAAATTCTGACCCCATCGATTGAAGCAGTGTCCCCACGGGTTTGCAAAGTTGTAAGACACAAATGTCTCAAACTGTTGTTTTGTTGGATCAAATCGATAGACACCACCGTGCGCATTTCTAACAGGGCCGTGTGGAGTTTCTACCTGAGTATGATGAAACGTGCCTTCGTGCATGTAGATTCCGCCGCCGGGACCCCACTGGAATGCTCCAATAGCATGATGTGAATCAGCTGAATCGAATCCGTGTAGCAAGAGTTTCTTTAAATCCGCTTTTCCGTCACCGTCGGTGTCCTTGAGGAATACCAGATTTGGTTCCTGAGCAACATAAGCACCACCATCGCCCAATTCAAAGCCAGTAGGTAGATGAAGGTCATCGGCAAAGACGCTCATTTCATCCGCCTTGCCATCATTGTCTGTATCTGTAAATACCAGCAACTTGTCCTTTGGCTTATTGGGGGGCAGGTATTGTGGATAGCTTTCCATCGTTGCAACCCACAGTCGGCCTTCTGCATCAAAAGTGAATTGCACTGGATTCTTTAGCTCTGGGAAGTCCTGTTCACTCGCAAACAGGTTCACCGCATATCCATCTGCAAGCGTAAACGTCTTCATGGCTGCTTCCGGTTCGAGGATATTTACCGGCGTCTTAAAGTTGGTAGGTACTTCGTAGAGCTTTCGGGTCGCGTCGTAGTTAGGAACATCGGAGACGGGATCGCCGGCAGCGACTTTCCATATACGTTGATCTACAACAGCGGCCATTTCGTTGAGCTTTGCCCGCTCGTTTTCAATTACATATGCATCGGTGTAAGGCGGATTACCATGATCACGGCGAGATCGACCGCCATAAATATAAAAACCGTTGACGGCGCGATAATTGTGAAAGTAATTGAAGCTCTTCTCGTTTACTTCCGCACGCAACGTCTCTAAATCGTCATTCCATGAGATCTTGCTACCGAATAGTGCGTGCATCAGCGGACCGGCAAACCTTTGGTAGCCACTTTGGCTAAAGTGGATACCGTTAAATGTGAATGGTTCATCAGCTGCTTCATAAAGCTGTTCACTCAAGCTGTACAAGTCAACAAACGGTACATCATTGGAATCTGCCACTTCCATCATCACCTGCGAGTACAACTTGATGTTTGGATTTGCTTTGGATCCGTCCGGCAAATCCCTCGTCCCCAAGTTTTCAACAGCGATGGGAGACAGCAGTACGATCACCGGGGCGGACTGACCGTTGTATTTCTGCGATCGTGTATCATCTATAAATGCCTGAAGCTCCTGCCGGTACTCGTCCAGCCCTGCTGGACCTTTAAACGACTCGTTGAATCCAAAGAAGGCGAGAATGACATCTGCCTCGGCCGCCGTTAAGTGTGACTCAGGAGATCCAAAGTCCAACGACCGTGGACGAAATCGGACTTCATCTCCGCAATATCCCTGATTACGAATGACCAGATCCAAATCAGTAAACTCTTTGTGCAAAAGCGACTCGAAATAGCCAAAGTATTGAAAACGCTCTGCCAGTGTATTCCCGATTAATACGACGTGGTCGCCCTTGTTCAATTTCAGTTCAACTGCCGATACAGGAACTGTGATCATGACGCATAGGAACAAAACCAAACTGTGTGACCTGGCCAGACGTAACTTCACCATCTTTTTTACCCATGGGATTCGAAATTCTTAGAGGCTGCCCGCATAAAGACAGCTACCTGTAATCTGTTGATAAGTATCTTCTAATCTACAATACTCAGGTCAGCTTTGAGAACCTGCTGGCAGTTATAACCCGGCAAACCAGTGATATTTCCGCCAGGAAAGCAGCTAGACCCACACATATACAAGCCTGCTACACATGTCCGGTAATGGCCAGCACCTTCAAATGGTCTGTTGTAACCAATTTGACCATGATCAAAGCTACCGACCAGAAGATCTCCGTCAATCATATTGTGAAGCGTCTGTTGAATCTCCAATGGCGACTGAACTCTCACCCCCAGAATAGAATCCCTTAGGCCCGGTGCGTGACGTGACCAAAGCTCCGTCATGCTTTTCGCATGATCCTCCGCCAGGTCGTTCCAATGGTCGCGATCACCATGAACATCCATGGGTAGCTTCTCCCACATGAATGCCGTGTGTTGATCCACAGGTGACTGTGATGGATCAAAACGAGTTGGACAACTTCCCCACATCACAGTGGGTGGGATGGTTCCTTGCTCATGGTGCTCTACGATCTCCGAAAACTGACTTACGTCGTCCAATCCAAGAACCGTCATCAATGACTCGTTGATTTCCGGATCGTTATCTGCTGCCCGGTAGCTAACCGGGGAGTTCAGATTGACGTAAACACCAAACAACGGGGCGATGAGGTTGTATCGAAACCGCTCTGCCTTCTCTCGCCACGACGACGGTACATGTTCCGAGGCAAGCAATTGAAGTAGTGTTTGCTGAGGATTCAGAGATGACACCACGGCCCGTTTCGCATGGATTATCTCTCCTGTAGTGAGCCTCACTCCGGTTGATCGCCCGCCGCTTACACGAATCTCTTCAATATCACAATTACACCGGATCTCCCCGTCCGCACCCCGGATGACTTTACACAATGACAGGGCAAGTTGTTCCGAACCGCCGACACACATCTGAGCAAGCGTGTCACTCGCTAGCAACGCAGGAATGTGATAACCAAACCCGGGAAGTCGTAAATCGACTTCTCTCAAGCCGTTAAAAAACAGCAACGCCCCTTTCACAAATGGGTGTTCGAATTCTCTATTCACAAACTCAAGTGGTGATAAGGCACTAACTTTCAGAAGCAACCTTCCAGCTGCTGACTGATGCAACAAGTGTGACCTCTCCTCGGTCGGAACAGGAGGTCGTCGCAATTCGGGAATGAGTATTTCCGTTAGTACTGGCCGAAACGTCTCATGCCAGTATTCGAGTTTATCTGCATCCGCAGCACTAAACTCCCTCACGGTTTGCAGTGTTACGTTGAAGTCACGGTGCCATTTAATGGCTTGATGGTCGCGATTAATAACCGACACGTTGCAGTTCGGTTCGATGTAATGAGCGCCATTTGCCTCTAGTTGCAAGTCCACAAACCACGGCATGGAGGTAATGCCGCGGTGAAAGAAGGAGTGTGGATTTTGAAGGAAGCCGCTTCCTGCTGGATACTCAATCGTATCCAAACCGCCGCCCGGCTTTGATCGTCGCTCCAGTGCAATGGTCTTTAACCCGGCCTTGGCCAGATACGCTTGCAGCACCAGAGCATTATGGCCAGCGCCGAGGATTACGACATCGTATTGTTCCATACCAGCAATGGCAGGTTACTCGTGAAAGTCCGGGATTCTGATTACGTCATCCCCATCAATCATAGCCTTCAAATGGGATGCCGTGTTTTCAATAATGATATCGAGCATCGCTTGACCATTTTCCGCAGTGGCAGCCAATGGCTCTTTGTCATCCTGATCTTCCATTGCATCCTGTCTCACGTTTTCGGGAAACAGAGCTAGTGCCGTAGCCGTCTCGAATTCCTGAGCATGTCCGGGAAATCGCCCCGTTGTTAAGTAAGGGGCTGCCTCATCGGCAGAGAGAAATTCCCAATAGGATTTGAATTGCAAGTTTATTTCGAACCGCTGTAAGAACTGCCCCCAGATACCATCAGCAGGGGCCATATTTCCGCCGTGGCCATTAAGAACAAGAATCGTGTCGAATCCTGCATGATTCATACTACGAATTCCATCGTGCAGCATCGAAAGGAAACTTCCGGGCATGGCAGTGATCGTGCCAATATGCCGCATATGATGCTCGCTGATTCCAATGCTCATTACAGGAGCAACAACCACGTGTGGATCAAGTCGCTTGGCGACTTCACACGAAACGTGCATGCAACTTGCCCAGTCATGTTCCATGGCAAGGTGTTCAAGGTGCTGTTCTGTTGCTGCAACCGGGATGATGCATGCCTTTAGCTCACCCGACTGCATCCGCTCTCTAAATTCACGGCGTGTGTGCTTTGGTATCTGGACTCGTTGATCGAGAGTCATCCCCATGATGAAATCCTTATATGTTTCATGTGTGTTGTGAAAACAAGCTTTTCAATTTCACGCGTTTACGTGACAGTTCTAAAACGCGTATAAGATATCGCTATTTAAACGGAATAACCGTGCCGTCTGTCTGAATCTCGAATACCGACTTAGCACGTGAATCAACCACAAGCGTCTTACCGCCAGTTGTCGTTATACCAACCGGGTGAACAAACGGTTCACCGCTAGCGAGTTTTTCAAATGTGCCATCCGGCTTAACCGACCAAATCGTCTTTTTAAATCCGTCAGCAACCAAAAGCGTTTGGTTATCAAGTGTGGCAATTCCTAACGGTAGCCCAAATGGCCTTCCCGTAACGACCGGAGATACTTTTCCGTCTAGTGACACTTTAACAACTGGATTTGTACCGCGACTAAGCACCATGATATTACCGGCCTGAACTGTCACACCGGTTGCACCTGGTACGTCGGCGAGACGATCAGCAGCTCCATCACCGGTAATCTTCCACACGCCGCCAGACTCAAGATCCGTGACTATGGTCGTGCCATCTTCCAGAACTGCAATCCCACTAGGTATTCCTATCATTCCTTTGGTCAGCACCGACAGCGTTCCCTGATCGTCGAGACGGTATACGGCTCGCGTAGCACTATCGCCTACAAACACGGTTCCATCTTCGGTAGCAGCAATACAACGCACCGCATTTAACGGCGTGCCAACTTTTTTAGATCCTCTATAGAGAGCCGAAATCTCTCCATCAGTGATCGCTAAAACGCCAGGTAACCTTCGATCAGCAATGTACACAGTGGTTTCGCTGCTTGAAATCGCAACAGGGTAGACGAATTCAACAGCACTGTCCTGTGCCACCGATACAGCGGAGAAAAAAACGGAATAAATAACAGTCAGAATCCATCCGTGTATATTGATGCGTTTCATGTCAGATATTGGCTTATTTCGGGTAAAAACATGGGGGATTAGCTAAAAAAACATATCACCTGCAAGTTACAAAGCATGAAAAAAAATTAAACCACTTATTTATGGAGTGGAATCTTGTCGGTATTTCATGTATGTTTTTATTGGAGCTATTGTCGCCCGGAAACGGGCAGAGTATTGCGTGACCCCCAACCTTTCGAGGTTGGGGGTCTTTTTTTGCGCCGTTCTCAAAACACCCGTTTCACGGTTCTGAGTCATTCATTGGTTGCCGTCTGCTGCCGTTAAAACCATGAAAATACGCCGGTATTTTCCAAATGAATAGGCGAACCGGTTTGACCAAAAAACCGTAGAAACAAAGCCCTGACTGAAGTATGCCGATGGGTGATGTTTATAGGTACATGCTGTACGAAAGACGAGCTCATTGAGTTCATCAGAGGAAGTCGAGCTGCTGCCCGCCATGCATCTTCGAATGTCGGTAAAGGAATAACGGTAAAGATTTCGACACTGCGGTCCGGCTAAGGGGTCATAATTGAGTCGTATATCCTGTACGAATTTGCAAGCACAGAAGATGGATTGAATTGATGCGTCTGCTAATTGGACTGCTTATCCTCGCCGCTCTTAGCGGTGGTGCAATACTGCTGTTTGATTCTTCGCCTGAAAGCGATGAACTCCCTGAGCTTACCGGAGACGATCTTTCGATTAGCTCGTCTGCAAACCTAGTCGAATCAGATAAGGTGGCCGTTGAACGCTTTTGTGGCGACTGTCACTCACCGCCGGACCCATCAGGCATCCCAAAAGATGGATGGGAAAGTGTTGTTTCTCTTGGATTCGAAATGTACGACAACTCTCGTCGCTTCGATTTAGATCTGCCAGTAAAGCCACACGTCCTCAGTTATTACCGAAATCGTGCGCCCGACTCACTACCAGCGCCATCTCTTGCACCGGCAACACCAGAAGGCATGTTGAAGTTTAGCAAGAAACACTATTCAGTATTTCAGGACAAGCTGAATGCCCACTTGGAAACGCCACCTGCTATTTCAAACATCTCCTATTATCCCTCATCCGAAGATGGTTCCCCGGTTTTGATGGTGTGTGATATGTCGGTCGGAGCTGTATATGAAATGCGACTAAACGGAGAATCCGCAAGCTACGGCCGCCTTTCGTATGTGAATCATCCATCCAAGACAACTCAAACTGACTTGAATCAGGACGGAGTACCGGATTACGTCGTCGGCGATTTGGGAGAGTTTCTACCGGCAGACCATCAACAAGGTCGCGTGTTGTGGCTGAATCCCACAGCTGATTCCTCAAGTGGTGGCTTCGATGTGCATGAGATTCTTACCGGGGTGGGAAGGATTTCAGACGTGCAACCCGGGGATTATGACAAGGACGGTGATCTGGATTTGGTCGTCGCAGAATTCGGCTGGCGGAATTCCGGCCATTTGTTCTACTTCGAGAATATCGATGACAGCGGCGACGTCCCGAAATTCAAGGTAACAGAATTGGACGACCGTCATGGATACATCCACACCCCGACACTCGATATAAACGGCGACGGACATTTAGATTTCCTCGCCGTGATCAGCCAGGAGCATGAGTGCGTCGAATTATTCTTAAATCGTGGTGACGGGAGCTTTCGGAGACAGATGGTTTTTGCTGCTGACAACCCGATCTTTGGCTCGACCGGTATCGATCTGGCAGACTTGGATAACGACGGAGACTTGGACATCCTCTATACCAACGGCGATATGTTCGACTCGTTTTATTTGGTACCTTATCACGCCGTGCATTGGTTGGAGAATCGTGGTGATGGCACCTGGGATCAGCATGAACTTGCCAAAATGCCGGGAATACACCGCGCGGTTGCTGGTGATATGGATAACGACGGCGACATGGATATCGTATGTGGTTGCCTGATTTCCAATGCACTCGAGGACATTGACACCGATAAGCTTGATTCGATTATCTGGTTGGAACAAACAGCACCGGGAGAGTTTAAGTCCTGGTCGCTTGAAACTGGAAACTGTAATCATGCAACGCTTGATTTGGCCGACTTTGATCGAGATGGAGATATCGACATCGCCGTTGGACAATTTCAGACTTCGGCGAATCCGGTCAGAACGGATGTAACGATTTGGTGGAATAACACAACGAGTAGTAAGGCAAATGGGCCGGGAATCGGGGAATAATCGTCAGGCAAATCACAGCACAACTGATTTGATGACATATGTTTTAGATATATGAATCCATCCGTATAGATATCAAGTCTATTTGACGTTCAAGCATTCAATGCAAATCGATGTAATTTGTGATGAGTAAAACTAAAAAATCCAATCGTCCGCGGCGTGGCAAGTCCAACCGGAGAAAGCGTACTATCCTTGGAATGCCTCCACTGCTGGTTATTCCACTCGTTTTGACGGGGCTTGTCTTCTCAATATATACGGCGGGTGCAGGTTATCTCACAGAGAAGGCCAATAGCTGCATTTTGAATCACCGACTTGACGATGCCTCTGGCTGGTTAGACAAACTGGCGAGTTTTCCGGGGCAGAAGATCGAATGTGCGCTTTTACGTGCAAGGGTTGCCCGCAAGCGCGGTGACTACGCCACGATGGAGGAGCAACTTCAGCTCGTGCGAGAGCTAACGGCCGACATGTCCTCTTCGGAGATTCAGCGAAATGTTGAACGTACCAAACTCGAGCAAGTTTTGATGGCCGCTCAAACAGGTGACCATGACTACGCCGAGAACTTTCTTGAGCCATACCTAATCAGTGATGATCTTGGGCCATATGATAAGCGTGAAGTCTGCGAGTCCTTCATCTTCGGCTACATTCAGTTCCAGTTGTATGATCCTGCGTTATTACTCATCGACACGTGGATCAAGGATTTCCCAAATGACGCGAGGCCATATTACCTGCGTGCATCAATCAGCCGCTCACGTTTCCAACCAAGAGAAGCAGAAAAGTCACTGCATCGTGCCCTGGAGCTAAACCCGCAGTACTATAAGGCTGCATATGAACTCGCCAGCGTCATGATGGAACTCAAGGATACGAAAAAGGCACTCCAGTACCTCAACATTGCAATCAAAGATGAAATGCTTGAAGTGGATTGCCTGATCGCGCAATCGCATGCATACCGTGCACTTGGCGATAACGAAAAGGCGCGTGAGCTACTTCGGCAAGCTCTAGCCAAAGAGCCAGGTCACTACAGCGGCCAAAACGCACTCGGCCAATTGTTAGTCGAATCGCAACAATGGACAGAAGCGATCGAGTTGTTAGAGCCAGTCTGTGCCGTCGACAAAAACAACACGGACGCACGATACTTTCTCGCTCAGGCACTGCGTGCTGAAAAGCGGTTTGAAGAAGCATCCGAGCACTTTGAAGCCGTCGAAGAGATCAAGAATAAGCTCTCTGATGCAAATGAAATCATTCAGAAAATTGGCAGCGGTTCTGAGTCGATCCCAAAACGCCTTGAAGTGGCAAAACTGTTCATGGATTACGGATCAGAACAAGAATCGATGATCTGGCTGCATTCAGCGTTACAACTTGACGAAGACAACGTCGAGACGCTCCGCTTATACGAAGACTTCTACACAAAAAAGTACGAAACGGATGGCGACCTGTCGTTCAAAGAACAGGCAGACAATTTCCGACGCCGCAGACTACAAGGTACTCAATAGCGTAAGGAATGGACACGTGTCACTAAAAGCACAGCAACAACCTACCACCTCGTTGTTTGTCGTCGCAGTTCTCGCTGCGTTTGGGGCAGCGATGTTGTTACCTGGCTGCTCCGGAGGTGAAGACCTCCCTGACCTCTCCATGGAAGAAGCCAAGAAAAGTAAGAGCTTTGGTGAGTCCAGCGGTTCTGTCCCTGACGTGGAGGGCGAAGAAAACCTTGGTTCAGCTAACGTCGGTCCATCTGTCAAACTTGAAAACATCACCAAGAGTACAGGCATCGATTTCATCTATAGAAACGGTGCTGAATCCAACCATGCGTCCATTCTTGAATCACTCGGAGGGGGCGTTGGCGTATTGGATTTTGATCTGGATGGAATGATTGATGTATTCTTCCCCGGAGGCGGTCATTACCGCGAAAAAAACGTTCTTGGATATCCTGGAAAATTGTTTCGCAACAACGGGGACCTGACATTTCAGGACGTAACGACTGTTACGCAAACCGGCGGAGACTCGATGTACTCACACGCATGTCAGGTGGGCGATTTCGACAATGATGGATTCCAGGATTTCATTGTGACCGGATACGGCGCGGTAATGCTCTATCACAATCAGGGTGACGGCACGTTTCTTGAAGTAAGCAAAGAGGTTGGTATTGATACAACATCATGGAGCAGCAGTGCCGGTTGGGGAGACTTCAATGGTGACTCTCATCTGGATCTCTATCTTTGCAATTACGTGAATTGGTCATTTGAGAATCACCCGTTTTGCGAAGGTCCACTTGAAGGTCAAATCGAAATCTGTCCTCCCAAGAGCTTTGAAGGGCTGCAAGACCGAATTTATTACAACAATGGTGATGGCACCTTTACCAACATGGTTGAAGAACTCGGCTTGGTTGACGACGGGACAGGCAAAGGCCTTGGGGTACTGCTAACCGACATCGAACCGGACGGGGATCTCGATATCTACGTCTGTAATGACACAACCAGAAATCACCTCTATGTGAATGACGGTACTGGTAAGTTCAAAGAAAACGCCCTGTTACACAGCCTTGCCTTTGACGGATTAGGCGGTGCCAACGGCAGCATGGGAGTCGATGTTGCAGATTACAACCACGATGGTCGCCCTGACATTTGGGTTGCGAATTACGAGCACGAAGCATTTGCTCTGTACGAGAATATCGGTGACGGCATGTTTCTGCATGTCAGCGATAAGTCCGGCGTAACATCGCTCGGCGGCGTTTTTGTCGGATTCGGTACTGTGTTTTATGATCTGGACCTTGATGGTGATGATGACATTCTTGTCACTAATGGACACGTCATCAATTACCCGCCCTCGGGCCGGTTAAACCAAAGACCATTGGTTCTGATTAATGAAAACGGCCGGTATATCCGAAAACGATTCCCAGTTGAAAATTATATTAGCCAGGAACATCGCGGCCGTGGACTAGCTTATGCCGATTTGGACCAGGACGGTGATGCAGATTTCATCTTCTCCAACAGCCGTGAAATCTCGGCGATTATCAAGAATGATTCTGTCAACGACAATAGTTATGTCCGTATCCAGTTAGTTGGCTCACAAAGCAATCGCGATGCCATCGGAGCAATCGCCGTGCTCCACACGTCTGCTGGCGATCGACACAAGTACATCAGCGGCGGCACCAGTTATTTATCCCAAAGCGAATTTCGTCTGCATTGGGGAGTTGCAAAAGGTACGGAAGTAACCGGCATGACGATCAAGTGGCCGAGTGGCTTAGAACAGAAGATCGATCAAGTGGCCATAAACGATACAACAATAATCCTGGAACCAATTTCAGAATAGAATTTCCCATGAGTGATATTGAACCACAAGTCATCGATGAGGCGGAACACGAACAAGATGATCTGCGTGATCATCAGACTGCAGCATCTTCGAAAAACACGTTTCGTACCATCGCTACATTACTCGGACTCATCGTCGTTGCCTTTTGGAGCAGCTGGGCTATGAGTGACCGCGGTGATTCAGAGATTCAGGATCTGGATTACCACGTAGATGAAGCGGTCGAAGCGATTTACAAACGCGATGTTCCTTCCGTTGTTTACCATCGCAATGCCCTGCGTTCGATCCACAATCAAAACGGTTCACAAACCGCTAATGTAGCCGCAGAGTTATTCACAGCATTCATCTTCTACAATGCCAACGACTACCTTGGTTCCAACGACCTAGTGAGCAAATTCGAACAGCTTAGCACCGAGTTGATAACCGGTGGCGACGGGCTAAACAGCGATATGCAGATCATTCAAAAACTCGATATGATATCGAAGTGCATAGAGTGCCTCAATCATATGGAGCTACAACGCCGACACCGTGGCGATGCGGAAGTACTGAGTATGCTTCCAAAAATGTCTGACCTGCACCAAATCCTGACCGATGTGATTCAAACTCATCCTGAGTGTATCGAAGCTCATCGAATTCTAACCGCCATGTATTCAGACATTGGTGATATGGATGGTGCCATGCGGCATGCACTACAAGTTGCCGATCTGGATCGCACAGATTCAGCAATCTACCGGTTCATGGGAAACATCCATAAAGATTACGAACAGTGGCGAGATGCTCTGGACAATTACCAGTCTTCGCTCGAACGCAGTCCTTATCAGTCGGGACAGGCTCTGGATCGCACCGGCCGGGAAGAGATTCTGTTTGACATGGCTGAAATTCAAATCAAGTTACTCGAGTTTGAAAGTGCTCTTGAAACACTATCAAAGATCCGTGACTTCGCTCAAACATACGCATTGCAGGCTACCTGTCACTACAACCTCGGTGCTAAAGCGAAAGCAGCCAACCTGGTCGCAGTCGCCCTTTCCGCTGATAACAGCCTAAAACCGGCCCTGATGTTGCAAGGTTCGATTCTTGTGGAAAACAGTCAGTTTGAAGAAGCCATTTCGTTACTCGAGCGTGGTAAGGAACTGGACCCGTATGACTTCGAACTGATCTATAAACTTGGCGAAGCACATCGTGGTAACAAAGACAACGATGCTGCTGAGGCATGTTTTGAAGAATCAAGTCAACTACGAGAAAAACGGGAAGCATTTGCTGACCTGCACCAACTGGCAATCGAAGAACCTGGCAATTCCGGCACCCTGGTACAGCTTGGTAAAGTTGCAGCAGAACTTGGTAAATATAAGCTGGCACGGCACTGGTGCACCTCGGCCTTGCAAATCGATAGCGGAAACATCGAAGCACAACAAACGCTCGCCCAAATCCAGCAGCAAATGCAACAACAATCGCTTTCCCCAGATTCAAGCACTGATGCTGTCACACCAAATTAATCACCGTCGTAATTCAGTTATTTAATCCCCTGTCTGGACGTACCGTGAGTACGCGTCTGGAAGTCTACCGCAAACTGGTAATCTGAGATGACACAAAAGATAACTTGTAAAGCATGTGATGCAATCCACGATCTTGACATCGACGGCCTGGATATTGATGTATCACAACTCGATGAAGACAGTGTTTTAGCCACAATCAACTGCGAGTGTGGCGAGAGTATCGATGTCTTGCTTAGTGATCTTTCTGACTCCATCGGAATCGAACCGTCAATTGACGATCTAGAAAATCCTGATGTGGCCGATGGTGACCAAGCTGAAGATATCGCTGCCCCTGAATCGACAAATTCGATCTTCAGCGACACCGAAGAGGACGAATTTGAAGATGAAGACGAAGCATCTAACACATCGTGGATGATGGCCGCTTCCTTGATCCTGTTAATCATGGTTGTCGTGGTCTTCGCTGTTACATATTTCGGCGGCGAAGCTGAAAAAATCCAGATTTCTGATCCGGAAGGCTTACTGTCATTGAAAGTCAGTGAATCAGGTGAGCAGATCCCACCAGACTCGCCGATGATGCTGCCCGGGCTGATCAAACCAAGCACCATAGCTGCAGAAGAAGCACCGGTAGATGATGGAGAGCAGATCCTTGGCGTGAGCGTGGATGATGCTCATCGGGCATACCTACTCTCTTCATTCAATTTGATTGGCCAGAAAATCGTCAATGATATTGTCAACCGTGTACCACTGACCGTGACATATTGCCGCGTCAATCAAAAAGGTCGTGTGTTCACATCGGCTCAACGTGGTGAGAATCTCGAGTTAGACCTCTACGCCTGGGAAAAAGGGGAACTTGTTTTCGAACTAAATGACAAGCCATTTAACATGTTCGATGAGAATCCGCCATTGGATGATTATGCGTTTATTTTGACGACTTGGGGTGAGTGGAAAACACGACATCCCAATACTGATATCTATACCGGTGAAGCAAAAATTCCTGTACGTAGAGACGAATAAATTTCTACGACTAAACGCATATGAACAAACGCGTAGAAGATGAAGCAATTGGCATGTGAATAGAGTGCCACTGAATCTATGAATTGGTAAACTAATCGGATGCATGTTTATGTAATTGCCGGTAAAGCCATCGTGATAAACCGTATTCCCATCTTAGTACTCGTTCTTCTGTCTCTCGTTGCGCAGCCTGCGTTTGCACAGCAGTTTTCCGATAGCGAAAGAAACCTTTGGTCAATCCAGCCTATTCGGCGTACGATCCCGGACGTACCGGAAAAAGGTGATTGGGGACGCAATGCCATTGATCAATTCATTTTGCAACGGTTGGATGAAGCCGACCTGAAGCCTGCGCCACCTGCAAATTCGCGAACGTTGGTAAGACGACTTTTTCTAGACGTCACGGGACTGCCTCCTACACCAGAACAGGTGGAGTCGTATGTTTCGGCTGCCAGCCCAGAGGCGTATGATACTCTCGTTGAAAAGCTGCTAGATAATCGTGGTTACGGTGAGCGGTGGGCAAAACACTGGCTCGACCTAGTGCGATACGCCGAGTCTGATGGCTACAAGCAAGACGGACTCCGACCAAATGCGTGGCGCTATCGAGATTATGTTATTGATTCGTTCAATGCAGACAAACCTTATGACCAATTCGTAAAAGAACAACTTTCCGGTGACGAACTCTCTCCTGGTGATGCGGACGCACTAACCGCGACGGCGTTTCTACGTCATTGGATCTATGAATACAATCAGCGTGATGTCAAAACTCAATGGGATATCATTCTCAACGATGTTACAGATGTTACGGCAGAGACCTTTCTTGCGATGGGATATGGCTGTGCTCGATGTCATGACCACATGTTTGATCCGATTTTACAGAAAGACTACTTCCGACTTCGGGCTTACTTTGCTGCCATCCTTCCGCAAGATGCACCACACGCAAAAGAGCCCGACGCAATAAAGAAATACACAGATCAGTTTGCTGCATGGCAGGAAAAGACGAACGACATACGCAAGGAAATGCTGGAACTAGCAGATCCGTTCATTAAACAGAGCGTTCAGGGCTCAATTGGTAAATTCCCAAGAAACGTGCGACCGTTTCTTAATAAACCCGCTGATCAACGGACACCATATGAAAATCAAATTGCATATCTCGCGTACCGTCAGGTCGATGCAACTCCCGAAAGCGTGAAGGCGGGCGACAAGCTTAAGAACGAAAAAAAAGATCGCTGGGATACGCTCGTTGCAGAGCTAAAAACATTTGATGCTATCAAACCAAAGTCGCTCGCCACCGTCATGGCCATTACCGATATCGGTCCGCAAGCACCGGAAACGTTTATTCCCGATAGCGGTGATCAGGAAGATATCCTGCCCGGAATACCCACCATCCTGAACCCTGAACCAGCAAAAATACCTGCTCCGGAAAACGGTCTTACAACGGGACGGCGCACAGCACTTGCAAACTGGATTACATCACCGGAGAACCCTCTAACGGCTCGGGTAATTGTTAACCGTATTTGGCAGCATCACTTTGGTTCTGGACTCGTCTCCACACCAAGCGACTTTGGATTTCTGGGAGAAGAACCAACACATCCGCAGTTGTTGGATTTCCTGGCTTCAGAATTGATCCGTAACAATTGGAGCTTGAAGCACATACACCGGTTGATCATGCAATCCAGCACGTATCAACAGAGTTCACGTCACCCGGAAGCAACATCGAATCTGGCAACTGACATCGAAAACAAATTGCTGTGGAAATATCCTGCGAGACGGCTTGATGCGGAACAGATACGAGATAGCTTGTTGCTGGTCAGTGGCGAGCTTGACCGCAAGTCATCAGGCCCCTCCGATGATGCTATTTCGATGCGACGATCCGTTTACACCAAGGTGATTAGAAATAAACCCTCCCCATTGCTCGCGAACTTTGACTCTCCCGATGGCATTCTTAGCAGCCCTGAACGAAATGCAACCGTCACTGCAAATCAGGCGTTGATGATGCTAAATAGCCCCTGGATCAACAAGCGATATAGCGCTGTAGGTCAACGATTGAAAGAAATGCACCCAGACAATATCGAACACCTGATAACCAAAGCATACGAAGTCATTTTGCAAAGACCGCCCAAGGCATCCGAATTGGATCGGGCATTGGACTTTGTAAATCAGAAAGCTGAAATCGGCCGAGATTATCTACTCGATGATTTCAACAAGATCCTGATTAATTCAAACGAATTTATGTTTATCTACTAACCGTTCCGTCACCGGTAAATCACAACAGTAAAATGCGCCGATCTATTATCACCTCAGAGCAGCCAATTGACCGCCGGGAAATGTTGGTCAATAGCGGCGCCGGATTTGCAGCCATTGCAATGGCCGGTCTGCTAGACGGAGAATTACACGCAGAAGGCACGCATCATTTGCGGCTAGCACAACATGCACCCAAGGCAAAGAGTGCTATTTTCCTGTTTATGGAAGGTGGCCCAAGCCAAATGGATCTGTTTGATCCAAAACCTAAACTTCGTGAAATGGCCGGGCAACAACTGCCGGAATCCTATGGTGATATCATCACACCGATGGGTGAATATGATGCGCCATTGCTCGGAGACAAACGCGAGTGGAAGCAGCACGGTGAATCGGGAGCATGGGTCTCCAACTGGCTACCGCATATCGCCACCTGTGTCGACGATATTTCCATCATCCGCTCCTGTTGGGGAAACGGTCTTAACCACTCCAACGGCGTCTGCCAGATGAATACGTGCGACATTCGCGCTGGTCGTCCATCGCTGGGCAGTTGGGTGAGCTACGGACTTGGGTCAGTCAATGGAAATCTACCTGGCTTCGTGGTCCTTGAAGACAATCCAGGCCGTGTCATTAACGGGCCACGAAACTGGAGTGCCGGATTTATGCCGGCGACTTATCAAGGCACCGCGTTGCAAAGTACCGATCCGCCTATCGAATACCTCAAGCGACTCGATGGAATGACAGCTAAACGTCAACGCCGGCTAATCTCCATGCTCAATCGCATCAATCAGGATCAGGTTCAGGCACACCCTGATTTGTCTGAGCTTGACGCTCGCATCCAAAGTTACGAACTGGCATACCGAATGCAGTCAACAGCGCCGGAGGCAGTTGACCTCTCGCAGGAATCCGAAGCCACCAAAGCGCTTTACGGAATGGACCAGAAAGAAACGGAGACGTTTGGAAGAAACTGTCTGCTAGCAAGACGGCTTGTCGAACGCGGCGTCCGTTTCATCCAGCTCTACCACGGGTCGGGCAGCAAATGGGATGCACACAGCAACATCGAGTCCAACCATACAACGAATTGTCTGGCGAGTGATAAGCCGGTCGCAGGTTTAATCAAAGACTTAAAACAACGCGGATTGCTCGACGACACGCTTGTTATCTGGGGCGGCGAATTTGGCCGGACACCGATGAGTGAAAAGGGTACCGGACGCGATCATAATCCGTACGGATTCACAATGTGGATGGCCGGCGGAGGCATCAAGGGCGGACAAGTAATCGGCACGACGGACGAATTAGGCTTGCACGCAATTGAAGACCGTCTACATATCAAAGATATTCATGCGACAATTCTATACGCACTAGGTATGGATAACATGACGCTTGAATACCTGCATCAGGGCCGGCCCGAACGTCCTACGCTAAACGAAGGTGCACCGTGTCTCAAGTTGTTCGCATAAGCGCTGTGAAATAGGGTTCTGTTTTCTCTAATGGCAGATATTTTAATTCGACAGGCAACAGCGTCTGATCAAGCTGCAATCGCAGAGCTTATAGGTGGCGTGTACGCAGAATACGGGGATGAACTTTGCCTGGACGATGCCGAAAAAGATCTAACTGAAATCCCCGAATACTATCATGATCGAGACGGCGACTTTGTTGTAATGTGTGATAGAGATGAAATCATCGGTTGTCACGCCGTTCTTCCGATTTCCGGCAAATCAGGGACCTGCACGTTTCGCAGGCTATATCTAACACATAGCCGCAGAGGAGGAGGCTACGGGAAGTTGCTTATGCAATGGGCAGTAGACTGGGCAAGAGACCAAGGCTTCAAGCGAATCGAATTCTGGTCTGATACAAGATTCACACATGCACATGGTTTCTTTAAGTCCTTCGGTTTCAATGAGACGGGTAACATCCGGCACATGGAAGATAGCTTTGAGCCATATTCGGAATACTTCTTCTTCATGAACCTGTAAGCATTATGAAGCTGGCTTGATTTGTGGATTCCACCTCAGCTTCGTGATAAAACTTGGGCATGAATACTATAAAACAACACATCCTTCTGCTCCTTCTTTCAGTCTTTTACTCAGTCCTGCTATCCGCAGCGGTGTCCGCTCAACCAAAGGAGCAGACGAATAAAACCGACACTTCCCGTGGCGATAAGATGATCGCTGATTATTTCGAACAGCAGACTATACAAATTGAAGATGGTTATCTCAGTGAGATAAACTCGCCTGACGACTGGTTGAAACAAAGAGCAACCTACGTTGAGCAACTGCAGGAGATGCTCGGCCTGAATCCGATGCCCGAGAAAACACCGTTAATGCCTCAAATTACTGGCAAAGTCGAGCATGATGAATTCACGGTTGAAAACATTCACTTCCAGTCACGTCCCGGTCTCTATGTAACCGGGAATCTCTATGTGCCAAAGCAGCTAGATGAAAAATTACCGGCAATTCTGTACGTGTGTGGCCACGGGGCAGTAAAAGAAAATGGCGTCTCATTCGGCAACAAAGTTCATTACCACCACCACGGAAGTTGGTTTGCACGAAACGGTTATGTATGCCTGACGATTGACACCCTTCAACTCGGTGAAATAGAGGGTATTCATCACGGAACTTACCGTTACGGATTGTGGTGGTGGCTTAATCGGGGATATACACCAGCCGGCGTTGAAGCATGGAATTGCATTCGTGCTCTAGATTACCTGCAAAGCCGTGAAGAGGTTGACGGTGAGCGTTTGGGGGTAACCGGACGAAGTGGCGGCGGTGCTTACAGTTGGTGGATTGCTGCCTTGGATGAGCGTATTAAGGTGGCGGTGCCAGTTGCAGGCATCACCGATATGCGGAATCACGTGGTGGATGGAACGGTCGAAGGGCATTGCGATTGCATGTTCATGGTTAACACATACCAATGGGACTATCCCATGGTGGCCGCATTAGTAGCACCTCGACCGTTGCTGATTAGCAACACAGATAATGACGGGATTTTCCCTCTCGATGGAGTCTACCGTACGTTTGTTAAGACCAAACAAATCTACGATTTACTCGGCGCCAGCGATCAGATCTCGCTTCACATCACCGCTGGCCCCCATAAGGACACTCAGGAATTACGTGTCCACGCATTTAGGTGGTTCAATCACTATTTGAAAGGTGACGATGCTCTGATTGAAAAAGCTGCTCACAAATATTTCGAACCAAGTGAACTGCAAGTATTCAAAGACGGAAATCCCGACACAGAACGGAACTCTGTGATTAGTCACAGCTTCGTGAAGCAATCAGACTCGGCAGAGGTACCGTCCACGGAAGATGAATTGCAGGAGTTTGCTGCGATTACCAAAGACAAGCTGATTAAAAAGTCCTTTAGGGCGTGGCCCGCAAATCCAGTGGATTTGGATTTACGAAAGGTACACTCCGCAATCGTTGAAGATTTAGAAATGACTGCGTATGACTATACGAGCCAGAGTGGAATTGAACTAAGACTATTCACTTTGCATCGCAAGGGACTTGAGCACGCAAAGTTGACAATGATACACGCTCAAACGGAATCCGACTGGAATGATTTCCTCGTGTTCTATGGGAAATCGTTTGGCAAAACAGAAGTACTCAAAGAAGAAACTATTGCATCAGATTCCATCGGTGTCATACCAGATTTTGAAAAGTTTCGTGATGCAGCCCTTAAGGATGACGTCGTGTGGGCATATCTCACTCCGCGTGGAGTAGGACGCACTGCATGGAACCAGGACAGCTTCCATCAAACACAAATCAAACGACGATTTTATCTGCTCGGACAGTCACTAGAAGGGATGCAAATTCTTGATGTTCGCAGAGGTATGCAAGGAATTCGTACGCTTGATGTTTGCCAAAACAGCAAGATATACCTGAGTGGAATGCATGAGATGGCAGGAGTAGTGATCTACGCCGGACTCTTTGAAGCACCCGATCATATTCGCATTTCACAGTTACCCGAAGATTACGACGATGGACCGACATTACTAAACGCCAGTCGATTTGTGAGTTTCGACGAGGTAATCGCTGCCGCCGGACACAAATCTCGACTTGCGCTGCCTGATTTTGAAAACGGCAAACTTCCGTTCACACGAGCCGTTGCCAAACTGCTCAAGTGGAATGCAAACCGGATCTATCTGAAGCCTTGATTCACTGTGTTAAGCCATATCTTATTCTAGTGCTTTAACTCGTTTACGAACGGTGTTATCACGTGGTAGGCTAACAGCATGCACGACCGCTATAGACTTACGTTTTGATACGTATTTGTACCTTTCCCGTTCTAAGAACGTGTCGAGTAACCAAGGAAAATGACTGTGTTTAGAAATCAAAGTAACCGTAACACCTCGTTAAATTCCACCATCTGGATTCTGGCTCTGTTTGCCCTGCTTGTGAATGCACACGTTACAACAGCGGTTGAAATCGCCAAAGGGGCTACAGTTGAGGGAATCACTCAATACGAACTCGATAACGGTTTACAAATCCTTCTTTATCCGGACGAATCACGGCCAACTGTAACGGTCAATCTCACCGTATTTGTGGGTTCACGCCATGAAGGATACGGCGAAACAGGTATGGCTCATCTACTTGAGCATATGGTCTTCAAAGGCACCCCTACGCATCCGAATATCCCTAAGCTGCTCACGGAAAAAGGCGCTTCGTTTAACGGGACAACTTGGTTTGACAGAACGAATTACTACGAGACATTGCCAGCGAGTGATGAAAACCTCGAAGCTGCAATCCACCTAGAAGCAGATCGAATGATCAACAGTTATATCAAGGGTGAAGATCTCGAATCTGAAATGACCGTCGTTCGCAATGAATTTGAACGTGGAGAAAACAGTCCGACGCGTATCCTGATGCAGAAGATGAATGCAGCAGCGTTTGACTGGCATAACTACGGAAAATCCACGATCGGAAATAGAAGCGATATCGAACGTGTACCGCTTCCAAATCTACGTGCGTTTTACCGCAAGTATTACCAACCGGATAACGCGTTGCTGATTGTCGCCGGACAATTCGATGAGGAGAAAGCGCTTGGCTACATCGCCAAGCACTTCGGAGCCATTGAAAAACCAACAAGAAAACTCCCTACCACGTACACCGATGAGCCTGCACAAGACGGCGAAAAGAGCATCACGCTTCGTCGCGTGGGAAGTGCTGCTTATGCCGGCGTAACGTACCACATACCATCGGGTGCACATCCCGACTTCGCTGCCGTTGATGTTTTGAGCTACATTCTTGCCATCGAACCAGCTGGCCGATTGTACAAGGCACTCGTCGAACCGAAAATCGCCAGCTCAATTACCGGCGGTACCTATGCACTTCATGACCCTGGAATGATGCTCTTTTATTCTCAAGCAGCTGAAATCGAAAACATCGAAAAAGTACGCGACGTGATGATTGCTGAAATCGAAAAGATCGGTGATGAAGGCGTTTCGGATGAGGAAGTTGAGCGAGTCCTCCAACAGGTTGCTACACAACGCGAGAAAGAACTTGCAAATACCACCGGATTGGCCGTTCAGTTAAGCAATTGGGCTGCACAAGGTGACTGGCGTCTGTTCTTCCTTTACCGCGATCGCATTGAAAAAGTCACCGCAGCGGATGTGCAACGCGTTGCGAAACAGTATTTGCGACAAAGTAATCGTACCGTAGGCATGTTCATTCCAACGGAAGAACCACAACTCGTTAAGATCCCAGCGGCGCCAAGCATCGCCGATATGGTCAAGGATTATCAGGGACGTAAAACGATCGCCGCAGGCGAACGCTTTGAGAATACTCTTGACAATATTGAGAAGCGTACAACTCTCACCACACTTAGCAAGGGCGTGCAGGTCGCGTTACTTCCCAAGAAATCGCGAGGCGAAATGGTTGTACTCAGCCTCAATTTGAAGTTCGGGGATCTGGAGAGCCTTAAAGGGCGTGAAGGAGCCTGTAGCTATCTCGGCAGTGTGATGTCGCGCGGTACTTCAACCATGAATCACCAGCAGATTCAGGATGCTCTCGACAAGCTAGGTGCGTCTCTGAGCGTATCGAGTGGCTTGGGAACGCTTTCAGTGTCCATCCAGGTTAAGCAGGAAAATCTGGCTGCAACACTAGATATCGCTAAACAGATTCTCCAGGATCCGGTATTTCCGGAAGAAGAATTTGAAGTACTGATTCAACAACGAATGGCATCGCTAGAAGCGGCAAGTACAGACCCGCAACAACTAGCCGTTAACCTCGTCACGCGTAAGCTGTTTCCATATGACAATGACGATGTTCGGGCTAGTCATACCTATGAACAACAGATGGAAGAGCTCAAGCAACTGCAGCTTAGTGATGTCAAAGCCATCTACGATGAATTCCTTGACAACTCCAATGGTGAATTGATCGTCGTAGGCGATTTCGAGTCAGAAGCTGTAAAGCAGGCTATCGATGAATCCATTGGCGATTTGGGTTCAACTCAGAAGTATTCCCGTATTCCACGGCAGGCATTCCTGGACATTCCTGGCAGCCACGAAAAGATCATCACTCCGGACAAGAAAAACTCGATGTATCTGTCAGCCATGCAGATACCCGTCGGTCGTATGCACGAGGATTATCCGTCACTGGTAATTGGGAATCACATTCTGGGCGGTGGTTCACTATCGTCACGTCTTGCCGATCGAGTCCGCCAAAAGGACGGTTTGTCATACGGAATCGCCTCGATGTATCGCAGCTATCCAAAGGAAAACCTCAGCCGTTTGATGATTTATGCTATTTCAAACCCTGAAAACTCCCCTAAGGTTGTCAAAGCAATCGATGAAGAGTTAAAGCGACTCCTGAAAGATGGAATCACTCAGGATGAACTTGACCGTGCGAAGACTTCCATTCTCCAAAGTAATCTGGTGTCACGATCATCGGATGATGGACTATTAGGGCTTTGGTCGTCGCTGCTATCAGCTGATCGTGATATCCAGTCGACGAAAGACCTCGAGCAAAATATTTCGGAACTTGACGTCGAGAAAGTCAATTCGATGCTGCGAAAGTATATTAAACCTGAGAAGCTGATCATCGTGACCGCGGGCGACTTCAAAGAGTAAGTCACCTAGCCATAATTGAGTTCACTTTTAGTTTCCCGAGTGATCGGTACGTCAATGAGAAGTGGTCTATCCGACGCGAGCCCATCGCGCAGAGCATCACTTACTTCGCTCGCTTTGTTTACCCTTATGGCTTCGACACCGAATCCTCGGGCGATTGCCACGACATCCAGGTCTGGTTGAACGAGATCAAGTCCCTCAAATTCCCCGGCACTGGCCTGAGGTAATCCCATTGTTTGGCCGCAAACTTTGAGGATGTGGTACTGTGCGTTGTTGCAGATCAAAAATGTTGCCGGGATGTTGTAACGCGCAGCAGACCACAGCCCTTGAATCCCATACATGGCAGATCCTTCGCCGAGGATTCCCAGCACAGGGCGATCCGGCCATGCAAGCTGAGCACCTAACGTACATCCCAGTCCCCAACCTAGTCCCCAGCCTCGATGACCGAAATAACCGGTTGTGTTCTGTAACACACCTAGCCGTTCTAACGTGGTGTTGGTCGTCGTGACAGCCTCTTCAATAACGGCCACATCTTCCGGTAGGACACGCCCAATAGCTCCCATTAATCCCAATGGTGTGAGCGGCTCACTTGAAAGCTGGCTATCAACTTCAGCCTGAAGCGATTGACGATTTGACTTCAAATTCGCTGTGATCGTCTCGGTACGTTGCTGCACCTTGGTAGCCGTCACATCATCGAGACTCTCGTTAAACAAATCGGTTATCTCTGACAACGCCACCTTGGAATGCCCTACCACACCCACTGTGACGTCGTGATTCTTTCCAATTTGCCTGGGATCCTCATCTATATGAATGACTGCTGCTGTGTCCGGAATGGGGTTGGATGGTTCCATGTAGATGTAAAGACGAAATAAGTCCATTCCGGCAACAAGAATGACATCATGGCCGGACAAGCGGTCCTTGATTCCTGGTGCCCATGGTGGCAGTCCCTGCGCGTTGAGAGGATGATCTGATCGAATTGGCAACCGACCGTGCGTTGTTCCCGGCTCAACATACACTGGAGCTCCGATGGCTTCTGCCAATAGAACCAACTCATTCTCAGCATAACACTCAACAAGTCTGCTACCGGCAATAATGGCTGGATTTGCAGCCGTAGCAAGCAGTGCTACAGCCTGCTCGATTGACTCCCGCGGTGGTCTCGTGTGCACATTTGGCAGCGTGATCGCTGGTAGCTGACTGAATTCCCCCAGTTCCATTTGCAGGTCAACCGGTAAGCTCAGGAACACGGGGCCGGTCGGTGGTGTAAGCGCAGCCTGAATGCATCGCTTGATCGCCATGGGAAGATCCTCGATCCGATCCACTTCGATGCCGCATTTTGTCCAGGGTTTGGTTACCGCTAACATGTCACCACCAAGTATTGGTTCATCAAAGCTCAACCGACGATCCTGCTGGCCCGCTGTAACCAATAAAGGTGTACCCTCGCGATATGCATTGTAGAGCATCCCCATAGCATTCCCGAGTCCCGGGCAAATATGCAGATTCACTACACCGAGCTGATTTCCCGCCATGCTATAGCCATCTGCCATACTCATCACGGGCACTTCCTGTAGGCCCAGGATGTAGCGAAAACGCTGGTCATCGACGAGAGCGTCGTTTAGCGGCAATTCCGTAGAACCCGGATTACCAAAAATAGTGTCGACGCCGGCTGATACCAGCATGTCCAGAAGAATCTGGATTCCCGTTGATGCCATAACTTGCTCGGTTCTCTTCTAGAAAGCAGTCGCTGCCGCACTGTGGGTAAGACGATAACCGTCATATCAATTGTCGATTCTATATTATCATCTCCGAAGCAATAAATTACATCACTCCGACTTGGGTTTGCGCCCACGAAAAATGACCGCAACAACAAGAATGACAATTGCAGGCACCACACCACCAAAAATGATGCGATAACTCAGCNAACCCCGTTCAAAGCAATCCTATCGTTCAAGAGAGAGCCAATAGAAATGCGAGGCAATAAAGCTNTACAGAGTGGTGATAAGCACNGATACAGCCTCGATATTAAGTGACCATTTGAATGGTTGGTTACTCAGTGATAACCGGGCCACCAGCTTTGTTTGCCTGACGACTTCCGTCACCTTTGCTTCGCGGAGTACGGAAGCCAGNAGNGTCGCTCTGGGCCGCATCATCTTCCCTACCGGTTCGAGGCTTGTAAGGGTTGTACCAAAAACTATCCCGAAAACTCTCTTTGTTGATATGGTTATCGATCGCGTCGTGCACGAATTTAAACGGCGGATCCGGATGCGGCTGTTGGCAGCGTGGGTGGTCTTTGGACTCTATTATTGGAAGTTCACGAGTCGGACGATATTCATTTTCTGTTAGGTTTCTCAACGCACCGCAACCCGTGATGGTTGAAACGACCACTACACAAAGGGTAATTCTTGCCACTGACATGGAAATAGCTCCGATTACAATACAAATAGTTGCGTACAATGGTTGCGTTATTTGCTGTTATCGGTCGCACGACATGCAATAATCCACAAAATCGTTACAGATTAACAACTGGTGGGTAATCGCAAGNAATGCAGCCTCAGTGGATTCCCAATTTNAACTGCCGTCTGGCGAGGAGTTAGCTGGGACTGACGGAGGATGCGGGAAACGAAGCGCAGCGACGATGGACGACGTAAGCTAAGATATAGCGTGAAATGAATACTCGTATCTCCATCAACGCCATCTGCTTATTTTTGATGCTTATAGGCATCACCAGAAACGACTCATGTCTGGCTCAGTCTCCAAACCAAGCAGATCAGGCTGGTAAAACGGAAAAAGCAGACAAAGCGGATTCACTTAAGAATTGGCTCAGCGACCTGTCTTCAAAGACGTTCTTCGATCGCGAGCAAGCTACATTGAATCTGATTGATCAAGGAACATCAGTGATCGATCCGCTTGTTGCNTCGATCCCTATGCAGAATTACGAAGGGACGTCGCGTGTGATGTTCATTCTTCGGCAGCTTGCACTAAAAGCGACTGGCGAGAATATCGAAATCGCAAGAGAAGCTCTGGAACNNCTCGCGGAAAGTGAATCACGTCGGATCTCCAGACGAGCATCGACGGTTCTGGATGAATTGAATGAAATTCGGCAAGGCGAAGCCGTGAAGCAGATTGTGGCACTTGGTGGCAGTGTTAACCGCGAGAGCATTCCAGTTGGTCAACAGTTTATGACGTTTCTTACTGTCCGNATCGGTGAANAATGGACAGGTGGCGTTGATGATCTGAAACATCTTAAATGGATTGGTCAAGCAGAGGCCATCCATGTCGAAGGTGAACAGGTTACAGATGACTGGCTATTTCATATCGGCAAGATGCGAAACCTAAAGAGCCTGATCATCAAGCGTGGCAAAGTAAGTGACGTCGGCATCGATCATCTAAGTAACCTGCAAAAGCTGATTAATGTTGAATTCTTTTATGTTGAGATTGGCAATCCAAGTGTTGACACGATCCTGAAGTGGAAACAAACCTTGCAGTACCTGAAGATCTACGGATCGACTATGACCGAGGAAATGCCTGACCGAATTAAGGCCGGCATTCCTGGCATTGATTTAGACTTTCGGCTCGGCGCGTTTCTGGGAGTTGCATGCCCTCGCCCACCGGANCCGTGCTTTGTTTCATCAATNCAGCCAAATTCNGGAGCACTAAAGGCTGGAATCCTCTCGGGTGATTTAATCATTGGGATGGATGATGAAGAGATTAATACTTTCGACGATCTACGCAAAGTGATTAGCCGTTACGCATCTGGTGACAAGACGGCGGTTGATTTCATTCGCCCGATTGAAACTCGCCTTAAGCAATTCCTGAGAACGGAAGACGTTGAATTTAATATTGAGGTTGAGGACCATCCGAATCGTCTTGGTGCGGTCGTGAAATCCGTACCCGAGGATTCGGCATGGCATAAAGCTGGATTGAAACCGGGCGATGTGATTCGCGAGCTCGATAACGCTGAAGTGTTTTCTGCGAAAGCCTTCAAGGGTATCTTTGATAACACGGCTGTTGGTCAGGTCATGCGATTGAGCGTGATAACGAAGCATGAAAAACGCCGNGTTGAAGTAACGTTTGGCGAATGGGATTAAGCCTCCCTGTAAACTTGATAGCTGACAGTAATGCCCTGTGGGTTCGGCTACGCCGAGCCGCGCGNNTNNAAAACAAGTGCTATCAGTCCAGTTGGCTGATAATTGCNNCNCCCATCTGCTCTGTAGATAACTCACCGCCGAGGTCCGTCGTCTTATGGNCCGCCATAATTGCAGATTCAACCGCTGTTTGTATTTGCTTCGCAGCAGCAGGTTGNCCCAGATGATCGAGCATCATCACAAGACTNAAAATGGCAGCAACCGGATTGGCGATTCCCTGTCCGGCAATATCCGGTGCTGATCCGTGCACCGGCTCAAACATGGATGGAAATCTCTTTTCTGGATTTACATTGCAACTGGGAGCCAGCCCCAATCCACCTCCAAGAATTCCCCCGAGATCCGTAAGCAAGTCGCCAAACAGATTTGAAGCAACCACGACATCAAATCGCTCCGGCCATCGCACGAAATTCATTACTGCCGCATCGCAATGTTGCCGAACGGTCTCCACATCCGGATAGTCATCCTTAATCTCTTCCAGAATGTCATCCCACATCACATATGAATATCGCTGAGCATTTGACTTCGTTACCATCGTCAGGTGGTTACGTCGTGTNCGAGCTTGTTCAAAACCAAAACGCAGGATTCGCTCTACGCCTTTTCGCGTATGCAGTGCTGTTTGAATAGCCACTTCGTCCGGTGTACCCTGCTTGAAACGACCGCCATTATCGATGTACTCGCCTTCCGAGTTTTCTCGAATCACCATAATGTCTATATCGTCCGGTCCTTTACCAGCAAGTACGCTGGTTAATCCCGGCAATAATCGTGCTGGTCGAATGCAAGCGTATTGGTCAAATGCCTGTCGGATCGAGACTAACGGTGCCAAGGAGAGATGGTCCGGCATGTCATCCGGCCATCCAACAGCACCTAGAAATATGGCATCCACGTCACGTAGCGAATCTACGAACCCGTCAGGTGCAGGCTGTCCGTGCTGCTTCCAATAGTCGTATCCCCAGTCCAAATGCCGTTTAGAAATGGTAAACCCGTGCTGCTCAGCTACCACATCCAAGACTCTAATTGCCTCTCGAGTAACCTCTGGCCCGATGCCATCTCCCGGGTAGACTGCGATTTCATAATTCTGTTGTGACACGATGCGTTGTTCCTGTTACTCAATCTCATCCGTAAACATCAGATTACATTTTAGTTGATGTTGGAGTACCGGTAGTGATGCTAGTTACCTACTCGCTGCCGCAGCCACTCGAGCATTACNGTACCGACGCGGGCNAGTGAGACAGCTGAGCAGTTTTGTGGCACATCCTTCGTCGTATGCCAATATGTCGTACGGCCGGAAGATGGCCGCGGATAATCAAAATCGATAATATCGATGGCCGGAATCCTCGCGATTTCATTGAGAGCCAAGTGATCATCNCTAACTTCATGCCGACGGCGTGAAAAGAATTGTCTGATGCCAAGTCTTCTGGCCACACCCCAAACTTCCTGAACAAGATCATTGGCATAACGGCAACTGTTGATCTCCTGATAAAGCTGCAGTTCTTTGTCAGCAACCATGTCAAGAAGCACAGCCGCTTCATATCGCTGATCAAGTGCACCGGCAGCAANCTCGCGGGCGAAATGCTCAGAACCCAAGAAGAATGGATCTCGCTGGCTCTCAAAAACTAACTCTTCGCCGTCAAACAGTACAAAGTCGACGCCGACATTACCTTCAAGGTCCTTCATAAACCGCCCTAATTCGACCAGTAGACCAACNCCGCTAGCGCCATCATTTGCACCGACAAACAGTGCCTTACGTTTTTTGGGATCAGGATCGTTGTCCGGATAGGGTCGTGTATCGTAATGTGCACAGATCATCACTCGTTTGGCGCGATCTGGATGCCACTGGATTATCATGTTTGCCATCGGAACAGCGCTGCCATCGATGGGATGACGTGCCGAAAACAGTTGCATATCGACTTCAGCACCAAGTTTCTCAAATGTATCAAGCAGCAATTCCTGCTGTTTCCGCATACCATCAGAACCGCTCGTCCGGCTGCCAATGGCACACACCTTTTCAAGCATTTTGAAAGCAGCATTTCCATCAAATTCCTGACCGGCGAGAAACGTATCGATGGCTTTCGTAGCAATACTCTGAATCTGTGCAACTGAGTCAGCGGCTTCGATTTCGAGTCGTATATCAGCGGTTATCAGTGCAGTCGCAGTCAGTTCTTTCAGAGCATCACGCCTTGCGGTGATTATGCTCGANGAGTCGCCTGTGGCCACCAGCGCATCAGCCTCTCCTGCCACTCCGCCGCCGCATCCACCAATCATTACACCAATCACGCCTGTGATCATGGCGCCAAGTGCCAAGACCATGGCATGCTTCGATCTGGAAATGAATACATTCATCTTTAACTACTCAGACTGAGTATTACAAAAAAAGCCCGCCCTACCATATTCGCGGGCGGGCGGGCCATCTAATTGGATCATACCACGACATCCACAGTCATACACGATTGCGGAAACCATGAAACCAAACTAACCAGCTAGACGTTGTTGTGCCTTATACAAATATGGATTCATTGTTGGATCGTTGTACATTTTGAATTGTCGGTATGTACGATGAGCCATTTTTCCCGTGTAGATATCATCGATCAATTCCTGAAGTGATTGCGACAGATTGTCCATTTGCAGGAAGCACACGGCCAGTTTCTGCTGAGCCTTTTCACGGTGTTCATCCGTCGCATCCTCTCGTCCCGCTTGTTCTTCCATGTGGTAGATTCGCAGCGCAAGAATACTTAAACGATCAATGACACTTCCTGGAGTCTCGGTGTTTAAGCGTGCGTCGGCTTCCGGTTTGATTCCCAGTTCATCGAGCTGATCAGTAATATAGTCATCGATCTTCTCAATCCAATCATTACGATTTTGGTTAAAACCATCGATGTTACGTTTTACTTCGGCGATTTTTGCATCACCAACATCGCGACTTCGGGCGATATCTTCTTCATGCCATAACTGAAAGTTGAAACTGAATTGTGTACATACAAGGGCCTCCAAGCCAACATACGGATTGGAGATGTCATCTTCGTGCCACTTCTCTACAAGATGTTTGTGCAGATCTGTCAGCTTTTTTACGTTGATCATTGCCTTTTCCTGGTTGTTCGATCCATCGATACCCAGCCACACTTATCCATCCATTTATGGCACGTAATCCGTGACCGGTGCAGAGGATTGTATTACAAGCGATTCTCTTTACTCAATACTGAATTTTAAAGTCCGACAACTTAGTGGACGATCGCTGTGTAATTCGAATCTAAATAAGATATGCTGATGCATAGCTTGTTTAACTCTTTATTCGAGACGGAATCATGCAAGAACAAAACCGACGCCAATTCAATCGTGCAACTCTTAGCTCTCTTCTCACCTTCTCGCTGCTGGAAACGCTTGCAGCCGAAGATCTGTTTAGTGCTGAGACGAAATCTGTCACTGGTAGATGGCTTACCGACCTTCATGATCTTGGTAAGGATCTAAAGGGAGAAAAACTAAGCCAGATCCAATGGCAGGATCATTGCGAAGAGTTGTTCAAGAAGGTTGATCTTGAAGACTTGTTGAAATTTATCGACTTCGGAGGCCGAATCAGCAGTGTTCCATTCAGAGAAAAAGGGGAACGTGCCATACGATTTAAGTTTCCGGAAGTTGAAGGTCTGCCAACCAGCCTGGTATTTGGGCATCAGGTCTTCAAGTTAAAGAAAGGGCAAAGTGTCGTTCCTCATGGACACGACAATATGGCAACAGGCTTTGTCGTTCTTAAGGGAAGCTTTCACGGCCGTCACTATGATCGCATTGAAGACACTGATACGCATATGATCATAAAGCCGACGATTGATGATCAATTTAAGGCTGCACAGTACTCAACCGTCTCCGATCACAAAGACAACGTGCACTGGTTTGAAACCACGAGTGACGAAGGCTACATTTTCAATATCCATGTCGTCAACTTGGAAGCAGGAAAGGGCAGCGGCCGGGTTCACATCGATCCCAACGGTGAACGCCTAAAAGGTGGCCGAATTAAAGCACGCCGCATTAGCGCATCAGAAGCCGTAAAGTTATACGGTTAACTTCTTGAAACAAACGAGCTTTGGCGAATCACATTCGCTACATAGGTAGAGCAACATGGATTTGAGTCTGAATGGTGAAGGTGCGCTTGTTGTCGGGGGCGCAAAGGGTATCGGCTACTGCATCGCAGAGCAGTTTGCCAATGAAGGATGCAATGTGGTGATCTGGGACATCGATCCCAACGTTGAAGAGAGTGCAAATAAACTAGCACAGTCGACCGGAGTGCAAACTTGCGGAATCATCGCAGATGCCACTGATTATCCACAATGTGAGCAGCTAGCCAAAGCACACGCATCGGAATCCTTCAGCGTGCAACATGTCGTTTATGCCGCTGGTGCCGGCAGTGGAAAATTCGGCTTTCCATTCTGGAATCTCGAGCCATCCGACTGGCCTCGCATAATTGACATTAATCTAACAGGTGCCGTGAACATAACTCATGCCTGGATACATCACCTGAAAGAGCATGACTCCGGTTCATTCGGATATATCACGTCCGTCGCAGGCCAAATCGGTTCACAAACGGATCCACCATACAGTGCCGCGAAAGCAGCTCTGATTAACTGGATGCAAGTCGTGGCCAAGGATGTTGCGGCATACGGACTGCGTGCGAATTGTGTATCACCCGGCATGGTGAAGACTACCATTAATCAGAGTGTTTGGCAGTCATGGTATGACCAGGCAGCAGATGATGAGCGGTTGGATTACGATACGTGGGCTGAATCAAAGATCCGCGGTTTATCCGCACTCGGGCAATGGCAAACCGGTGATGATATCGCCAATGCGATTGTCTTCCTGGCATCAAACCGAGCTCGAAACATGACTGGCCAAACCATAAACGTCGATGGCGGCTGGGTTTTGCACAGTTAAAACGATGCCGTCTACTCGCCGAGGCTAACGAGATACAACAGGCTTGCACGATAGTGCGTACCGACGAGGCTGTGCGTTGCGACTACCTTTTCTTCTTTACCTTCTGCTGATCCTGTAATCGATAAGGCACCTTTAAAGGCAAGCGCCCCTTCGATTTTCAGTGTAACCTTGGCTTTGCTATCGTTTCCTGGATCAGAAACAACTGCAGCACATGTCAAACCTTCTGGTAAACCATCAATGGCTACATTGATCTTAGATGCCTCACCTGCAAGACGTGTCACCGTTACCGGGATTTCCAGCGCTTCTGCGGCTTTCTTCGTATAGGTATCCGCCGCCAGTTCCAAAGTATATCTCGGTGTGGATTTCTGAATTGTTAGCCTGTAAACGTGTCGTGGCCCACCATGACGAAATGCATCGCGAACGTGTACGAAAATGGGACCATCAACTGTTGCCTTGTACGTGATTGTCCCCGGGTCATATTCAGATCCCGATTCATCGTCCTTGACGGTAAGTGATTTACCATCCGGGTCGAATAGTTCCAAATGAGCATCTGCCGCAAATCCAAGTTTTCTGGACTCAACGCTTATCTCATACTGTTCATCCTTAACAGCATCAAGCTTGAATACGTCCACATCTGATGGCGCCTCGATCACTCCACTGACGCTTGTCGGAACAGAAATCCCCTGCGGAGTTTCTTTACTACTCTCCATAGTGGCAACGACATGGGCGATTCCAGAGTCAACAATGTCACTTTCACCTGCTACACCGACAAACATCAACATACCGGCAGCAGACTTGGGCATTGGAGTATCCAGGGATTTCTTTACGCCCTGCAAACTTGCCCCCACCAATTCAACTTCGCGTTGCTCACCACTAACCCCAAGCGGCAGAGTGTATTGCAAATAGGCCTGGTTAGTAAGCGTCAGGCGATATATGTAAGATCCCTGTGCTGAAAATGCGATAGAGCTATTCGGTTTCACCGGAAAAGCAAAGAGACGCACTACAAATGTACCGCTGTGTGGTGCTGTAAAAGACACCATGGGGTCATATCCCCGCTCGTCATCGTTTTGGGCAATAATGAAGCCTCTCTCGTCAGCTACTTGAATGATGGCATCCATCGGAGAACCAAGAATTCGATTGCCCTGCAAAGCAGCAATAAACGTTTGCCCTTTATCCAGTACAACGCTGAATTGGTCGACGTCAGCCGATGATGCTAGTTTTCCGTTAACAGTGACCGGGAGATCTACTTCGTTCCATCCACCCTGTTCATGATTAGGTTCAGATTCTGTAAAGTTTGCCAACGTACCAACAACGATGGGTCTTAGCGTAGAAGCACCTTCTGCGTTGACCGCACGAAGGTAATAGACACCGGAAGGTGCATCCGCTTTGGCCGTAATATTGACGACCCCCTTCTCCTCCGTGACCTCTATGTCCAGTCCATCTCGGTCTGCGACGATCTCAACTGGCCAGGGATCGAATGTGCCTTCCAGTTGTACACGGTATGCACCGCCGCGACCGATGCCTGCGGGGAAAAGCTGTGTCAAACTTGGTGGTGCTGCAATCACTAGGCTCGGGAATACAGCAACAGCGATCGTCATGCATATTCGTAAAACGCTCATCTAGTACCCCTCAGTCCTTAAACATGAATTCCGGGGTATTGATTAACGCCCACATAATGTCCTGTGCCGCTTGCCGCTGAGTAGTACCATCTGTCGCAAATACACCACGACAGATCGTCAACTCCTGATCATCCGGATGACGGCTATAACAACTCAGGTAGATTCGATCGATGAGTTCATCAACTGGCAATTCAGCTTCGATCCATTCGGTCAGCTTGTTTTTTTCTTCTGTGACTTTCGCGTGCAGATTGGGCGAGTTCATCAAGTGTAAGACCTGTGTAACGGTCGATTCACCGGTGCGCTCACATGGCGGATCCTGATTTGGATCGGGACGACCGAATGTATCAAGAAACAGATTTGAAACACGGTGCGTCCAAATCTGATTTGCGCGACTACCATTTACCATGGCAGAAAACGACTCCGGCACAGCCGTGATATCACTCACGGCATCCAGAAGTACTTCTGCTCGCAATCGTGAACGGTAATGGCGCGAGTAGTTTCGGTTGTCCGCAACATTGCGGTCGTTTGGCTCGCTGCTCAACTCGTAAACGTGAGATTTTGCGATGACAGCAATCAGTTCCTTGATATTGAATTGTTTATCCCTGAAGTAATCCCCCAATGCCGCCAACAGTGGTGCATTACTTGGTGGGTTTGTCGCTCGAAGGTCATCAACTGGACTCACGATTCCCCGACCCATCATGTCTTCCCATACTCGATTTGCCATGACTTGCGAAAAGTAGGGGTTATTCCCGTCCGTCATCCATCGTGCTAGCGATTCCCGCTTCGTCTCAACTTCCTGCCGCTCAAATTCACCGAACAGCGGACGTGGTGACAATACTTCGTTAGTGAGAGGGTGACTTACTGATCCGGGCGAGGCGTTCGTTATGATCATCTCTTCTCCGCCCGAAATAGGTGGTGAAAGTCCGGTACCTTTACGACCAACATCAGCGAAGAATGCTGCCAGTGAATAGAAGTCTTCCTGGCTCCATCGCTCAAATGGGTGATGGTGGCATTTTGCACAGTCCAAACGAATACCAAGGAACAACTGGCTAATAAGCGTTGTTATCTCATCCGGCGATCGTCTATCGCGAAATAGAGTTACAGCACCGTTTCGCCATGTACTGCCCTGAGCAGTAACCAGTTGGTAAACAAATTGGTCATACGGTCTGTTCTCGCGAAATGCAGTCCGTATCCAATTATCGTAATTGAGCACAGCCTTGATTCCGACGCGGTATGGATTGGGGCGAAGAAGATCCACCCATTTATTGGCCCAGTGATCGCCATACTCCGGCATCTGCAACAGTTGATCCACTAGCACATCGCGTTTATCCGCTGCTTCAGAATTTATAAACTCGCGAGTTTCATCAGGTGTTGGCAGACGCCCGATGATGTCAACGTAGACGCGACGGATGTATGTAGAATCGCTGCAGGTTCCGCTCGGTGTGATTCTCAAGCGTTTCAGCTTTTCCCAAACTAATTCGTCGATAAAATTCTTCACCGGCAATTTCTCATACTCTGAATCCGGCACGTCACCAGCAAGAGGAATGAGTACTTTGGTTGTGGCAATTGCTCCCATGAACCTCGCCATGATCGTAGCTTCACCAGCAATTGGGCCTGCGGTTACCACACCTAGATCATCAACACCCACAATGGCACTTTCGTTAGACTGAAATGCCGTCTGACCTGTCACATCTCTACTCGAGCCATTGGAATAGTGTGCTGTTACCACTAGCTGTTGGGATTCATTTGGACGCATATCACGCAATTCGGGGAATACCGTCACACCCGAAAGCGTTGGCTCATCCGGAATGCTTCGAGGCATTCCATCATTGATCCATCGCAATATCGTGTTGTAATCCACACCGTCAACTGGTAGCCGTTCACCTCCGCCGTGTGGCACCTGACCGGCAGGCTTGGTCAACAACAGGCTCTGTTGCGGTGCTGCGGGAAACACGCGACGACCGCGACCTTCACGCGTTAGTGCATTGAAATCAAAATTGGAATCGAATCCGAGTAGCGATAATTGGAACCCGTTCTGCCCACGCTGCTTACCATGACACGCACCAGCACTACATCCGCGAGCAGCAAGAATCGGTTGCACATCTAACTCGAAAGAGACCGGTGCCGATTTATCAGACTCGCTGACCTGCACGCTCACCTCAGTTTGTCCATCCGGGTGACTGATCGTGATCGCAGTCGTGCCGTCGCCAAGAGGCCGAACAACGCCGAATTCATCTACACGCACTATGCTTGGATCCGCTACTGCATAGGTAACCTCAGCAGTTATTTCGCTTGTTTGAGCATCCGTGGTACTCAATACCACTAGTCGCTGTAAGCTCGTGTTGTATACAAGCTTGAATTCAGTGGGATGTGCAATCAAGTCAGCTTGTGAATTTGTTGCCGTCATCATAACGGTAAGTAAGGCAACGCATATTGTGTACCGGATACTCATTCTTGATCTCTAGGCGTAGTCGGCGGGAGAATACTTCGACGGGTTAAATAGGCAGGAATCGTTCGGGCTATTTATTATAGTGCAACCACCGCATATATTGTCCAACTGAATCCTGACCGGCAGATCTCAGCCCATCCATTAAGTCTATTCTTGCCTCAAAAGCACAATTCCTATGAGTAACAAGCCAGAGTTTAAAGTCATCCCTGACATCAGTGACGTCAATGAAATTGATCGGGATCTAAAGTTCTTTCCGGTTGAAAACACGTCGCCGCAAACACTAACCACGGATCAAATTGCCAGCTTTAACCGCAATGGTTATCTCATGCCGCTTGAGGCGTTTACTGAGGAAGAGATTTCCGTTTACCGATCGTTGTTTGACGATGTACTAGCACAGGCACTCGCGGAAGGACGTGACAGTTATTCAATCAGTACTGCCCACTTGGCATACGGCGAAGTCTACGACATCCTGTCAAATCCGAAAATTGTCCGGTATGTAACCGACCTCCTCGGAAACGATGTGGTGGGCTGGGGCAGTCACTTTTTTTGCAAGATGCCGCGAGATGGTAAGAAAGTTAGCTGGCATCAGGATGCAAGTTACTGGCCACTTACACCGAGTAAAACCGTTACGGTTTGGCTAGCTATTGATGATGCTGATGTGGAAAACGCGTGTATGCGGTTTGTTCCGGCAAGCCATCATGATGGTCATCTACCATATCGCACAAGCGATGCTTCAGAGAACAACGTCCTCGATCAAACCGTGGATGATATTTCCATGTACCCGGATCCGGTGAATGTTGAGTTGCGTGCCGGTCAATTATCAATGCATAACGACTTGCTGCTGCATGGCAGTAATGCCAATGAATCCGACCGACGGCGATGTGGTCTGACATTGCGATATTGTGCTGCAGATGTCATGGCGTACATGGGGTGGAATAAAAAAGGCGTGGTAGTTAGTGGCACCGCAAATCCATCTCTCTGGCCTGGTGCTAATCGTCCGTCGTAGCGGATACAGGCTTGACTACTGCTGCTTGGTTACAAACAAAAAGAAACCCGCCTAAACCAATCGTTGGTAAAGGCGGGTTTCAATTAGGTAATGTGTAATCTCTTAGATCTAAGCAGCTAGTTTCCAGCTTCTTCTTCCGTACGTGGTTGTACGTTTTCGTTATTGGTTGCTGCGGGCTGATCTTGTGGATTCGGCTCTTCGTTTTTGTCCTTGTCCTCGGTATCGTCATTCGGCGTTGCCAATGCGATTTTCTGAGCAACAAGTGATTCAACTTCGCCAGCCAATCCTGCAAGTCGTGTATCAATTTTCTTGATCACTGCTTGTCCGTTTTGGTTGATTGCGGCAGCTAGCTTCTTGCTCTCTGCAGCAATTTGGCCTTGGATGTCCTGAGTACTCTTCGTAGTAAGAGTATCCTGAAATCCTTTGAACGCTGTTTTCAGCTGAGCATCAGACGTATCTGACTTCTTGGTAAGCTCGGCTTCAAACTTGGTCTGCTTTTCAGNTACAGCAGCTTCGAACTTCGTTTGCTGGTCTGCCAAGGCAGCTGCGAATTCTGCATTCTGCTTTTTCAGGACAGCCAATGCTCGCTTCTGTTGCTGCTTTACCTTAGCAAAGCTGGCAGCATTTTGCTTAGCGATGTCTGCCAAACCTTTTTCGGTTTGCTCAGCCAAGGCTGTTTTAGCTTGGTTTACCTGAGTAGCCAGAGCCTTTTGATTTGCTGCCGCCTGATCAGATAACGCCTTCTTAGCAGCTCCCGTCTGAGCTGACAGCTGTTTCACCGAGCTTTCATGCTGCGNCTTCAACTTGTTTGAAGCCGTAGCAATATTCTCATTAGTGACGTTGGTTAGCGTCTCTGTAGCCTGCTTCATNGCAGCAGCCAGATCCGNATCAAGCTTGGCGCCAAGTTCGTCAAGCAGTTCGCCCTTAAGCTCCTGTTTGAGTTCCTCACGTCGTCTTGCTTTTACCTTTGGAAACAAAAGAGGCTTTTTAAGAAGAGGCTCTTTCGCCACGACCGCACTTGATGTCGGGGCCATCATTACTGCGGCAATTAGCACTATAAGTAGTCGCTTACACATAACATTACCTCACAAACAGTTTATTACTGTTGCATTGTAGATATGGGTCCACAATGCCTCTGCCAAAAAGATACCGAGAATAGGGTGTTTCTTGCAACAGTTTCTTTGTCATCGCTGCTTATCAAACCCATATATTTTTCTCTTTTTATCTAGATTACCATTTAAATCGCCCAATCGTAGGCCTAAAAGCTAGGAATGAAAGCAATTCCATTGNATTACTGCCAAATGATATGGCTGGAAATAGAAAAGTCAAAATAATCGGCATAATCTCTTTATTCCATACAGTTTGACTCATTCCGAATGCGATCTCAGACGAACTCGGGTTTAACCCCATTTATCGATTTGTATGCGCACTTTTCCTAGGTGCACAACGATCGGAAATCCCCCGTAAACCAAGGCACGTTGAGATGACAATCAGCCGCAGCAGTATCATCGCGTCAGTCCTATTGCTACTAGGCTTCTCCGTCAGTAGCGTTCTTACCCAAGAACCCGCAAACCCGGTTGTAACACTCTCGCCACCGACAGAACAGTCTTCGCAAACGCAGACGATTACGCGGTCCAACGATTCCGGCATCATCATCATTGAAGAAACGACACCGCCACAGACCGCTCCATTAGAAGACGCGTTAGTGGACGACACGTTTCAAACTCCTGTACAGGAAAGCCCTGCTGCTGACGAAGACAGTTTCCAGTTACAAGCTCAGGACCCTGACTCCCTGCCTAAGTTGGAAGAAACTCCACAATTGACGGCACCGCAACAGCCGACTGAACAATTGCNAANCGAAAAANNTTCTGAGTCATCCNCGGAGAGCACNCAACAAACTGAAACAGCACCTGAGTCAGACCTTAAGGAGATCAACGAAAATACACAGTTGCAGGAAGTACAGCCAAATAGCGAACCGCAACTACAGCCAGCAGATCAGCCAGACACCTCCGATCCCGTTGAATTGGAATACATACCTGGTCATATGAAGCAAAGAAACCGACTGTTGCAGCGTGGCAATCGGTTCAATGATATTGACCTAGATCATTACGAGAAGCAGATCGAGCTATCATCCGGCTTTGAAGAATTCGCTGGTGATCATTTCGGAAGATGGGCTCGGGTTGAATTCATGTTTGGTTGGATGAGAGGCCAGCGTGTCCCCGCACTTGTGACCACCAGTAGTCCCGGAACAGCTCTGGAAAACGCAGGAGTGCTTGGACTTTCATCCACCGAGATTCTTGCAGGCAACGAACGATTCTCCAACGATGCAAGACCTGGTGGACGCGTTGATTTTGGCTGGTGGTTGCAAAACCGTGACGCTGCCGTTGGTGCTCGTTTTTACGCGATCGACGAGGCAACGACCGGCCTCAGTTTTGACGACGCAAGCGGCATTCTGGCTCGCCCGTTTTTNGATTCGATATTAGGATCACAGCAATCACTGTCTGTAAGCTACCCTGGCAGCGACTCCGGATCTGTATCGGTAGATTCAATGACACGTCTCATTGGTACTGATGTGTACTTCCGTCGACCATGGAGAAGCCACGGAACTGCGGTAGTTGATTTCGTTTACGGATACCAATTCTCCAGGATGGACCAGGGTCTTGCGATAAACAGCACGACNACTAATCTCGATGGGCGTAATGGTATCGCCATCGGTACTCAACTGGATGTCCATGATTCGGTAAAGACAAAGAATGAATTTCACGGCGGAATGCTAGGGATTATGTCCAATATCGAAGGTGGTTGCTGGACATTCTCAATCCTTGCAAAAGTCGGATTGGGAAACACACGACAAACTGCCATTCTNGAGGGCCAATCGGTTATCACTGACCCTAACGGTGGNACCAGCACTGCTGCAGGTCTGTTAGTTCAAGACTCCAATGCCGGCGTATTTGAACGTGACCAGTTTACAGCNGTTCCNGAATTCGACTTCCGCTACACGAGACATATCAATGATTGCGTTGATTTCAATGTCGGCTATACATTTATTTACTGGAGNAAGATGATTCAGGCCGGTGAACAGCTGAATCTCAATATCGATCCGGCCGGCGGCACGCAGCCGCCAATGAACATGACGAGTGACCATTTTTGGCTGCACTCGCTAAACCTGGGCATGACCTGGCGATTCTAGACCGAATAACCTACGACCCGTTCTCTTGTTGATCTTGCGCCAAGAGCTCGATCAATTCGTCCAGTTCGCCTTCAGCTGATGCGGTTTCTGTCAGCAGATCACGCAGTATGTTGTAATTTGCGTCCACTCCCAGGTCGTTTAGTGTCAAGTTGTAAGTCTCAACCGCCTGATTGCTGGCATCGAGAATAATCACGTCGCGAAGTTGAGCATCCCAGGATTCCCAGACATCGGACTCACCGTTGTCATCAGCATCTACATCCTGAAGCCAAGGCAGGTCGCGACCATCAGTCATTGCATCGTTGCCTGATTCTCTATCGGCAAGGTTGATACCGATGATTTCGATACCAAGTTCTGCGTGGTTACTATCCAAATCCTGTTGCATCAAATCCAAATGCCCGAATTGGGTTGTACAGTACGTNCACGGCGCAAGTCCGAAATACACGGCAGTCACNTTGCCATCATAATCGCGTGGAGAAACATCCTGCTGGAATGTCGCTGAGGTTGCATTCACATCTTCGATACTAAAGTCCGGAACCTTGACAACCTGATGGTCATCCACGTCTCCATCACTGCCAGTATCATCGTCATTGCCCGAGTCACCAGTGTCGTCACCTGTGTCAGTGTCATCGTCATTGCTCGAGTCACCAGCGTCGTCACCTGTGTCAGTGTCGTCACCACTGTCACCAGTATCGTCATCGTTGCTGTCGTCGGTATCGTCACCAGTACTATCATCAACCGGCTCAAAGCCAAATGACTCTGGTAGCCCACTTACCTGGATCAGGTTTTCCATATCTGTGTGCATTTGACGCACTGGATCACCCGCTTCCCACGACAATACAGCTGTTTCCTGCTGATCGGATTCATCGGTGACATTGATAATTAGCGTATGGCTTTCCAAATGCCAAATCACTTCCGTCTCTTCATACTGCTGCCAGGTTGAGTCAAGTGCTACCCATTGTTCGTCGCGTGAAGTACCAAATGACCCGTAAAGAGATGGATCAGGTGTCTGGCTAATGAAGTCAAGCAATGACAGAGATTCCGCCGAACGTCCACGTTCTGTAAAGTTATTAGCGGCTACTGATTCGCCCTGCCCGACCGAAACACTTATGGAGTTTTCAGAAGTCGTACCGGTGGCTGTTGTCGTTTCCCGACCATCAACCAAATGCTGTGGCTGCTCCTGAGTTACCACATAGTCACCCGGTTTTAAGTTTGTGAATTCGTATTTACCACGTGCATCTGTCACGGTTGTTAACTGGACCCCATCACCTTGAAAGTCTGTACCAGTTAGCGTCATTTCCACATTGGCGAGTATCAACTCGTCGGAGTCATGCACACCGTCGTCATCGCTGTCAATGTACACGTAGCCGGATAGACCCCCAGGGAAATAATTAGCAACAGCCACCTGAACCAACGCTTCGTCGGTTAGCCCGTCGTCATCAGTAATGGTGTATGTGAAACTGTCATCACCGGTAAACCCGGATGGTGGGATATATGTAACCGTTGCACCACTACCAGTTATTGAGACGGTACCGCCTTCTGTTGTTGCTGTTACAGCGGTAATTGTCAGTGGTTCCTGCCCATCAGGATCAGACGTGTCATTATCAAGCACATCAAGTTCATCGCCAGGAGAGTCAATTGACGTTGAGAAGGAATCGTCAACCGCATCCGGTGCGTCTGCCACATCGTCAACCGTAACCGTCACAATTGCTGTAGCCGATGCACCGTTACCATCACTTACGGTGTATTGAAATGTCTCAATGCCAAAGTAATCTGGTGCCGGTGAGTAAAGAATCGACTTTCCATCCTGTGCAACTGTTGCAACACCGCCCTTAGATGTTCCACCAATGCCGATCACGGTAAGTTCTTCATCGGGATCCGGATGAGATGTATCATTTGCCAACACATCAATGACGTAATCGACCGAGTCTTCGGGCACGTTAAGAGCATCATTACCAGCAACCGGTGCATCGTTTTCAGACAGCACGGTAATGGTCACCGTTGCTGTGTCCTCACCACCATTATCATCGCGAATAGTATACGTAAATGTTTCCTGACCGGTGTAATCTACTTTCGGTGTGTAAATCACATTCAATCCGGCATTTCCAATGGAAACGCTACCGTCCTGATCACCCTGGGTCACACTCACGACGCTGAAGTCTTCGTTCGCATCAGGGAGGATGCTGTCATTGGCGAGAACATCAAGTAAGACGTTGTTACTGTCTTCCATGACATTTTCAAATTCGTCATTTACTGCATCCGGATTGTCATTTACCGGGAACACCTGTACGGTCACGTTTGCCGTAGAAGTTCCAGCGGAGTCGCTAAGCGTATAGGTAAAAGTCTCCTGTCCGAAAAAGTCAGCAGCCGGTGAATAAAGTAGGCTCAAGCCGTCAGATGCAATAGAAACAGAGCCACCGTTATTCGTAGCAGATACCTCTGAGATAGAAATACCAATGGCGTCGGTAGGCAAGGTGTCATTGCTCATAACCGACAAACTGTTGTCGGTCGTATCCTCATCAAAATTGAAAATGTCGTCACTTGCACCAAAAGCAAGGGACACATTAAGCATCACAGAACCATAGATAANCGTTTCTGGATCAACCGCATCGTTTTCGCCAAATAGCAAGGTATCGGTATGTGGTGAATTATCCGCCTGATTGGCAGACACCACGGTCGCACCGGCCTTTTGAACGGTCATCGGCACAGAAAATACCAGGTACTCGCCGCCACCGACTTCATTGAATCCGGCTGTCCCACCGATTTCATCAATCAGGTTATCAGTGGTAAGACTTCCCGAATGCACATTTGGAAACTCCNCACCATAAGTGATAGGGCCGTCCGCAGTTAACCGGTTATCAACCCAGGCTACATCTGTATATGCGGAGAATAATCCTCTAGGCGTGTCCCTCAGATCTTCGACCAAACCACGCAGGATAATACTGTCACCAACGGTGGCAGTGGAAATCAAATTTCCGTCCATGTCGGTTAACTCGAGTCGATAACGGACTACGGCATCACCGCTGACCGTTAAGTTCACCACCTGATCACGTATGTTTCCTGCATGATCCGTTGCGCGGATACTAAAGGTGTGCTCCCCCAAATCGTTGGCAACAGGATGCCACGCCACAACACCGGTATCTGTATTGACTGTCATGGTGGCTGGAGCATCCACCAATGAGTATGCAAATCCAGTCGTACCTTCTTCCGCATTCTCGGTGTTGTAGCTGTAATCAATCGTGATCTCAGCAGCACTGTCAGGAACACTTGTGAACACGTCCACAGTACTATCGACGCTTATTGTTAAGGCCGTCGATTCATTACTTTCCACACCATCGATTGACTGCGTTGCNGTTAAGTCATGATCACCGTCGATCAGCCGAACCGTGCCATTGGTCGTAATACTCACCGTTGAGCCACTTGCGGTTGCCGCACCCAGCAATGTAGCCCCNTCATAAAGCTTCACATCCGCACCGTCCGTCACGCCACTGATNTCAAACGTNAATGCAGTTGCTGCTGAAATATTTGTAAGTTTNGTCAGATTATCTGAATCATCACCACCTGTATCANAAGCACTTACTAAGTCGATCCCGACTGGCGCCGTCACCAGCACATTCGCGAAGTCCGCCAACGTGTGATCACCGCCTGCTGAGACGGAAATCGCATGATGAAGCGGTGCAACTGGAGACGCTTGCCTATACGGTGCATTGGACGCCTGTCGGATTTCATGGTCGCCGCTGGGCAACTTCAGTTGGTAGTTACCGTCAGAATCGGTGGTCGCACTGAATTCGTTGCTGTCGAGAACACCGTCTCCGTTCACATCACTAAACACGACAACACCAGCGAGTCCCGACTCACCGTTATCATGAGCGTTGTTTTCGTTGGCATCGTCATACACCCTGCCAGATACGCTACCCTGCCCAAGCACNCTCTCNACGATTACTAGCTGATTCCCNGATGCCAGTGGCATGTCGGTAAAAGCACCTCCNGCATTCACCTGTGAAAGTGCCTCGATATTATCGACCGGCAACATATCAAGCACTTGTGCAAAAACCGTAAAACCACCGTTTTGATTATCAAGGTTCGNAGAATTATCAGCGGTATTCACAAACCATTGACTGGTTGCACTGTCAGGGTCACCACCTAGCTTNGCCATGGCAACCGTTCCACGTACATTCGACAAACTGAATTCATTCTCGATCGTGTCATCTGTCGGCACAAATGCAAATTCACCAACACTACTAAATGTCGAATTCGGACTGGTGAAGCCGCCACCCTGGATGATAAAGCCGGAAACAGAACGGTGAATAATCGAATTGGCGTAATCACCATCGTTTACGTAGTTAAGAAAATTAGTAACCGTGCCTGGCGCATCATCCGTAAACATCTCAAATAAGACGATGCCTTGTGGGAATTCCATAGCAACAATTGGATCGTCTCCATATGCCAGCACGATCCTGTCATCGTTGTGAATCTCATAGTCTTCAAAGGAATGGACGGCCGTTCCGTTTACAAACATCCTTACTGAATTAGACACGTCAGCGCTATGCGTCATTAGCTGCGTGCCGCTAAAGTTAGCATCTGTGTTGTTACCGGCGTCTCCGGCATTAGTACGCCAAGTTGAGAACACATCGCCAACGGTCAGGTAGTCTGCCGGATTATCCACGGTNTCATCCCCGTCAACATCTGCAGGCCCGATGCTGATTGATTGCCCACCGCTTGTACTGCTGACAAAAGAAATCGCTTCTCCTGATTCGATTCCGAAATCCGCTGGCAAGTTGGTCAACTGTCCGTTTTCATAGATAAAGACAGAAGCTGAAATGGTATCTGTCAGGGCATGTGACGGACCACTTGCGTGCGGGGATTCAGTGATACCCGTAAGTAGTCTGCGATCTTCCAGCGACTCAAGAAACATGCGTCGACCAAGCTTATTTCTGCGAAGCGAGCGTTTTCTATTCTTACGTTGTTTCTTCATTAGATAAGCCGTCATATAAGTCCCTATGCCGAGCTGACTTCGGTCTCTGGAAAATGCCCTACGTTTAGGTGGTGTGCCATGTCAGAGATGTAGCTTTACGCTTTATTCTGCCCACCTTATCCATTTTCACACATAATAGTGAGTTTGGCGATAAAACATCAGTTCAGACTACATAAGTCACGAAAAATAAGCACGTAAATCGTCATAAATATAACGGTTGTGTTGGCTATTATGCATTGCCAAAAACGCCTCTTTCGCCATATTCGTCGCGTTCCGCCGAGTTTGTAAAACNGTAGGCANAATGAAACCAGCAGAGACGCACAGACTCGGCNCTTATCTGGACATATCGAAATAGCTACCATGTNATGACTTCTGAAATCTGGCCGATGACTTCAATCTGGTCTTCCGGGATATTCAGCAGATGTAATTGTGTGCTACCTCGACGCTCCCCATCGGTCACAATAATAAACCCCGTATCGGGCAGGTTCTTAACATACTCGGCAGCAACCTCGGGCCCATCCACAAAACAACCCGTTGCCAGTGCATCGGCATCTGCTGCACTTGGCGCCACGATACTTGCTGAAAGCACACCCTGAGACGGTTGCCCCGATCGCGGGTCAATGACATGCCCGTATCTAACGCCGTTGTGATAGAAAAACTGGTTCGCATCACCGCTTGTACCAACCGCCTGATCCCTTATCCAGAAATGGCACAGTACCTGTTCAGGTTTCATCGGATGGCGAATGGCAATTTGCCACCCTTCTCTCTCTTCCCTGGATGATTGACCATCGCGACGGGAACCGGCAGCGAGTACACTACTGCGCCCACCGTGGATCAGGAATTCCTCAATCGCTGCACCTTGCAGTAAACTAGCACACCGATCCAGTGCAAATCCTTTCCCAATGCTGCCAAGGTTTATTTCGATATCTGCCTTTAGGAAACTCAATATTCCCGATTCCATGTCAAGGTCCAAATAATTCGAACCAACTGATTCAAGCGCAGCCTTAATGGCCTGTTCATCAGGAAGGATTCCCTCGCGTTTAAAGAACCCCCATTCTCTGGATANNGGAGTCGATGTGATATCAAACGCACCGTCAGTGATTTGATGCAGTTCAAGTGATCGCTGCAGCAACCCGGCCAGTCGGGCTTCAACCAATTGTGGNTCGCCAGCNCACAGACGGTTGAGCAATGACACCTGGCTGTGATTTCGATAGACCGTCATTTGGTCTTCGAGTAATTCCACCAGATCAAGAGCTTCCATGGCTGATTCAGCAGCATGCTCATACTGTCCGGCGTTGAAATATACTTCAAATTCACACGCCATTGCACGTCGCGTGAGATGAAGTAAATACGATTGCTTCAATTCATCAGAATCACCCGCATCCGCAGGAGTTCTGCTTGCCAATAAGCCACCGCCGGATAGAAATTCCCGGCGGCTTGATATTTCCTGACTGCTGGCCGACTCCTTATCNGGATCGGCTTGCCTGTCCTCATATTCAAAATCCGATGCCATAGAATCTCATTCTAGCTTGTCAGCATGCCAGTCTGTTTCAATAATNAAGTGTATTGTACTTTCCCCTCATCTCATGTTTACAGGCATCACTGTCCCATGAAAACTCACGCGCGCATTGCAATGATCCTGCTTGCCACGTTCGCTTTTACTGCGACCGGGATTTCATTAATTGCACAGGACGACGAAAAGAGCGAGCCTAAGAAACTCCGTCGCGTACGACTACCAAAGTTCAAAGACAAGGAATTCGAAAACATCTTCTTTGACGATGTTTTCAGTCAATTGCAGGGTGAACGNACCCTTGGCACACGNATCGTCGACAATGGCGGAACAGGTGGTAATCCTGCCGATGGAGGATCACCGACTCAGTCCGCAACCTTCGACTGGTCGAAACTAATCACCTCCACAACNCTGGAAGATGAAATCAAGTCTCTCAAACTAAAAGTAGATACAACGGTAAACACNCCATCGCAATTCCAAGGCGGTGGTTACGGCAAAGCTCGCCTTCATTTCTCGATGGTTGCTGCCNTGTTTGGCATCATCGCTGAATACGACACGGAGGACGTCCGCTGGAAAAAGGAAGCGGTCCTATCCCGTGATTTGTTTGCCAAAGTCGCAGCCAACTGCAAAGTAGGATCACAGCAAGCCTTTAACGAAGCAAAACTCCGCAAGGCAGACCTCGGCGATTTAGTGGGTGGAAACGGCATCCAGGGCCAAATCAACGACAAGGATTTCTCATGGGGCAACGTCGTTGACCGTGCACCACTTATGCAGCGGTTGGAAATCAGCGTGGAAGAAGTACTCGCGCCATTCACGGCAGACGCATCTGAATTCGAGGCAAACATCGATGAAGTCTTGCATGAAGCAGAGCTCGTTGCCGCACTCTCTGAATTACTTTGCAAGGAAGGACTTGAGGATGCTGGTGATGATTTTTATGAAGGATTCGCCAAACAGATGCGTGATGCTGCTCGTGAAATCGCAGATGCAGTAAAGCTAAACAACCATGAATCCGCGAGCAAAGCCGTCGGTACTATTCGACAATCCTGCTCCGAGTGCCATGAGAATTACCGCGCTTAAACTTGTCCGCCTCTAGACATATCATCGTGCAACGGACAAACTGAACCGCACACAAGTCACGACCGTAGATAAGTCATCGTCAATCGTGGACACTAGTCCGCTCTAATGAACTCACTGTGGGTAACAAAATGAATACCAAATTCTTCGTACCACTTGCGACTCTCATCCTACTTACCGAAATCCTCGTGGTTCCTGAGCTCCTAATCGGTGATGAAGCTGATGAACAACGCGTCGCCCAGCGGCAGGATGAAGAAGCACGCCGTGATGAGATCAATGCAAAACGCAAAGAAATTATTCGCAAAGTATATCAACTCAAGCGTGAGCTAAAAGAACTTGAAGAGGCTGGCAATGAGGATGCAGCGCGTCGCGTTGCACGTGAAATCGAAGAATACACCCATGTACTGGAAGAACTCGCAGAAGCTCGCGACCAAGATGGACAAGACGGGCAAGATGACGACGGTGAGCACCGTGAGCGTGAGGAAGAACAGCATGAAGAAGAACACCGTCAAGAAGTAAGCGAAATTGATGAGATCCGTCATGAAATCGGTCAGCTTGAGCGTCGTTATAACGAACTGCGCGAAGCTGGCAATGAAGACGGAGCACGCGAAGTTGTTCAGAAGATCGAAGAACTCGTCCACATTTTAAAAGAGCATGAAGAGCATGAAGAGCATGAAGAGCATGAAGAGCATGAAGAGCACCAACGCGACTTGCGGGAACATCGTGAGGAAGATCACCGCGAAGTCTCTGGAACTGAAAGAGCTGAGCGTGAATTGCACGGACTTCGCCAAAGATATGAAGATCTCATCGCTGCAGGAAAAGAAGACGCCGCCCGCCAAATCGGACAGCGGATTCGCCGCGTTGAGATCTACCTAGAGCAACAGGAACGTGAACATAACGAACGTCGTGAACATAACGATGGTAATCAAATCGAGCGCGAAATCATCGAGCTAAAGCATAAATACGATGATCTGATTGCTGATGGGCAGGAAGAAGAAGCTCGGAAAGTGGCAAACCACATTGAAGAGCTTGTTCATCATTATCGTGAACAACAGGAAGAGCACCGTCACGCAGAGAACGACCATGAACATGACGAACGCGCTCATCACGAGGCATTTGAACGACGAATGCACGAGATGGCCTCGAAACTTGAAGAACTACATGAAGTCAGAGAGAAGATCCTGAGAGATGGTAACGAGGACGAATTACGCGAAATCGAAGCGCACATCGAAGACCTCGCAAATCACATGCGACAAATGGAAGAAGAATTCCATAACGAACAAGAACAACAACATGAACATGATGGGCATCCAAGCCGTGAGCAAATCGAACACGTTGTAAAGGCCGTAGAGCATCTCCACGCCGCTGGCCTTCATGAATACGCAGAAGCACTCGAGCGCGAACTGAATGAAAGAATCCATAAAGATCATGAACATCATGGGCATGATGATCACGAGGACGGAGATCATCACGAGCATGACAACGACCGACACCACGAGCATGACAACGACCGACATCACGAGCATGACAACGACCGACATCACGAGCATGACAACGACCGACATCACGAG
>PAXU01000052.1 GCA_002714565.1 Rhodopirellula sp.
GTCCGTATTAAGAACGCCGACCTTAAGACGCTCCTTGTTCGCCACCGTCTGCACACTTCGTGTTAGCTCATATTCAATCGGCAAGGCTTTTCCGAAGAACGGTACAACGACTTTGTCAAAACTACTAACGATGACTATTCCCAGGTAGATGTCGGTCCGTGTGCCATCTTCATCTGTGAATGGCAGTGGCTCTATACCAAAAAACTCAGCTTGTTCGGCTTCCTTGCTAAAGGCGTCGACTTCGATTTGTTGAACTTCCAGGCTACTACCAGCCATTTCATCAAATTGACGGAGCATCCCAACTAATCGTTTCTTCGTTTCGACATATTCCTGCGGAACTTCTGTACTGATAAACGCCTGAATCTCTATGGGGCGATCCGATGCGTCTAGACTTTCCAGCATTTCATACGATGTCTTTGAAAGGCTAAACAACCGCTCAGATGTTGTGTCAACACGGAATGCCCAATGCGCACTCCAGATTGTTACACAAACAAGAATTGTGCAGACGGCTACTGACCTAGCTACATACCGCAGGCTACTACCAAGTCGATCTTCGCCCTGCCAGTGTCGTTTTGTCATAAAGACGTGATTCAGATAAAGGCACAGAATTGTAAACGACAGAAAATAGGTAATACTCGATAGCGGGACGATTCCCATACCCAGATCTTTAAACTGTTCCTGCATGCTGAAGGTGCCCAAAATGGCTTCGAGACTTAGAAAGCCACCTATTAACCCCAGGAACACGGGGATTCCGCATAGCACGATCCCCAAAACATATGCCACGGTCATACTTTGAGTCAAAATCGATGCCAACATGCCCGCCGATAGAAGCGAGGCGCCTGCAATCCAGTAACCAAAATAAGTTGCGCCAACTAACCCCCAGTCTGGATTTCCAAGGTAAATCAGGACAAAGATATGCGTGATCGAGAATAGCAATGCAACGGTATATACACCGAGGACCGCTAAGAATTTACCTAAGAGAATCTCGACATCCGTTGCAGGCAAAGTGAATAGCAGCTCATCGGTTCCTCTGTTTCGCTCATCAGCCCATGCCGTCATGGTGATTGCCGGTATGAATAGCAGCAGTAGTACTGGAAAATACTGAGTCAACTGATCCATATTCGGCTCGTTGGATTGGAAAAAGGCAGACTCGAATGCCATCCATCCGCCACAGCTAACAAATACGACAATGAACAGATAACCCAAGGCGCCTTGAAAATAGCTGGCAAAGTTACGCTTTGCGATTGGGAATATTACTCTTTTTCTGGGGAACATAGATCTCTACTCTGCGAATCAATCTCGTTGTTTTTTAGTTCAACACTGGATGGTTTGCACGCTTCACTCAGATGTCGTCAATTCTCTAAACTTCTCTTCCATAGCTGAACCGCTATCACCAAGTTCATTTCCATCACCATCAAACACCAAACGGCCTTCATCGATGAGAAGGACGCGGCTACAAACAGCTTTTACTTCTTGTAATATATGCGTTGATAATAGGATTGTCTTATTCTCGGACAGTTCCTGCACTAGATCCCGTACACCTTGCACTTGGTTAGGGTCTAGTCCGCTGGTCGGTTCGTCCAGAATCAGCACCTCTGGATCATGCAAAAGCGCCTGTGCCATGCCTACACGTTGACGATAGCCTCGTGATAACTTAGCAATCGTCTTTCCCCAAACGGAACCAAGACCGCACTTTTCTTGTACGTATTCGAGTCTAGTCGCTAGGTCTTCCTTCTCCATCTGCCGTGTTTGACCAACATACTTTAAAAAGCTTGCTGGAGTCATTTCCGGATAAAGCGGTCCGTTCTCCGGCAGGTAGCCTAGAATCTCGGCTGCTTGTAGTCGCTCCGACGCGACGTCGTACCCACCTATCTTTGCGGAACCAGCACTCGGTGCAAGGAATCCGGTCAACATTTTCATAGTTGTGCTTTTCCCGGCTCCATTTGGACCTAAAAACGCACAGACTTGCCCCTTGGGTACTGTAAAGCTGACATCCTCGGTGGCCGCAAACATGCGGTAGTATTTGCTGAGGCCATTTGCCTCAATCATTACGTCATTCGACATTCATTCCACCCCTATAGACTTCATTCCATTTGCGCCCATTGATCCTCAGCATTCGATTTAACGCTGTCGACTTTGGACGTTGTATTTGACTATCATCGACACTAGACGTCAGTTATTGAATACCGGCTACATCGCGGTTTGCATGTTCCGGTGTACGCTTGGTAGGTCCGCTACATGTAGTGCCTATTTTGAACAAGGTAACCAAGCTTGAATGCCTTTTCAACCTGTGCACCGCACGAAAACCAACAATGAATAGAACAACACGTTTTCGGTACTTATTCATTCCGTATTTGGTGCTTTTGACCTTCCTGTTGCTCGCACCCGATCCTTTGTTCTTTCTCCCAGATGGCGACCAGAGCGTAAAGAGCTCCGTTCACGAGACGTTACCCGACTATATCTATCACGCAACGGCATGGNCTATTTTCACGGCGTTATTTAGTTTTTCCACGGCGAATTCCACGCCATTAGTATTTTTCTTTGCAACCACGTATTCGACGACCCTAGAATTCGCTCAACCTCTATTTGGACGTGTAACGGAGTTGTCTGATTTCGCGGCGAATATAATTGGAATCACCGTTGCTATAGGGTTCATCAAATTACTACCAGCCGCTGAAAATACTACAAGCNCTGCACAAGNTTCTGAATAACGTCGCGGATCACCTGAATCCCTTCACGCAANGCATTNTCCTCGATCACGAGCGGCGGACAAATTTTCACCGTATGTTTNTTGACATGGAANAGCATCACNCCACGAAGAACACTTTNATTTACGACTTGCCGCGCAAACTCATGACCNNTGANACCCTTTATGTTTTCNTGGAAATGAATAGCCCACAACAANCCGGCACCACTGACCCTCGTNACACACCCGNCGAAGTCCGCCGCAAGTTCACCGAGCTTNGCATCGCAAATCACTCCTAGNCGTGCTGCNCTTGNGACCAGNTCTTGTTCAATNAANACATCNAAATTCGCCAGAGCNGCAGCGCATGACAAAGGNTGACCCGCATGCGTTGTTGTTACCTCTCCAGGTGGTAATGTATCTACAAATTCNCGTCGNCCTACGAGTGCAGCGATCGGCAAAGTAGAAGACAGACCTTTTCCAAGACAAATCATGTCCGCGTCCACATCATAATGTTCATGGCCAAACAGCCGGCCTGTCCTCCCGAAGCCGGTCTGAACTTCATCAAACGCCAATGGAAAACCGCAATCGGTCGCTAACCAGCGTATTGCATGCACATACCCTACGGGTAACATGCGGGCTCCCCAACCCTGAAAAGTCTCGAGCAATACTCCGCCGATCGACTCACGATCGATGCCACGCTCCGCAAGTGCTGTTAGCAGGTATTCTCTCCATTGCTTGTCAGTCCGATCCTCATCTTCGGGGAATGGAAGGCGATCGATTTGTACTGAGCTGTCGGCTCGCCACTCTTTTCGGGAACTTACCCCGGACAACTCGTGCGCACCCAAAGTGCAACCGTGGTAGTCGCCTACAACACTTAAAACTACACCGTTTTTAGTACCCTTCCTCTGCATATACGCTTCCATCATTGCCCGGTAGCATGATTCAACAGTTTCTGANCCAGTTGTCCAGAGATAAACGCTGTCTAAATGTGTGGGCGTGATTTCCAGAAGCCGTTCGATTAATTCGAATCGAATACGTGAGTTGAAGCTAAATTGTGCGAGTAATCCACTCTGCGCATAGGACGATACGGCCTCCCGTATACGCTCATCACCATGCCCTGTGTTTGCCATAACGGCGGTGGATGTGAAATCAATCCAACGATTCCCGGCAATATCCTCTATGGTTGCTCCGTACGCCCTCTCCCAAATCACCGCCGTTTGATAGCCATTAACATCGGGCACGGCACCAACACATGAAACAATGCGCTCTACATCCTGCGGACACGGAAGCGTAGTCGCNATTCGACGATAATCAGTCTCTATAAACGTGGTTTGACTGGAGACACTCTTCAGTTGATTATTTAGCCCCATTGATGGTCCTACATCCCATTTCTTTATTTGGGGGTGGGTAACTGCAAATTAAGATTGCTGATAACATGAAACACTGAAATCTCGTACACGATGAATAGCAATGATAGTCGTTTTATCACAAAACACTCTAAGCGGTCCGACAATTCGCAATTTCGAGGAATCTTTCGTAGCAGACCTTCTGATGAAAGAGAATCTCGAAGTTTCAATAATTGATTGCTTGTCGGAGCTTCAANCTGATGACACTGGTCATTTGTGCCTACAGGGCATAAAGGGAGATATGTTCCTGTCTCATTGGGGTGACACTGAAGCAGCGGTATCGCACCTGAAACGACTAAACATCGTTGGTACAGTCGCCGCNGTGTCCTCAGCCGAGGTGACAGTTATACACGAGCCCCAATTGTCACAAGATGCGCTTCCCATTCTGGCTCCCGGTGTATATGACGCCAATCGCAGGAATATTTACCTCATGAGCCTGGAGGCTTTCGACACGTCCTTCCCTGCAACGCGCCGTATAGCTCAAATAGCTGCCAACCCTAACGCTATTGGACAATCAGCGCCTGATTCCGCCGCTCACCTCGACGCCGACACCACGAACGAGACCGACACTGTCCGGCCCATGCCCAAACGATCGACTGAAACATCNACGACTTCCGACGATCCACTGGAGAGCTTGCTTGGNGATCTTGACGATCTCGACCTGTAATACAGTGTCGTGTATTACCCTATGTCACCCTGCGATATACGCGGCAAGTCAGGATACTCACCTTTACCACCTAGCCAAGAGGGAATCCGTCTGACTTTTCCGGCATTGTCGACGCAGCCGAGACGGGTGTAGCCTCGAACAAGCAGTTCTTCGNCCCGCCAGACTTCGTATTCATGCTCAATGGCCGCACCTTTCACTCGNGACACGCGTGTAACAAGCATTAGATCATCTTCATATTGCGCGCCAGAAAAATACTCGCATTTGGCTTCGGCTATTACCAAATTCAACCCGTTAAGCTCCATATCACGATAACGAAAGTCATTGGCTCTCATGAGCTCTGTTCGCCCCATCTCGAAATAGGTGAAATAATTTGCATGGTGAACATGTCCTTGCGCATCCGTCTCCTGATACCTCACGCGAAACTGCATTTTATGTTCGGTTATCATTTGTTGCCTTCCTATATAATCGCCGCACCAATCCGGCATCTAGACTGTAAGCACAATAACTCGTTGACCACGCACATCTTCTCTTTAATATAGATACATGAGCTCGCGTGCAATCGCACTTCCATTTCACCAAACTTAAAACACTAAGCTAGTATGCAATCAGACGAAGGCAATTTAACTGAATTCCAGACTATGCGTGGGCGNGACTATCCAACATTGCGCCAATTCACGGTTTTCCTTGAAAACCGCGTTGGGCAACTTTTAGAAGTTGTANGACGATTTGAAGGAAGCCGCGTTCGAATCATCGCGCTTTCGATACACGATTCTACCGAATGTGCNTTCTTACGACTCCTATTAAGTCACCCCGAACAAGGCCGCGAAATTCTGGAGCGCGCGGGCTGGCCGATTATCGAAAGTGATCTAATCGCTTTAGAACTTCCACCGGGTGACCAGCCACTTCTGAATGTTTTCAAAGTGCTCCTCCGAGCGGAGGTAAATGTCGTTCAAACCTATCCGCTCTTGGTGCAGCACCATGGTCGTCCGATTGTTGCAATAATGGTCGATAATCTGGAGATTGCAATGGATACGATTAATCAAGCCGGACTTACCTTGGTTTCCGAAATGGACCTCCTTGGTGANGCCTTCGAATAGAACGANCCGCTCCGTAGTGGTATAACTCAACCACCGAATACACGTTTTCTCTTCTACGCGCTCAACGAGTACGCAAATGCCAATCCATGTAATATGTCCAGGTTGCCATAAGCGATTTAACGTCAGTGATCAGTTCGCAGGGCAAAAGGGGCCTTGCCCAGGCTGCAAGACGGAGATTCAAATACCGAGCCTCGAAGAACAGGTTCAGATTCTGGAACCAGAACTCGCGCCTGCTCAACAATCAGCAAAAGTATCGCTAAAGCCAATTCGTCGGCGTGCAGAGGGTCTGACACGCAAACACTGGATTATCGTCGGNGCCGTCGTCGCAGTCGGGTTAGCCTTGGCTNTGGTTATCCGTTTCGACCCACCCGCTGAAGGTGAATCCGCAAACTGGATAATGCTGTTTATAGTCGCGTTGGCCTTAGGTCCACCGATCTGCTTATCCGGGTATGCAATCCTTCGCGAACATGAGGCAGAAGCATANCCACCNCGTGCTGCAATCTACCGGAGCGTCTCGTGCGGTCTGGTTTACGCANTAATGTGGAGACTCTTCACAATGATTCCAGACTGGATGTCTGTTTCCGACTCACCACTCATGATCGGCGTCATTGGCGTCAGCGTTATCTTATTCAGTTCTNTTGCGGCGATTGCGGCATTTGATTTTGAATTCCTAATNGCTACAACGCATGTGGTATTTTTTGCCGCATTAATGGCGTTTTTCTGTTGGATCGCCGGCGACTGGCAATACCTATTGGACTAATCGAATCATGTCGTTGCTTGATCTGCCAGAATTGCAATCATTACATCGCCCAGAGCAGATGATTCGTTTGTCTGCACAACAAGATATACCACTAACCGCACGCTTGCGGCGACTGATTGACACAAGCGCCTTTCAGCGACTCCGACATCTGCGCCAACTCGGGCTTGTGCAACTGGTCTACCCATCAGCAACGCACACTCGCTTTGAGCATTCCCTTGGTGTGTACCATCTGGCCTTACGTTACATAAGTCGACTATCCAACAATGANNCCTTTAACAACAGCGTGACCACGGGTGACCTTGAAGCGTTCTTAATAGCCNCTTTGTTACATGACGTCGGCCATTGGCCGTTTTGCCACCCCATAGAGGATATGGAGCTCGTTGANACTGTACATCATGAGACCCTAAGCACTCAACTNTTAGCTGANNATGAGCTGAGAACAGCTATAACGAAGGACTGGTCNTGCGACGTCGAGCAAGTGATCCGCATACTTAATGGGAAAACGGAAAACGTCGCCGAAGANATATTGAATAGCCTTATCAGCGGCCCGATCGATATCGACAAGATGGATTATCTCCCACGCGACAGTGCAAACTGTGGCGTACCCTACGGAAACCACTTTGACCAGGACAGGTTGATATCAAGCCTCACGATCTCTTCTGAAAACTCTCGATTGGCAATTTCGGAAAAGGGTCGCACCGCAGCAGAACTAATGGTGTTCTCAAGATACGTAATGTTTAGCGAAGTTTATTGGCACCGTACAGTTCGCAGTGCCACTGCCATGTTTCAGCGCCTNTTTTTTAGCTCGCGCAACCAATTGCCATTAGATTCGTTGCATCATCTCAGTGACGATGCTTTTATCAAAGCACTCACTGATCTTGACACTTCCGAAATGAATTTGGCGGCCATGTTATTNGGCGAAACACGTCNACTCTACAAATGCGTGCTCGAATTCGATCACCAGACTCAACCAGAACTACATTCGCAAATTGCCCATTCCACGTATTCACGTTGCAGTCAATTGACAGAGCGTCTTCATAAGTCACTATCNAGNAACTCCTCCTTACCACGCGATGCAATCATTTTGGANGCTCCGCCGGCAAAGCTAGAAGTACAATTTGACGTAAACGTCATTTCCAAGGACGGCCGTACAGTCGCACTTTCTGAACTATCACCCGTAGTCAACACACTCGCTACCGAACAATTTGACAAATACGTAAAGAAGGTCCGGTTATTCATCCATCCTGATTACGTTGACGTTGTGCCCGCTCCCCAAGATCTCTACACCTTGTTAACCACCGCAGCGGAAATGCAAGCCTAAGCGGCGTCTCTTATAGATGCGGCGCACTCCACATTTTGGATTACGCTAATTACCTCTGTCAGCGATACAGGATGACGCAAGACGTGATCCACACCCAGGCGTTTAACATTCGCTACTGAATGCTGTCTGGGCATATGACTAAGTAGAACAACACGTGATTCAGTACATCGCTCAATTACATCTGCACACATGTTCTCAGTAACATCGCAGTGCGTACGACTGTCAATGAGTAATACGTCAGACTTTACGTTGTCTCTAAAATCGTGTGTCTCCACCCCTGATGGACCTAGCACGCCTCGCCATAGTTCGATAATTAACGGTTCAGCAACCACCGATACAACTGTGCCGGTTTCTGTCAGACGTTCTGCAAGTGGCAGTTGCAGATCCGGATTTGGAATTCGGCTAAGGGGAAACTCAATGGCACCATGTATCCAACGTTCCAGGTAAACCAAGGTCGATGACCAGTGAACGTGCATGACACCGGCGACTTCTTGACCGTTTCGGCGATCACCATCACTCCATGCGCTGTTTATGCACACCATCCGAACGAACGGCGACTCCGCTATCGCCTGATCGATCTCAACCTGATGAAAGCTGCGTGATCGGTTGGCAACCAATAGAACAAGATCCATATCCCCTATGGCGCCCTTTGAAAGCAAAGCGCCAATCGAGGTGTAAACTGTTATCCGGCAGTGTGACCGCAACCACTTTTCAAGACGCCAATCTAATAACGACATATGTGAGACGACTACTGCCACTTCTTTGGTAGCGTCGTGTTCCGACCGAGTTTTAGATGGCACTTTGCTCATTGCGATGGAAGAGTATCATCTTCGCATCAGCCTCCATAGGCCAGATTCCCTAAAAACCTGACTTGACACGAAGTAGGCATATGGAACACATTGTGTTCCTCAACAAAAGAAACAAGGATGTTTCTGCGGTGTTGAAAGAACAAGTGACATAAGGCATGGAGGCCAAGAGTTGATGTCATTCTCCGCCAGGCGGTCCGGAATTTCATTGCGGGACGTCCTCAAACGATTTAGGGCAATCGGCGCGACCGACTTAAAGTTTTCGAAAGCCAGTAAGAATGCCGGTGAATCGCTCGACGAGACGCTGTACATCGCTGTAATGGGTAACGATGATGACGGTCATAACCGCATAGATGAAGCTGTCGCAAACGGCTGCATTGCAATCGTNGCAGAACGATTTGTCACTGCCCCTGTGCCAGTATTTCTCGTTGAGGACACTCGGCAGGCATTTCAANCCATCGAACGCGAGCTTTTGGGCGATCCAGCATCCCAATTGCACACNGTCGGTATCACAGGAACATATGGTAAGACTGCCTGTGCTAACATCTTACACCACGTTTTGTCATCCGATTCGAATACAGTGGGATTNGTTAGTGATCTTTCNGTATATGATGGCCACCACNTAACAGACGGATGGTTTCGCAACTCAGATGACGANTCNTTTTCCAGCCCTCTNGATCACATGGTGCGACACAGTTGNACACATGCAATCCTCGAATGCCACAGTGCCGGTCTTGCAAACCAACAATATGACNNTGTTTCNCTCGACGCAGCCATCATTACGCGCATTCGNAACGCTCACACGTCACTGCANGGAACACTNGCCAACTACCGCCGCGCNAAAGCNCGGATATTGGAACTATTGAAACCGGATGGCGTCGTNATACTNAATTCAGATGANCCAAATACNCGTTTTCATCTNCCTCGCATTNNCAATCCTGCNTTGACGATCGGAATACATACGGATGCAGANATTACGGCACACGACTTAGANCACAGTTACGACGGTACATCTTTTACTGTGGATGCCGGAGGTCACCAAGCGACGATCTCGTTGCCGTTACTNGGNACACACCACGTTTATCATGCATTACAGGCGATCGCATTGAGTCTAACNACTGGCATGGATNTGGACAGCATTGTCAATCGCTTCTCATCNCTTCCCCGACNAGCNGGNCATATGCATCGCGTTNATTCCNACAGCGGTTTTGACATATATGTAGATGTCGCCAACTCCGCCGACACACTCGTCATGGCGATGGAATCACTGCGTGCAATTACTGCAGGACGCCTGATCGTTATATTTGGGCCCGATGGCGACACTACGCCTGGGGAACGCCGCCATATGGGAACCGTAACAGAACGTCTATCCGACGTCTGCATTTGCACAGAAAACAACACCATGGATGTCGAGTTTTTGGACATAGCCCACGATTGCATGGACGGCTTTGAACATCCGGGACGTTTATCAGTGATCCCAAGTAGAATCCATGCAATTGACTGGGCTCTTAGCTCAGCAGAAACGGGCGACACCATTCTCATTGCTGGCAAGGGATTTAATACACTCCACCATGTCGGAAATGTCGTACAGGAATTTGATGATATTTCGATAACACAAATGCTCATTCGCGAACCGAGTCTATTTGCAACTGAAGACGAAACACGTTGACACTTGGCGATGCCCGTTTTAGCCTAACTCTGATACGCCGTTATCCACTTTTCCCCTCTCACTGACGGGCTCATACGGGCAGCAACATGGAACACTCGAGCCTTCAACATCCCTCCGCTATCGTGACNGGTGCATCTCGTGGCATTGGAAAAGCCGTCGCCAAACGTCTTGCGTCGNATGGATACGGTGTGATCGTGAACTATTTTCGCAGTTGTGANGCAGCAGACGCCACCGTATCTGAAATAGTTTCGGCTGGAGGACAAGCNGTTGCGATACAGTCCGANATCGGTGATCCTGGTGCACCNCAGACGCTAACCAGAGCGGCACTAGAACATTTTGGTCCGCCATCAGTATTGATCAACAACGCCGGCATTACATCACAGGGCCGTTTGGATATCCTTGAGGCTTCAGTCGAAAGTTGGGATCGTGTGTTTGACACAAATCTGAAAGGCGCGTTCTTTTGTGCTCAGGCCACAGCCAATCTGATGATAGAGCATGGTGTGAAGCCCGGCTATATTATTAATGTCAACTCGATTTCATCATATGCGGTTTCAACAAATCGAGCGGACTACTGCATTGCAAAATCCGGCATGCATATGATGACGAAACTCTTCGCCACGCGACTAGCCGACGAAAACGTGCTTGTGTACGAGGTATGCCCCGGTGTGATCGAAAGCGACATGACTGCTCCAGTTAAACAGAAATACGACTCATTAATCGAAGATGGCTTATCCCCGATTCGTCGTTGGGGCACTGGTGACGACGTCGCCGGCGCCGTCTCCATGTTGGTTTCCGGTGCACTACCGTTTACAACGGGCGAACGCATAAACATTGACGGCGGATTTCATATTAGGCGTTTGTAATGGAAAAATGGCTCATCCTTGGTTGGTCGGGGACCATTGAACAGATTGTTCAAGCTGTGGCAAGTTCACCGGNCAGAGAGATCATTGGCGTTGTCGCGGGAAAACAGGCTCTCGACCCCTCTTACCCGGTAGTTGATTTCAACGGCCTGCCAGAAACAATTCTTCTTGAACACAAGCCAGATGTTGTANTTTGCGGTCCACATGAGGCTTTTGACTTTGCTCCGCTCGCAAGAATCGCAGTTCAGTCAGAAACAACGCTCATTGTTGAACACGGTANCTTCGATTCCATTGTGTGCTTTGAACTGGAGATGCTTCGTCACGAAGCGACCGGAATAATTCAAAGCGTATTTCCTTTCTCCGATACACTCGCGTTCTCGGAATTTAGCAAACTGGTGCAGGGCCAGTACATAACCCACCTAAGTATCGAAGAAAAATCAGAGGGAACCTTTACTATCGACGAAGCGGTTCAGAAATTTGCAAATATTCACCCTGCCGTCACATCCCTCCAAGGTCCTTCCGTCCAAATCAATGCAGTTGCAACCGAAGATGCAGCAGACGGTTACTTTCGAACTATTCTTGTAACAGTAACAAATGAGTCCGGAAGCATTGCCACCTGGTGCCTCACGCCATCTAGCAGTACCGCATCGGTCGAATTCACTGTAAAGACACCTAACAAGAGTCATGTCCTCTATTCCAATACAAACACTACGACCATCGATGATATCGAAATAGAGGATTCAACATCCTTAGAGCAATCAGTACTAAATCGACTCTTACACCCTTCATCAAAAGAGAACACCCACCCGAGTTGGAGTCGCTCCGCAAAAACAATGGATACTGCGGAGACTATTCCGGTGAGCATTCGCCGTAAGCGAAATATTCCGATTCACGGTGAGCTTCCCACCGAACATGATACGTTCAAGGGCGTCATGTCGATGGTAGGTTGCTTTACCTTGCTTCTCATCCTTGGGATCATCTTTATATTTGTTCTGGTAGATGTGTATTATCTGCCGTCGTATCGACAAGAGGCCAGTGAACTGATGACCGATCAATCCCATATGACTCCGGCCAATCGGACTCCCTTCTTTCTGCGGATCTGGCCGGTTTATCCGTTGGTCGTTCTCTTATTAATGCAATTTCTACGACGCTGCATTCGCCCCAGAGATTAGATATTCCCCTGTTAAAGAGTGCGTTTTTTGCGGATTTGGCAGATTATGCCGTGAAGTCCCTAAACGCAAACCGCCGAAGAAAAGATATAGCATCGTTTGTTTTTCGTACTTTGTTATCGTCTGTTTATGTGCGCGCCACTCTGTTACAAATTCTCATTTTGCGCGTACCTTGTCGCATTTTTCGCAGTGATCATAGGGCCTTCGTACGGAAACGAACCTGAATTGCGGCGTACCGCTTTGGTGAAAGCGGTTTCGATCACTCTACCGGCCACAGTAAATATCTACGGTAAAAAGAAGGTCGAAGTAGGTACTAGCATGGTTGGCAACGTTAACCATCGTGAGGTCAACGGCATGGGCACTGGAGTGATCCTCGATGAGAGTGGTCTTATCCTGACCAACCACCATGTCGTCGCGGATATAGATCGAATCCATGTGAAGATCAGCCTGTCACTTGAATCGCCTACGCATGAATTTATAGCATCCGTCGTTGCCTATGATGCACGTAGCGATCTGGCATTGATTCGAATTAAGACGAATCTGGAACTTCCTGTAATACAGTTCGGAACTTCAAGCGACATCTTACTTGGCGAGTCAGTTGCTGCGATCGGAAATGCCTATGGTTACGAAGACACAATCACTCGTGGAGTAATCAGTGCTAAGAAAAGGCGTGTTCAGCTTAACGATGAGCAATACTATGAAAATCTCTTACAGACCGATGCAAGTATTAACCCGGGAAACTCTGGCGGACCACTGATTAATATTCTAGGTGAAACGATTGGAATTAACGCAGCCGTAAGAGTAGGTGCTCAAAGCATAGGCTTTGCAATTCCGACAAACGATGCATTGCTAGTGGTCGATAAGATGCTTAAAAAGCAATGCGAGTTGAAAATTGGCGAGACCGCCACTTTTCGAACGGCCTTTGACGGCAGAACTCCGAAATGTCTAGTACACGAAATAGGCAGTGCGTCCCCAATATACGAAGCAGGATTGCGAAACGGCGACGTCGTAACATCGATCGGTGAACAACCGACACGGTGGGCACACGATGCATACCGCCACCTCCTCACCGCCAAGCAGGAAGACAAGATGGTAGTTCGCGTAACTAGGGACGATTCACCAGTAGAAATAGTTCTTAGCTCAATCGCCACCGCTAAAACGGTACATCCAGTCGCTGAAACTGCTTGGAGTCGAATGGGCATTAGAGCCGTTTCTATCAACAAGAAATTCAACACAAAGAAGACNTCATACCGGGGTGGTCTAAAGGTGCTGGAAGTACGTGCCGACAGTCCTGCCGNCGCACAGGGNATTCAACCGGGTGATATTATTTTGGGTATTCACAAATGGGAAACGATAACGCTCGATAACCTCTCNTTTGTGCTGGAAAATATCATNGTCCGAAATCGTGACAGCGTATCGTTCTATGTTTATCGCGATNCAGAATTTCTTTTCGGACAGATTTCTCTCTCCANTAAATAGTCACNGCCCTCGCCACTGTACGCACATTCTCTATTTTGTGACACTAAGAGAATGGAAGCAGACTTTATTGCCTGGTTACAGGAACAATCTGAGACCCAAGCCGCAGTGTTTGGCGACTTCACTGATGACGCAGCGATAATCGACGCTGACGGCACATTGGTAGTTACGACAGATGCGATTACAGAAGACGTCGACTTCATTCTTGATGAGGTGACACCTGAAGAAATTGGGTTTAAGGCTGTCATGGTGAATGCCAGCGACATAGCAGCGATGGGCGCTTATCCGACCCACCTATTCGTAAACCTTGTAATACCATCGCACTGGAGCCTAACAAGTGTGAAGTCGCTATACGCTGGAATCCAACGAGCTGCGATGCAATGCAATTGCAAGATTGCTGGCGGTGACTTCAACGCATGGAATGATGGCTTAGTGGTAACCGTCACAATGCACGGTTCTTGCAATCATAATCCGCCCATCCTACGTTCAACCGCTAAGCCCGGCGACTTATTGTGTGTAAGTGGCCCTTTAGGTGGAAGCATACTTGGACACCATCTTTCCTTTGCGCCACGAATTGGATTACTGAATGAATTATCCCAATTTGTTCAGCTGTCCTCCGCAATGGATATAAGCGACGGCCTTTCCAGTGACCTTCACCGACTATGTAAAGCGAGCAATGTTGGGGCCATATTAGAGTCGCAAAAACTACCGATCTCAGAAGCAGCTCGCCGTCTCGCCGATCGTGACGGCAGCTCGCCAATCGAGCACGCCCTAAACGATGGGGAGGATTTCGAGTTACTCTTCACCATTAAACCACATGATTTTCAATCGCACCCGTTGCCAAACGAGCTTGGGCGGTCACTATTAGTAATCGGTGAAATCACAGAGGAAAAAGCTCTACTAATGTGTAATGGTAACTCCAAAGTCCCACTCGAATCACTTGGTTTTATGCACTAGACCTGCCTTATGAAATATTCAACGTTAATATTTGAAAGTCATTCCATCTCAGACACTTTGCGGTTTGGCCGGGCATTTGCGGATGCTTTGCCTGAACAAGCGGCGGTAGCACTTCACGGGACCCTCGGTGCAGGAAAGACACTTTTAGTTCAAGGAATGGCATCTGCGTTGGGCATAGACCCTCACACAGTAACCAGCCCTACATTTGTAATTTGCAACGAATATATAGGCCGCAAGACTTTAATCCACGCTGACGTATATCGTTTAAACGATTCAGATGATTTTCTGGCGATAGGTGGCGCCGAATGGTTTCAGTCCAACGCCATTACCCTGATCGAATGGGCAGAAAAAATTGACGATTGCCTTCCCCTCAACCTGTATACCGTCACCATCTCACAACGCTCTGAGTCCGCCCGGCAAATCCAGTTAGAAAGCCCTTGTCAGGAAGTAACAGACGCCGTCAGCGCTGCGATTATGGCATCCTAGAGTTTTTATTGGCTCGCTATTTTTAGTACAATTCGCTGCGGTGCAATTTCTGACCATTCCAGGATCGCAATGCGTAGAGAATTTCTTGGCTATCAACGAGACTTTGGCTCAGCTGTGGCCGCATGGCTATATGACAGCTTTACCGAACAGGAGTCATGTGACCTTTCTCATGTGCTGGTGGCAGTACCCGCCTCCAGTGCCCGACGCCAATTATTACAGTCACTTCTTCAATACGCTGCAAACTCCGATAAAGCATTTTTGCCACCAGAGGTTGTCACCACCGGAACGTTAGCGGAATCGCTATACCGACCAGACAAACCATTCGCATCTGAAGAAGTGCAATTACTTACCTGGGCCACCTTGTTGCAGGAATTTCATACAGGCGAGAAGCTACTATCCCTGGTCCCCAAGGCACCAAAAGTGGCGCCATTGTCATTTTGGATTGATTTGGCAACACGACTTGGACGGTTGCACCGGGAACTCGCAGGTGACCAAATCAATTTTGCGACCGTTCAGAAACATTGCATTAAGCAAGGTTTAGAACTTGAGGCTCGACGTTGGGCTACCCTAACAGAACTTCAAAATGCTTATCTTCAGCGTCTAAACGATCAAGAGTTGTGGGATAAGCAGACCGCTCGATTATTTGCTGTTGAGCATCATGAAGTCCCTGAATCGTCACCTACGATCGTATTAGCAGGCACAGTAGATCTTACTCAAACCTTGCGGTCGCTGATTTCACACGTTCCAGATGTATATGCCTTGGTCTTAGCGGACGAGTCGGACTCACAATATTTTGACGAGACGGGAAGTCTATCAGCAAAAGATCGCTTTCCCGCACCTTGTATTAGTCACGACAACATCACTTTTTCGAGTGATATCAGTAGCACATGTTTTCAGATGATGCGCCACATCGCCTCATACGACGGCGCCTACGACAGCAATAACCTGTTAATTGCCTTGCCCAATGAAAATCACATCCCGTTTGTTCAGTCTGAACTTGAAACACACGGTGTCCCAAACTTCTTCCCGATTGCGGGGAAAACGCATGAAAGTACTCCTTACTCGTTATTAGCCTTGGTTCTGCAATTCATAGAGACACAAAGTTACGACATCGTTGCACAGCTTGTACGACACAGCGACTTACAGATGTGGCTCGAAGCAGAACTCGGAAAGGATGGCATCTGTGCGACTCTGGATAAGTATTTCAACGATCATCTTGCGACAGAACTTACTACCACACGCATCGATGAGGAACGTCACCCGTTAGCACATCACAC
>PAXU01000053.1 GCA_002714565.1 Rhodopirellula sp.
TCGAGAAACTGTCCTTGATTTACTAGATTCAGCATTCGCGGAAACAGCACCTGACGAGCCTCTGCGATTTGTTCTGTGTCGGTAGTGCCGGAATCTGTATCTGAAGTCTGAGAACGGTTGTTAATGCCCGGTTTATCGGAGTCTGTATCGTCGGTGTTCGTAACCAACACAACCCCAGCGGCAATGACTGCGATTCCTAAGGCGGCAAAACTAAATACTTTGTTTCTGCTAGCGGCAGGACGGCTTGATGAGAGTACTGCCGTTGACTCGATGTCGTTTAGATCCTCGATGATCTCCGATACATCCTGATACCTGTCGTCAGCTACTTTTTCAAGACACTTCTGAGTAATGCCAAATAGTGGGTCGCTGGTTGGCAGTTGTTCAAGTTCCAAAGATGGAACGGTTTCATTGAGAATAGCACTCATCGTATCAATCGTGCTTTCACGCTTGAATGCACGGTGTCCGGTAAGCATCTCATAAACGACCGTTCCAAATGAGAAGATATCACTACGTTTATCCGATGGCCGCCCGCGAACCTGTTCCGGTGACATGTAGCCGACTGTACCCATGATCGTCCCGATCTTTGTTTGCACGTCGGCCGCACTCATTGTTTCATCAGGGAAATCGATTGTTTTTCGTGCGGTGGCGAGGCCGAAATCCAATAGCTTTACTTCATTGTCTTCAGTGATCATCACGTTACTTGGCTTGATATCACGGTGAACAATTCCAGCTTTGTGAGCAGCGGATAGTCCTTTCGCCATGCCGGCTGCTATCGTCATAGCCTCCTCGCGTGAAACTGCCTGCTCATCCAAGTACTCGTCGAGTGTCTTGCCTTTGACGTATTCCATCACGGCAAAGAACTGATCATTTTCCTCAGCAAAGTCGTAGAGGCCGATGACATTTGAATGCGTAAGGCCGGCAACCGCCTTGACCTCTCGCTTGAAACGATCGACGTTCGCTGAATCTTCCACCGATGATTCATTAAGTACCTTGATGGCAACATCACGTTGAAGCGTATTGTCAAACGCCAAATAAACGGTCCCCATACCACCGGAACCTAACTCCGTGCGCACCATGTAACGGCCCAGGATTTCTTTGTCGATCAGGGACATTTGCACTACTCGATTTGGAACAACGAAGAGGACGGGATAAGGACGCGAAGCGCCTATTGTAGTGCAAAATATTTAGCCAAGCGAATAGAGAAAACATTACGCATAAATAGTTGTTTATAGGTTTTTAAAGGGGTTTAATGCGTTTTCGGCTAATTAGATTTAGCCGCTGAATTTCAGGACATTGGATGTCGTGAAGTCGACTCTAAAGTGACTTTAAGAATGCGATAACTGCTAGTCGATCTGCTTCGGATAACTCACGGAATTTGACGTTTGACTGAGCACTTTCACCACCATGCCAGAGGATTGCCTCTTCAAGTGTTCGTGCCCTGCCGTCATGCAAATATGCCTCTCCGCCACTTACTCCAGCGGTTGCCCCGATACCCCAAAGTGGTGGTGTACGCCACTCACGACGGGTTGCTTTTCCTTCCGTCATCTCATCAGCCAACTCTTTTCCCATATCGTGCAGTAGCAAATCAGTGTACGGCCAAATCGTCTGACTGCGCAATTCNGCCTGAGGATGATACTTGCTGGTTTTCCACATTGGTANATGGCAGCNGNCGCAACCAATGGTTTCAAATAACTTTTCACCNCGTTGTACATCCTNGGCNTCGACATTGCGTCTCGGGGGCACACCAAGTGATGACACGTACCGTGTCATATTTAACAAACTCTCATCGCTCAATTCAGGATCAGGTTCTTCTTCTTCTTTTTCCTCACCGTCCAAATATGGCTGAATCGAAGTGGTAACTCCCATGTCGCTATTTAGTGCGCCCGCGATTTGGAATCGAACAGTAGCTTGCCCGGCCTTGTAACCAAATCGCCCGAGTCGTGATTGGCCAGTAAGCGGGTCCTTTACGATTTGNGGCTTGCCGGAAATGCCATCGCCGTCCAGATCGTCTTGATCAGCGTGAATAAGGATATCCAATTCTGAAATTGCCTCAAGGAGGCCAAGGCCAACCAATGGTGGTGTTAGTCTTACAGAATAAAACTCCGGTTCTATCCCATTAAACCTGTAAAGAGGGTAGCGAACCGAAAAAGGTTTTCCATCCGGGTATTTGTCATCATCGTATGACCAAGCNCGAATTACGGCATATGTTTCTCCATCACCAAAGAGCACTTGAGGTTGGATTGCTGTACCCAGTGTTTGATGTGGGNCNCCGTTGGAGTTACCAGCAACCTTAATTACAGTTTGATACATCGGTTCACCCACAGCAGGCGGCAAAGCACGTCCATTATTCACATGACATGCGACACAACTTCTGGCTACATAATGAGGGCCTAGCTTATTCTTGTGCTTCTCGAACACGGGATTCGGTTGCTCAGAGTGTCGTCCATCACCAAAGTCCGTATGGTGTAATCTTCGGCCAAGCATAAACGGCTGTGCACTGATGGGTGCCAGATTGTTTGCCATTTGTTTGAAGCGNTTGTCCGGCTCATTCGAGTACGGAACATGCAACGTCGTACCGCCACCGAGTNTCATCGAATGGGATTGTGGATGTGAATCGAGTTTCTCCCCGCGACCGATCCACGGCACGAGTCCCTTGCCGACGATGTATAGAAATGCGGTGCCATAGTAATTCGATCTGCCACGTTTCGGTTCAAGAAGAAACGGACTGAATTCAAACTCCATNCGATCCCCGACTTGTAGGGCACGATTCTCAATGTTGTTGTAGGTAACCGTCGTTGTGTAGTGATTCGGAGCAACTTCTTTGGTTGCAACATTGTGGAAATACTCGGCAACNGTATTAATGCCACGAAAGAAACAACGGAAATCCGGTTTATTNAGAGGNGCGAGTGACTTGATATTGATGGTGATGTCCTTACCACCCTTTGCAACACGATCGACGATCTCAATTGCTACAGTTCGTTCTTCCCAATAGAAACTTAAGTAGTGGTCATAGGCACCGTTTTCTCTAGCGTGTCGGTCCCGCACTCGATCTGCGACACGGGTGATAAGAGCATCCTCAGTTGATGATTGTATCGCCGGTTCTAACTTTGTTGTTTCATCATAGAGCGGGACAACACTGTACAACCGCTCCTGTCCGTTCAGGCTAGTGGTCATCAAAAGAAGTACGAATACGAGTCGATTTAGAGGCATTTGGTTTTACGCTGATTGAATATGAGACGCGGCAGCATTAATATTTGCACTAGCAGCGGCTTAAGTTAAGGGATACACGACCGTATCCATTCGTTTCCGGACTTGGCTACAACCTTCATTATATCCTTCCGTTTTAAATTGGTACCTCACATGATGAAAGCAGTACACAAAGCACTACACCAGTCCACGTTGAGAAACCTCATTATTGGCACACTGGCATTAGTTCTTGTTACCCCCTCCTTAACAGCTCAGGAGAGTAAGTTTGCATTACCGGCATCCGAAGAGGGTTTGCCGGGTGAAGGTATGCTTCGTCGTTATGACGGCTATGTAAAAACTTGGGCCCGTTTACGCGAACAATGGTCAAAACAGATCTCACAGGATCAAGGTGCTGTGGCATTTCTTGGCGATTCAATTACGCAGGGTTGGACACCTGCATTCCGTGGACATTTCGAAGGTATGAAGAAAGCAAATCGCGGTATTGGTGGCGACACGACCCGCGGAATGCTGATTCGTCTGGAAGAGGATGTGCTGTCACTGAATCCTTCAGCGATCGTGTTGTTGATGGGCACGAACGATTTAGAAATTGGCTTAGAACCTGAGCTCATTGCACGAAACTTTCAGAAGATAGTTGCCGCCATCAAAGAGCACAGTAACAAGGTGCCGGTCGTCGTCTGTCGCGTGTTTCCAAGTTCAGCAACTAAGAAGCGGCCGACAGATAAGATCCAGCAGCTTAATCAGCTTTACTTCGAAGCGGTGCGAGGTGACGATCAGTTCACCGTTGTGGATACGTTTACTCTCTATGCGGATGAACAAGGTGATGCATTGCCTAAGTACTTCCCGGATTTACTACACCTCAATGCAGACGGTTATGCGAAATGGGCTGAGGCGCTCGTACCGGTTTTTGCGACACTTGGATTTCTTGAAACAGAGGCTGATGATTTTGAGCTCGAGGCTGGTTATNCGAGCCTGTTTAACGGTGAAGATTTAACCGGCTGGGGTTTCCGACCGACTCCGCCACGACGGGCTCCAAAGAACCCCAGACCTAACGCACCAGTGTTCGTTGAAATCAAGCAAGCAGAGTCCTTCGATGGCAAAAAGATGAGTAGCGACAATCGTTATCGAGCAATTAATGGTCGCTTGGTGGTTGCGACTCCGTCGGAAGGTCGCAGGATTCAACAGCTATGGACCACGGCAGAATATGGCAGTGACTTCGTATTAAAGCTCGAGTTCAGAGCCACACCTAATGCAGACAGTGGCGTCTTTATTCGCAAACCACAACTGCAGTGCCGGGATTACTTGTTAGCCGGACCATACAAGGAATTGAAGAATTACAAGCCACAGGATTGGAATGAGCTTGTAGTTACGGTTAAGGGTGGTATCGCTCACGCTACGTGCAACGGTGAATTACTCACCGACAACATGCAGGTTCCGGAATCCGGTCCGATTGGTCTGGAAGGTGACCGCGGTCAGATGGAATACCGGCGCATCCGTATCAAGATTGCAAAGTAGACCATTTGCGGTAACAGTTGAAACGCAATTGTTGCACGGTTACATAAATCGCCGCACAACTATTCTTTCGCTTCTTCCGGTTTAGGTTCTTCCGGCGGATCCATAGAGCTGATCCGTACATGCTTGTCGTAATGAGCTGTCACTAACTGCACACCATCTGGATGCAGATCAAGATCACGTGCGCTATCGGGCAACTTGAATTGATGGAATTCATCTTTAGAATCTGGTTTCCAGAAGAACATGATCCCACCGGCACGACCACCGAGAATCCCAATCGTAAAGTTCTCCGGATGAACCGCAACACCCCAGGCGACGCCTTCACTTTTACCCTTTGACCGATGTTGAATGAGTTGCTTGGCTTCCTTCCAATCCCATAATTCGATCAGTGGTTGACCAACCCCAGCGAATGCATTGGTTACATCTGTGATGCCGGCACATGCCAAAACGGTGCCATCCGTGTTGAATTCCAAGGCGCGGAATCCACCGATTTGTGCTCTAAAGCCCTTATCGTATTTTGAAAGTGCCTCGACTGTCATGTCGCGAACAAATTCGCCAGTCTCAACATTCCAGTGATTGAGTTTTCCCATTAGGTCGCCGGTTACGATTTGCTTGCCATCGGGATGGAACGCAACGTTGTAGATATAGCGTTCATGTTTACCGGTAATCTCACGAACGAGGGAACCGTCACTGAGATTCCAAAGCCTCAAAAANAGGTCATCACCGACAGTTGCCACTAACTGGCCATCAGGGCTAACTGCTGCTGCACGAATCCAGCCTTTGTGTGCATCAACAGTACGAATTGGTTTCGGTTCTTCTGCATTTGCTTCCCACCAAATCAGGCGGCCGTCATAGCCNCCGGTGATGAGTGTCATACCGTCNTTTGAAAACACGATAGAGCGAATCCAACTGTCATGACCGACGAAGTCCTTTTTGCTATCNGCCGTTGGATCCCAGCGCCATATGCGATTGTCCTGAGCACCAAAAAAGACGTATTTGCCGGTCGGGTCAAATCTACACGAGATTAGAGGGCTCTCGTGCTTGAGTTGTTTGATGATCTTTGTTTTTGTGGGATCGATTGCCATGGTTGATTTACCCTACCCTCGGGATCACTTCAGTTTCTTGATTCGTACATCTTTGAATTCAACCCACATGGGTGCGCCAGCGTGGAGTTGGAATGCAAGAATACCACTTAATAGTGCTTTCTCGGAACCATCAACAAAATCCAGGATCAGCCGGTCATTCATATAGTGNTGTATGTGNTTGCCTTTNCAAATGATGATGACGTCATTCCAGTCNTCCAGCTTAAANAGTTCGGTGAATTCCTCTGCTGTAATTAAGGTATCNGTNACCTCTTTGGCNCCGTCTTTCCAAACAGCCTTCTCACCAACCAGGCATGTNCGACCGCGGCCACCGGTCAAACCGCCTTCGTCGTAAATGAAGCCAGAAACACTTGGTAACTTGTTTTGGTTACGGATTTCGTGCTGGTAGCCGCGTACGACCCACTGGTTCCTCACCTTCTCAGTGATGTGGCGTGAGCGATATTGAATACCGGAATTGTTCGTTGCATTGCAACGAAAGCTGAGACGCAATTCGAAATCTTTAAGCGTACCGTCTTCCCAGATGATAAATGTATTACCGTTAGCCTTATTGTCTTCAGTCGTTTCACCACGAATAGCACCATCTTTGACGNACCAAAGTTTGGGATCTCCATCCCAGCCCTTGAGATCTTTACCGTTAAAGATCGACTTCATTTTTGATGGCTCGGGCGGTGCCTTGATTGCTTCAGCCGCAAGAATACTTGAAGTTGTCAGGAGTGATACTGAAAGTGTGATAATCAGGGAACGAAACATAAATGCCGCTTTCAAAGGGTTAAAGTAGATTCTGTAAATAAATGGACTTTTGTAGAAAGCTATTTGATAACCCTTAGTTTACACAAACAAGTTATACATACGACACCGACCGAATGATTCATCCTCGCGTTAAATAGCGATAAAAGGCGATAAAAGGTGCTTTCAAATGGCCCGCTAGATGCCATCGTCTGCACGAAAATCGCAGCGGTCATAGAACAAGTTGTATATTCTATAGGTATGAATAAATCTCTGATAATTCTGGTTGCTCTAAGCGTTTTTACAGGACCACTCTGTGCTCAGGATCTGCCTATCCGTTTACCGCATACCGATTTAGCAGACGGTAAATCGACTGTATCGGTCGACTTGATCGACGACTATTTCAAACAGTATTGGAAGCAAAACAAGATTAAGAAACCGAAGGCCGTGGATGACTATGCATTTGCACGCAGAGCTTCGCTAACGATCAATGGCGTATCCCCCACCTTTGAAGAATTGCAGAGCTTTGCAAATGATCCTGCAAAGAATAAACGATCGGCATTTGTTGATAAGCTGCTTAAGAACAGTCGTTATGCGGACTATTGGGGNTTTCGCCTTCGNCAATGGATTCTGGAATTGCGTGAAGTGAAAGGTCAGGGAGCAAACTTCACAACGCTTTANAACTACACTCGCAAAGCGTTCGCACATAACTATCCNTGGGACAAAATTGCATACGACATTGTCGCCACGCAAGGTGCCATTAAATGGGACGGGCGGTCTAACTTTGGTATCTACTTTGATGGCGAAGCGAATGAAATGTCAGATGCTGCGGTGCGTCTATTCCTNGGCCAAAACATTGCATGTGCACAATGTCACGACCATCCCTATGTAGATGAATGGAAGCAGGAATCGTATTGGGGTCTGGCCGCGTTTTTCGCAAGAGTAGAAATGTGGGATGGCAACGTCGTCGCCGCTGAGCGGTTTGATGAACGATTTGCTGACATTGGTAGAGATGAACGGAGTATCCCAACTTTGATCGGAGGGGAAAGTGCTATCGATGGTGGCGGTGGAGAAAACCGGGCGATCGCGGATAACACGGACGCAGAGTTGGAAATGCCCGATCCAGAGAATCCAAAAACTGTCGTGCCGACGACCCTGGCCGGTAGGGTGATGGATCCAACAAACGAACCGGGAAAGAACCGTCGCTGGCAGTTCGCCCGCTGGCTTGTTGGAGCTGAGGAGAATCAGTTCGCAAAGGCGGCGGTAAATCGCATCATGGTGGAACTAACCGGGCATGGGTTCGTCGACACTCTCGATGGATTTAGTCCAATTGCAACCGTACACCACGAATCATTACTCGATCAATTGTCGCATCAATTCATTGAGTCGGGCTACGATGTGAAGTGGCTAATACGAACTATTGCCAACAGCCGAGTGTTTCAGACAATTGCAAGTGATGATGATTCGGCATCCTTTCATTGGAACAGCGTGCCCATTAGACAACTCAACTCGGATCAGTGGGTCGATAGCGTTTTACGATCAACTGGAAAAGAAGTGACTGTTCTGGCAACGGGTTTGGATATTGCTGATCTTCTNAAGGAAGAAGAAAACAATCGCATTGCAAAACGGCATGAACTTATACCCGTCGCGGCGAAGAAGATCCAGCAAGGCGATTTCTCGTTTCTCGCTGACGAGCTACCGGTNGTAGACGAATCGTGGAAGCCGCACGAGATTTCTATAGATGATGAACAACGAAAAACTCTGATCGAAAAAAGAAACGCATACACGGAGGCCGGAAAGCAAATCGCAGGTGCACGAGATAAAGCACGTGCCAGCTCCAGTCCGACCAGCGTTGCGCTATTTAGGATGAATGGCGATTATATAAATCAGTGTATTGATACGGGTAACACTGTGGCCGAAACACTTGAATATGAGACGGCTGAAGATCGGCTCCAGTTCCTATTCCTGCGGGTCTATAACCGTATCCCAAGTAAACATGAAATGGCAGCTCTCCTTGTGTTTGCAGATTCCGACGAACCGTCGAAAATCAAAGACTTGCTTTGGGCAATGTTACAATCCGTTGAGTTTCAGTCGTTTTAAATCAACTAATCCCATACGTAACGTGATTTGATATGAATCATCTAAAGCACCGACTACCTTTGCAACTTGCTACACGCCGCGGNGTGCTTCAAGCGTCTGTCGCAACAACTTTGTCCGGCCTAATGGGACATAGCGTGTCGCGAGTATTCGGAGGTGAGGATGCAGCTGGCGCTGCCACAAATGAAAAGTCGATTGTTTTACTTTGGCTCGAAGGTGGACCATTTCAACATGACAGTTTTGATCCTAAAGATGAAAGCAACGANACAACGAAGTTTAAGTACAAGNCTCGTGAAACATCGGCAGATGGACTGCGATTCTCAGAATCCTTACCGCTACTTTGTNAGCAAGCACATCACATTGCTGTAATCCGGTCGATGATCGGCAATGAAATGGAACACAATCTTGCTCAATATCATGCGCAGACGGGCTGGAGGAACACTGGGCCGATTTCAGCNCCAGCAATGGGTTCAATCGTTGCACATGAAATGGGCATGACGCCGATGACACGAGCCAATCCTGATGGATTGCCACCATTTGTTTCGATTGGCCGGAAAGGATATTCATCCGGCCACTTCGGACCAGCGTACTTACCAACGGTTGTTTGGGATCCTAATCAACTACCAGAGAACCTGGGATTGCCAAAAGGAGTAGATAAAACAACGTTCGACCAGCGTCTAGCTATGCTGAATGCAATTGAATCCGGCAAGTCTCAAAGTCGCACGCGGAAGTTCTTTGATGGCGGCCGTGCTAACGCTGTAAAGTTTATGCGTTCATCAAAGTTGGCTGCCTTTGATTTGTCACAAGAGCCGGAAGCTGTACGTGAAGCATACGGTGATTCACGATTCGGTCGAGGATGCCTCTTAGCGCGGCGGCTTGTTGAAAGTGGCGTGCGATTTATACAGGTTGGGTCAGAGAGCTACGATCAACATTCCGGTCATCATCCACGCCAGGATGAGTTATTTAAACGACTTGACCGGGGTATGTCACAATTGATCAAAGAACTTGACGAACGCGGACTGCTGGAAAATACTCTGATTCTCGCAGTGGGCGAGTTTGGTCGTACTCCGCATATGAACCCCAGCGATGGTCGTGATCACTGGATCGACTGCTATAGTGCCGCGCTAGCTGGTGGCGGAGTCAAGGGTGGCATTAGCTATGGTGCAACTACCAAGTTCAGTGGTGAAGTCAGCGACAATCCGGTGACAATTCCGGATCTGATGAGCACGGTATTTACAGCGGTGGGGATCGATCCACATAAGGAATATAACGACCAGTTTAATCGGCCAATCAAGTTGGTCGATGAAGGTAATCCTGTCGAAGACATCCTTGCTTAGCTTCTAATTCCTAACTATCACAGGATTCATTAATCGTGCAGCTATTACGCCGAGTTCCGTACTGTCTATTGGCCATCGTGTTTTGTTGGAACACCGTTGGAAGTGCATATTCCGAAGATTGGCCGCAGTGGCTTGGCGTCCAACGTGATGGCGTATGGCGGGAAGACGGGATCATCGATTCGTTCCCTGAAGGGGGACCGAAAGTGCTATGGAGAACGAAGCTCGGTGGTGGTTACTCCGGCCCATCGATTGCCAACGGAAGAGTGTTTGTGATGGACCGCATCGCCGACGAAATCGATCCGAAGACCGCGAAAATTCTCAACGAAGGTGAACCACCAAAGAACCTGAATTTCCTGAGAAAGCTTCTGCCTGGAAAGGAACGTGTCGTTTGTCTGGATGAAAAGACAGGCAAAGAGCTTTGGAGTCACCAATGGGATTGTCCGTATACTACGGTTGAAATCTATGCCATTGGCCCACGAGTTACTCCAACAGTTGATGGTGACCGTGTTTACGCTTTAGGAGCCGAAGGCGATTTAGTCTGCCTGGCCGTTGAAGACGGTTCGGTGATTTGGCAGAAGGACTTCAAAAAGGAATACGGATTGGCGATTCCTGAATGGGGGACTGCAGCACATCCAATGGTTGATGGGGATCAACTGATTTGCGTTGTCGGTGGTGAAGGCACGACATGCGTGTCTTTTGATAAGAGGACAGGCAAGGAACTCTGGCGTTCGCTTTCGTCGGCACAGCCTGGTTATTGTCCACCAGTGATTTATGAGATTGCCGGTAAGCGACAACTGTTGATTTGGCACAGTGATGCACTCGAGGCAATCAATCCGGAGAACGGAGATGTTTACTGGTCCATTGCTGTGAAACCGACATTCGCCATGTCGATCGGTCAGCCGGTAATCGAAGACAATCTGATTTACATCATGAGCTTTGCCCGTGTGAGTGCATGCATAAAGGTTTCCGAGGATGGCAATTCGGCAAATTTGCATTGGCGTGGAGATACGGCGCGCGGGGTAGCCGGTGTGTTTTGTACAGCGGTAATTGATGACGGGCATGTTTATGCATGTGGGCAAAATGGGCGTTACACGTGCATAAAATTGGAGGACGGTGAAAAGTTGTGGTCAACATTTAAGCCGTCTACAGGAAATCGCCCGGGTGCCTGGGCAAACGTGTTTACTACTAAGCATAAGGACAGATATTTCCTCACCAACGATTTGGGTGAAATGATTATTGCCCGACTTAGCCCTGCCGGTTATCAGGAGGTAAGTCGAGCAAAGCTAATCGAACCAACGCATGCTGTGGCCAATCGCATGCTCGTCTGGACTCACCCGGCGTTTGCCAACAAGTGTGTCTACATTCGCAATGACAAAGAGATTATTTGTTATAGCCTGGCGAAGTGACCAGGAATCAGGTGTCTTATTTCAAATGCCGTAGTGTCATAAGTCCATGATCTGTTCAATATCCGAGTCAATCTCATCGGGTTTGGATAACAACGAGATCCCGACGAAACTGATTAGGCTCACCCCTAATGCAATCGCACCCGGTGCTACTCCATAACCGAGTTTTGCGCCGGTAGATAATTGAATCAACATTGCAATGAAGTTGATCGCCATGCTTAATGTGATGGAAATGATCGCCGCCTTTCGAGTGGCTCGTTTCCAGTTCATGCCAATTCCTACGGCGGGTGCCATCGCTGAGGCAAACACACCCCATCCATAGACACCGAGTATTCCTACGAGATCGGGTGTAGCTAGTGCAAACCAACCGGCGAGCACCGCGAGCCCCACCGTGGCAATTCTCGCCCACAGCAGCTCGCGATTGATTGACTTGCCTTTGATAGCGTGTGGGATATCGTGAACGATTGCAGCTGCGCCGATATTTAGGAAACCGTCTGCTGTCGACATGATCGCAGCAAATAAGCCAGCGAATGTGAGACCGGCGAGCAGTGGGCTGGCAAAGCTGTATAGGAATTCTGCTGCAGCATCGTCAGCCTTAGCAAGTTCCGGATGTTCTCCGCTTAGCACTAACGCACGCATGACGAGCCCGATGCTTATCCAAAGTAGAGCGGTCAATGTATAGCCTGTCAGTGTAAACGGCAGCATGTGCCGAGCATCTTCAACTTTCTTGCTCATCATCATCTTGGAGATGACGTGTGGTTGCCCGACGACGCCGACACCAAACAGGAAAAACCAGGAAAGGCATCCAAACATTCCGAATGCTCCCCACGGACCTGCTGATTCTGAGTCGTCGTTGAACACCGACTCGATGCATGCCGTGATGCCACCATCTAGTTCACCAAATGCAGAAAAGAAAATAGTCACCGCGATAGCGACCATCACGATTCCTTGAAATAGGTCCGTATATACAGATGCAATGATGCCACCTGTGACGCAGTAGAAGACCAGTACTGCAGAGGAAATGACTACGCAGAACAACATGGAGTCGTGTCCCCAGATTTCATTGTTCACGAAAATCTCTTTGAGAACGTATGCCATCGCTTTGATTTGTACACCGAGATATGCGACGACTCCAAATAGAATGGAAATGGCGACGAGAAGTCGTACCGCGGGACTGTTATATCGNGCGAAAGCAAGATCCGGGATCGACATCGACTGACGAATCTCAGCAACCATCCGTGATTTCTTGGCAAGAAGATAAAATGCCATGGCAATACCGGCGGGCGTTCCAATCAAAATCCAGATAGAGCTTAGCCCCATCGTGTACATCAACCCGGGCCCGCCGACGAAGCCGAAGCCGCTCATGATGCTGGAAAAAATCGCTACTCCCGTAACGATGAACCCGAGGTTGCGCCCCGCCATGAAGAAGTCATGTGTGCTGTGAGTTCTCCGCATTGCCCATAGCCCGATCGCAATGCAGGTGAGCATGTAGACGGACACACAAAGCAGGATGACAGTGTTCTTATCCATCATCATCCCCGGACTTTAGCCGTTGCTTTAACTCCTCGAATTTCTTTGCGTCTTCGTCGTTGTAAATCCACTTTTTGAAGAACACAACGTAGAACACCGTAAATAGAAAAGCCGAAACCCACATTCCAAAGATCATCAGGAATGCGGAACGCGTCAGACCTAGCGGCCATTTAGTCTCCAAATCGCCAACGGAATAGCTGTACATCAGGGCNGAGTAAACCACTGCATAGATTACGCCCGCTGCTACGATGATCTTCATCCAGTGGTTTCTGGATTCGCGGTTGTTTTTTAACCCCAAAATCATGATCACAGTAAAGAGAATCGTCTGGGCAGTTCCGTTAATCCAACCGGTCATAGCCAGCGATCCCTGGTTATGACGTGTGTGGTCCACTCCTTGCTTCATCGTCGAGAATGCACCATGCTCGGCTCCCTGTGAATATGCAAGCTCTGGTCTCTGACTGACGATTAAAAAGGTCAGTGTGATTGCCAGCGCGCATCCCAAAATCAGCAGATATCGTTTCATTGGGCTGTTTGAGATTGATCCGGGCTATTCTGTGTTTTCAGTGCTGCGTGTTTTCTTACCATTTAGCAGCGTACCTATTGGAGTATAGCGTACGCAGAATTCGTAAGTGAGCAGCAGGATACCACTGGAAACAACACAGATCAGCACGAGCTTCAACACGGCCGGCATCCCCTCATCCCGTAGCATGTATTGAAACAGAATGATTAATGGCAAGTGCATTAGATATAGCCAATATGATGAATCTGACATGTACCGCATCTTCTTGTTCTCGCTGTAAAACAACGCGCGAAATAAACCCATAAATGCAAAGGTCATCGTCCATGCGTATGTGACNTGAATAAGGTTGCTGAGCAATCCGTAGTACTCAGGTGCGATGATAGATTCGAAATTACTGACGTCACCAACTGCGGCTTCTACGCCGAAGAAGAACAGACACACTCCAATTCCCAATTCCATTTGCCAAAATTTACTGATGATTCCGCTCTCATCGTTGACGTCGAAGTATAGAGCTCCAAAGAAAAAGAATATTCCGTAGTAGAGAAGCATATGTGGATACGGGAGCAGCCCGGCAGATGTGTCAGGTCCAAACACCGGCATTAGCATGAATTGCTGAGCAAACATGGTTACAGGAATAAGCCATAAATATCGCAACGGAGAGACGATCAGCCAGTTAGGAAGCTGTTTGAGATTAAGAGCTTCAACAGCCTTGCTGTAGAAAATGAAGCCGACAACCAGCCAGCACAGGAACCAAAGGAACCAGAGGTGATGAAAAACTGGTGTATGCATGAAATTAAATGCGAAGGGATCATTTGAGGTATTCCAGGTTGGGCCGTTTAGCCACGCATGGTATGAAGCTGCCAGACTATCCGGGGCCACCAGTTGGTCATCCACCTGCAGGAAGTCATCGAATTCGAAGGGCTCGGTCTCTGACATCACAGGCGTTGGCGAATCCTCCATCGCGCCTTGTAGTACCGCAGCGATATCTTCAGCACCAACGAAATATGCGATTTCCAAAGCTGTAGCGCCGTCCAGATTTCGATAGAANAGATCTGCCTTCTTCTTTATCAGAAATTCAACTATGTGTTTATGCTTGGCAAACGCAGCGATTTGTAGTGGCGTGCTTCTTTTACCCGGTTCTTTAGCGTTGACGTCGACTCCCGCCTGGAGGTTGGCGATTACAGCACCAAGGTCGCCGCTAAACGCAGCATCAAAAATATCTTGCTGCGGGTAGGAATCGGTCAAGGAAACAGGTTTAACGGTGATTGGAGATTCAGGTTCGACGCCTTGCATGTTGGGAGCATTAATCCCAAATGNTGGCATCGCATTTTCAGTTACGAAGTCCGTTACGAAATTCATTAACGGGATGATTGTAAGCAGACCGATTACCAATGGCAGAAAAATGCGCTTAAACCGATGCTGAACAAGCGACTCNAAGCCGCGATAACGCCACAACATTGCCGTAAAGAACCCGCTGATTAGAAAGAATAACGGCATGCGGAATCCGTGCAGCATAAGAAACATTCCGCCAATCCCGTCGTGCTGATTCACATCCTGAACGGGCCAAAAAGGCATTATGAAATACGCAAGGCTTCCGTGGAGCACGATTCCTAATAACATCGCGACGGCTCGCAAAGAATCTAAGTCATGACGGCGTGCCATGCGTTTTGGGACTTCAGAGGTTGTTGTTTCAGCACTTGATGTGCCACTTTCCTGTTGTGATGTATTCATCTGTAACTAAACGCTGTTGTATGGAGTTGGTTTCGCGAAAACTGATGACTGTACATATTATTCATCGGTTTCTTGTGCATCTGGATCTTTTGGCGTGCCGAGACGTCCTGCATCAAGGAGCGCTCGGCGGACAATGAACTCAAGTTGACTGTTCACGCTACGGAGTTCATCGCCCGCCCATCGCCTTAAAGCGTCAAGCGTTTCGTCATTCGTCCTGAATAGAAATGACCCTTTCTTCGCCACTCGTCACAATCCTTTAAATACTGAATTGAGGTTTCAATTAACTGGGACGCCAGTCCAAACAGATGACTACTGATAAAGGGAACCGGTGTTAATAACTGGTTGCGCATGACGGTCGCCACACAGAACCACCAATAGGTTTGAGACCATGGCAGCTCTTCGTTCCTCGTCCAGTTCCAGAATATTGTCATCAGTAAGGCGTTCCAATGCTAATTGCACCATGCCTACTGCACCATCAACAATTTTAGTTCTCGCGGCAACAACAGCCTGGGCCTGTTGACGTTGTAGCATCGCAGCAGCAATTTCCGGAGCATATGCCAGATGGCTAATGCGTGCTTCTAGTACTTCAACGCCTGCTTTATCAAGACGTTCCTGGATATCGTGATTTAACTGGTCGCAAATCTCCGTTGTATTGCCGCGAAGGGACATCTCTCCGTCGTGGCTATCGTAGGGATAACGACTGGCGAGGTTGCGAAGAGCCGCCTCACTTTGCACTGAGACAAAATCTTCATAATCATCCACTTCGAACAGCGCTTCAGCTGTATTCACTACCTTCCATACAACAACAGCCGAAATCTCAATTGGGTTTCCCTCGCAGTCGTTTACCTTTGATGGTTTTCCTGCTGTGCGCGTTTTCTGCTTGATAACACGGCCCAATTCGCTCTTTTCCTCGGGTGTCATAAGAGCACCAGTTTCGAAATTACGCACTCTCAGTGAGAGCTTCTTCTTAGAAAAGAAAGGATTTACCCAATAGAACCCGGATATCCGTACAGACCCCTTGTACTTTCCAAATAGTAGGTACACTCGGCTCGAATTTGGTTGCACCGCTTGAAATCCAAATAATCCGGTTACGAAACAGACATTGCAAAACAGANTCAACGGAATTGCGACATACAGGGGGAACAAATCTCGGTGAAGACTGAGAATCAGCTGTGTAATCCCAAGTCCAAGAATCAGCGGTAGCAGCAGTAGCATCGGCCATCCGGAACGAGGTGAATAAGTAAGTTCTTCCATTTGCGTTGTTTGCAGCATCGTTTCATCTTTCAGGTAATGAAATGCAGTACTTTTAAGTGATATTAAAATGATATCACTATGATATCANATGTCAAGTNCAAATAGTCCGGAGATTCCGTGCTATGGCACTGGGTGATTAATTGACATCACCTTTGNCCGTCGCCAGCAGGTCTACCAGCACGTCTAATTGTTGAGTTGTTTAGATGGTGTTAATTTGGGNAGTAGAAAAACTTAGTTCCCGTGCAGAAGCAGGATTCGTGATGGCAGCAAAGATCGTATACACCAAGACAGATGAAGCCCCGGCATTGGCTACTCGCTCGTTCTTACCGATTGTGGAGGCATTTACACGTTCCTCCGGTGTCGAAGTGGAATTGCGTGATATTTCATTGGCTGGCCGTATCATTGCCAACTTTTCCGATTCGTTGACAGAAGAACAACNGCAATCCGATGCGTTATCAGACTTGGGTGAATTAGCTAAAACACCAGATGCCAATATCATCAAACTGCCGAATATCAGCGCTTCTATTCCACAACTTACTGCTGCAATTGAGGAATTACGTCAGCACGGATATGACCTTCCTGATTTTCCCGAAGAGCCATCAACACCAGAAGAGCAAGCGATCCGCGATCGTTACAGCAAGGTGCTTGGAAGTGCCGTGAATCCAGTGTTACGTGAAGGCAATTCTGACCGNCGGGTTGCTGGCCCTGTTAAAGAATANGCCAGAAACAATCCGCATTCGATGGGAGCATGGTCGNCGGATTCGAAAACGCATGTCGCACACATGTCTGATGGNGATTTCTTTGGCAGCGAACAATCTCATGTGATAACCTCGCCCGGTACGGTTTCTATCCAGCTTGAATCAGCAGATGGAAGTACAACGGTGCTGAAAGAGGCACTTGCACTTTTAGCAGGTGAAGTGATTGATGCATCTGTTATTAGCCGATCGGCTTTACGATCCTTTCTCGCCGAAGAGATTGATGATGCGAAAGAACAAGACATCTTATTTTCGCTTCACATGAAGGCCACAATGATGAAGGTCTCTGACCCGATCATTTTTGGACACGCTGTTTCAGTTTACTACGGTGAAGTACTCGAAAAGCACCACGATGCTCTTGAACAAATCAGTTTCGATCCGAATAACGGAATTGGTGATCTTTACAACAAACTCGCTGAGTTACCGACTGAGAAACAGGATGAGATCACATCAGACATTGCCGACTTGTACACGCGGCGTCCACGCCTTGCCATGGTCAATTCCGACCGAGGCATTACTAATCTGCATGTACCGAGTGATGTGATCATCGATGCATCTGTCCCTGCATTCATCCGAACCTCCGGTCAAATGTGGGGACCTGACGGTCAGCAATACGACACTAAGGCTGTCATTCCTGATCGCTGCTACGCACCGATTTATCAGGCAACGATCAACTTCTGCAAAGAACACGGTGCCTTTGATCCGACAACCATGGGCAACGTATCCAATGTTGGGCTGATGGCAAAGAAAGCGGAAGAATANGGGTCGCACGANAAGACCTTTGAGATTCCTGTTGACGGCACCGTGAAGGTTGTCGATCAGGAAGGTGCGGTGCTAATGCAACACGCGGTTGCTGCCGGTGACATATGGCGAATGTGCCAAACGAAAGACGTGGCAATACGCGACTGGGTCAAGCTCGCGGTTTCACGAGCACGTGCTACCGGTTCTGCAACAGTCTTCTGGCTAAACGAGGCACGGGCTCATGATGCGAATTTAATTGCAAAGGTCAATGAGTATTTGCAGGGGCACGATACAGAAGGGCTTGATATCCAGATTATGGCCCCAGCCGACGCAGCTTTACACGCTTGCCAGAGATGTAAAGAAGGACTGGATACGATTTCGGTTACTGGAAATGTGTTACGTGATTATCTGACGGACTTGTTTCCAATTCTCGAACTTGGCACAAGTGCTAAGATGCTTTCGATCGTTCCACTTCTTGCTGGTGGTGGTCTGTATGAGACCGGTGCTGGTGGTTCTGCACCAAAGCACGTGCAGCAATTCAATGAAGAGAACCACTTACGCTGGGATTCACTAGGTGAATTTTTGGCGCTTGCGGTATCCCTTGAAGATCTGGCTCAAAAAACTGAGAACGAGAAGATTCGAGTTATTGCCAGAGCGCTGGATGAAGCCAACAGCCAGTACCTACTTACCAACAAATCTCCATCTCGTAAGGTACATGAACTGGATAATCGCGGAAGCCACTTTTATTTGGCACTTTACTGGGCCCAGGCGCTCGCTACACAGGACGATTGCCAGGAATTAAAATCACAGTTTCAGCCAATTTCAGAAGCGCTTTCAAACAACGAAGAGCAAATTGCTGCTGAATTACTTGCAACTCAAGGTGCGGCGACGGATATCGGTGGCTACTATCAGCCATGTGATGACCTTGCCGATGCCGCGATGCGTCCGAGTGAGACATTTAACAGCGTTTTGGCACAATTCAGTTGATAGAATCAACGTTGACACAAGTCGATAACCGAAGATCTTCTTTACACAGAAAGTGATAGATGATTGTTACCAATACAGAGACCGTAGCTGGCTATGAGATCACAGAATTACTCGGACTTGTTCAGGGCAATACGGTTAGAGCTAAAAATGTAGGCCGTGACATCATGGCAGGACTGAAAAATCTCGCTGGCGGTGAGCTGAAAGGTTACACGGAACTTCTGACGGAGTCACGGCAGGAGGCCTTGACCAGAATGATCGCGCAGGCCGAGCAACTTGGCGCGAATGCTATCGTCAACGTTCGCTTCACCACGAGTTCGGTGACATCCGGTGCATCGGAGCTCTATGCCTACGGTACAGCTGTTAAAGTCTCCAACTCCGGTTCGGAGGCGGTCTAAATGAATACTGCCATTCTCATCGCTATTTATCTTGGCATACCGTTCGGATTGCTTTTGCTGGGCTACACGGCTGGTCGAATCAATGATCGCGCTCATACCAAGAAGCTACTTGCTCAATTAGTAGAAATGGACGACATCCTGGTCACTCAACTCAAGACATTTCCCAACGCGGATTCTAGTGGTCCTACGCCGCAACTCGTGTGCGGTGAAGTCGTTATCGCCAATGACTACCTGAAGATGTTTCTGGCGAGTTTGAAGAATATTTTTGGTGGCGAGGTCACGAGCTTTATTTCTCTTATGGCGCGAGCTCGAAACGACGTACTTGTACAGCTATTGGTTGCAGCACGAGATTTAGATTGCAATGCGATTTGCAACGTACGATTTATGACTGCGGATATCAGTAGCGGTACTGCTCCATCGGTTGCTCTTATTGCAACCGGAACTGCATATCGAGCAGCAAAATGAACAAGAAGCCAGATCGTCACTCTGTCTTCCGCGAGCCTCATTTGGCTCAAACTGATTCCAAGGAAATTTCTTCTAACGAAGCCGTCGAACATACGGTCTGGGATGAACCGGCACTTGCTGATAAGAGACTTCCGAGCGCACCGATTGATGGTCTTACATATGATCGATGGCTCGCTGTAAATATCGAGAACCGTTCATTTCTAAACAGCTGGGTGTTGACGATTGCAATTGCTCTCGTCGCAGGACCATTTGCAGTTATTGGTGCGTTGCTGACAAATTCCTTTCAGGGATTACCAATAGTTTCGGCAGTTTTCGTCGCCCCACCAGCTGAGGAGATTTTCAAGGTAGCCTGTCTCTTATGGATAATTGAGAAGAGACCATTTCGGTTTACTTCGAGGATGCAAATTGCCATATGTGCCATAGCCGGTGGGTTGGCCTTTGCTGTTATTGAAAACCTGCTTTACCAGCTACGCCCGGAAGTCAGAGAGAATCCGGACATCATGCAGTGGCGATGGACGGTGTGCGTTGCACTTCACGTGACGTGTTGTCTTATCTCGAGTTTGGGTCTGATGAGAACCTGGAATCTCAGCATGACACGCAAGGAGAAACCGAACATGGCTACTTCGGCTGTCTTTATCATGGCAGCGGCGATCCTACACGGACTCTATAACCTCGGCTGCATTTTGTTTGAGCTCAAGGAAAAAGTATTCTAGCTGGGCTATTTGTTTTCTAGTGCCTCTATCGCAGACCTGCGTTCTGCAGCATTAAGTTCACCATCGCTATTTCGGTCATATTCTGACATTAGTTCACTCGAGTCGAGGCGGTTTTTACGAACGCCGAAATTAAACAATATCCGTCCAGCTAGTTGCCTACCTCGCTGACTTCCTTGCATTTGTTGCCGTGCTTGCCGGGCGGCTTGCAGTTCATCACCGCTGAGTCTGCCATCACCATCTTTATCGAATCGTTGAAGCAGTTGACGGTATTGTTGACTATTCATATTGGGTCGCGCGGTATTGTTCTGGGGTTGAGTTGTTGAGTTGCTGCCCGGCCGATTCTGTTGCTGGCGCTGTTGAATGGCCTGGCGGGCTTTCGCTAATTCATCCGGATCGATTCGACCATTCTTGTTGNTGTCGAATCGCTGGAGAAACTGTTGATACCGTTCCTGTCGCTGCGGGTTTTGATTTGCGTTTGGCTGTAGACCAGTAGGCTTGTTGGGTGCCTGACCGTAGGCACTAGCTTGCAACACAACACTAAAGATGAAACACATTGGAGCAGCGAGTGATTTCATTGATCGATTCATCCTTGGACTAAGCATAGTTTGGACTTGTGTATTTATACTAACACCGCCNNNNGNCGTTTGTTTCACGNATCTTGATGTGGAATTATATGTNGCACTCGGCGTTCTGGATGCCCTTTTTTTTAGAATTGCTCGAAACCAGTTAACAACCATGGTGTTAAAATTACTACGAGGGGCAACATCTCTATTTCAGAACAGATCTCATCATGCATCTTCGTTCTTTTGCAGTAACTGCTGCACTTACGGCTTTCATTTGCGTTTTTTCAGCACAATCACCATGCGCCGCTCAGTCATTTGTCGATGTTGCTGTTGAAGTTGATCGCTTGATCAATGAAGAAACGCAGCCGTCTGAAATAAATCGATGTGATGATGAGACATTTGTTAGACGGGTATACCTTGATGTAGTTGGTCAGCTGCCGTCACTTGATGATATTCTCGTGTTTGGTCTGGAGGANCATCCTGACAAGCGAAGGTTTCTGCTCGAGTTTGTACTTGATGACCANGACTACGGTACGAACTGGGCAAATTATTGGCGCGACGTGATCACGTATCGACGTACAAATGACCAGTCCCAGCTTGGCGTGCTNGCATTTCAGCAATACCTGGCTGAATCACTAAATGAAAACAAACCGTGGGACGAAATTGCCCGTGATTTGATAACAGCTAGCGGCGATATTCGGGAAAACGGGGAGACTGGGCTGATCGCGGCTCAACAAGGAAGACCCGAAGAGACTGTCTCCGAGATCTCGCGAATCTTCATGGGAATTCAAATCCAATGTGCTCAGTGCCACGATCATCCAACCGATCAATGGACACGGCAGCAATTTCATGAGCTTGCGGCGTTTTTCCCAAGAGTCGCCATGCGACCGCAAATGGATCCCAGAACATTCTTGGTTTACGCCATCGATAGGACTCCTCGTAACAGGCGACAAAATAATAACAATCGGTTCATCGGTACGCTGGAACACAACATGCCGAATCTGGAGAATCCAGCTGAGGAAGGTCCAGTAATCACTCCTAAGTTCTTTATGAACGATAAGGAAGTTGTGATTGGGACTTCCGATGCGAGTCGCCGGTCTACACTTGCAGACTGGGTTACAGATTCCAACAACCAGTGGTTTGCGAAGGCAGTCACAAACCGAATGTGGAGTGAACTCGTTGGTGAGGGTTTTTGTGAGCCGGTGGATGANCTNGGCCCGGATCGAGACGTTACTGCACCAGAGGCATTTGATTATCTCGCAGGACAGTTTGCAGCATCCGGCTACGATCTGAAGTGGCTAATCGCAACCATCATGTCGACAGAGTCTTATCAACGCGAGAGTCGAGATAGANGGAATTACGACGAAGTACCGTTTCAGGCAAACGTGCCCCAACCACTTAGNTCAGACCANTTGTTTGACTCGCTCCTCAATGTATTCGAATTAGAGGAAAAGCCGCCCACTTCAAATGCACAGGGTCCCAATCCGTTTAACTTGCGAAATGTTCCGCGATTTGGGTTTGCAAACGTATTTGGCTACGACCCAAATAACTTGCGTGAGGAGGTGTCCACGTCAATTCCTCAGGCTTTGGCGATGATGAATTCTACTTTTATCAATCAACAGTTGAATGCCGCCCCGAACTCAGTACTCGGAAAATTACTTCGGGAAGTCCCGGACAANCAGCAGGCAGTGAAGGAATTGTATTTACGTGTANTANCTCGCCGGCCAAATCGCAGCGAGCTCAATACGTCGTTGACNTACATCAGNCAGGTCGGTGATCGAAGTGAAGCATTTGCTGATCTGATATGGGCACTTATTAACACGACAGAATTTAAGACACGAAAGTGAGCGGATTCTCGGGGGCGCACAACACAATTCGGGATTGGAATGCACTTATGAAGATTAAGAATTCACGACAAGAAATCAATCGACGTACGGCACTAACGGCTGGATCTGTCGGTGCGTTATCCATGCTCAATTGGAAACTGCCGATCATTGCAAATGCTGCTCAGATCAAGGCAAATGCCAAGTCATGCATCCTCCTTTGGATGGGAGGTGGTCCCAGTCAATTTGAGACCTGGGATCCCAAGTCTGGTCATTCCAATGGCGGTGAAACACAATCCGTTCAGACTTCAATTCCAGGTGTGAATCTTGCCATGGGACTCAAGGAAACGGCTTCCATTGCTGACGAGTTGTGTATTATCCGTTCAATGAATGGACCGGAAGGTAGCCATCCACGTGCATCGTATGTAACACAAACCGGGTACTTACCAACCGCGAGTGTTAAGTATCCCGCTATTGGTTCACACGTTGCACAGCACTTGGGCGATGCCGATGCAAATCTGCCATCGTTCGTGCGAATTGGTAACACGAGGAACTCAGCAAAGGCCGGACTGCTCGGCGTAGATTTTGACCCGTTCTTACTAAGCTCTGCTGAACGATTGCCCGATAACACTCAGATTCAAACAACGGAGTCTCGGTACAAGCGACGACTTGGCTTACTCAATCAACTTGAAGACGATGCATCTGATGATGGGTCCAAGAAAGCAGTTATCGCGAATCGAAAATTATATGGCAAAGCATCGCGAATGATCCTCAGTCCGGAAATGGATGCTTTTGATTTGAGTAAAGAATCACCGTCTTCCCGCGAAGCATATGGCGATGGGAGTTTCGCGGCTGGTTGTCTTATGGCGCGGCGACTTGTCGAAACAGGTGTAACGTTTGTGGAAGTAGCATCGTCGAACTGGGACACTCACTTTGATAACTTCAGTAGAACAACCGATTTGTGTNCAGAGGTAGATTTACCGTTTGCACAATTGGTTCGTGACCTCAAGCAACGTGGGATGTTGGATTCAACTCTGGTTGTTTGGTTAGGTGAATTTGGCCGTACGCCAAGGATAAATGGCAGAGGTGGTCGTGATCACTATCCACGAGCGTACAGTATGGCCATGGCAGGATGCGGGATTAAGGGCGGTCAAGTTATTGGCCAAACGGATGATGGTGGTGTCGAAATCACAGATCGTCCGGTCAAAGTAAATGATCTTCTGCACACTCTCTATACGGTACTAGGTGTGGAACCGGAGTTCGAGAATCTAAGNAGCATTGGTCGACCGATCAAGATTGTTGAAAACGGCTCGCTTATCGACGGCGTGATGTAACACTGGTACGATCGTGTTCGCGGTCCTAAATCTGTTAGGACTATGAAGCTGTTGAACGGACGATCACGATGANAAAGAAAGAACTAGGCCGAACTGGGTTACAGGTAACTCAGTTGGGATACGGCAGCATGGGTTTACGCGGCCCGCGNACCTGGGGTGTGCGTGTTGTTAGTGATTCTGAGGCAGACGTATTTCTGAATGCAGTCTTAGATGCAGGAATTAACTTCATTGATACAGCACCAGATTACGGTGTTAGTGAAGAGCGGATTGGTCAATTCATAGCGTCCCGCCGGAGTGAATATATTCTGGCAACTAAGTGTGGATGTGATTACCAACAGCACGATGACCATTTAGAGGTGATTCANACTTGGACGAGAGANGTGCTTCTTCGAAATCTGGAGACGAGCCTCGAGCGTATGCAAACCGATTGCATCGATCTCATGCAGTTTCATGGCGGAGACGCTGAGACGATCAAGTGTGCAGGATTAGTAGAGACTCTTTTGGAGTTTAAAGCGCAGGGCCTGATTAGGTTTATTGGTTCTTCTAACTCGATACCAAACTTGCAAGGAATGATCGAGTTGGATGTGTTTGACACGTTTCAAATCCCCTACTCTTGCCTGGCTCCCAGTCATCACGATTTGATAACCGCTGCTGCAGATACGGGTGCAGGAATAATCATTCGTGGTGGAATTGCGCACGGTGGGCCGGACGCGGAGATTCAACGACCTGCACTGAACGATGCGTGGACGGCNGCCGGGCTCGATGACTTACTTTCAGAGGAGATGAATCGGGCAGAGTTGATCCTGAGATACACGCTGAGTCATCCACACTGCCACACAACGATTGTTGGAACGTGTAATCACGACCATCTTGCAGAAAATGTTAGAACTCTTGATAAGGGTCCCTTGCCAGCAGATGTTTACCAGGAAGTTACAAATCGGGTGAGAACCGCGATCGGATAAAGTCAGTGTGAAAAACCTTACGGATTGGGCTGTGGGACTCGTCGTGTCAGAGGGGATTGAATTTGCTTTATCCCTTGTGGTGGTAGGTTGGCGTGAGCGACTCGATCTTTGAGCATTTGGCTNAGCTGTTTGACGATNTCGCTATATTTGTCGTTCTGGGATAGATTCACGAGTTCCTCTGGATCATTAGAGTGGTCGTATAGTTCATTACCCGCTTCTCCATCTTCACCCCAATGTGTGTAGCGATAACGCGAGGTACGAATGCTATAGCCATTTTGAAACTGTGTCAGAGCACTCTCTCGAATGGATGCAGTTACGTCATTAAGGATCGGAACGAGGCTTTTCCCAGCTACAAACTTCGGAGTCTTTAGCCCGGCGAGTTCAGTCAAGGTCGGATAAATATCGACCATCTCTACCAAGCCTTCAGCAGACTTATTAAGTTGCTTTACGCTAGGGCCGGTGATGATCAGCGGGATTCGCGTAGCATTCTCAAACAACGTTGTTTTTTGATAGTGCCCGTGTTCTCCCATGTGATAACCATGATCCGATGTGAAGACGACAATGGTATTCTTGTCGAGTCCTGTTGATTGGAGCGTACTTAAGATCCGACCGAGTTGCGCGTCGGCGAATGTGATGGAGGCGTAATACGCTTGGATCGCCTGTTTTGCCAGATTNGTCTTTAGGTTTANCTGGTCCTTCTTTCTGCTGATACTGCTGGCGGCCGGTTTTGGAATCGTATTTAGATATCCGTCGGGGATGGTTGGAACGGTTATTTTATCGAGAGGATACATTTCAAAGTACTTTTTCGGAGCGACAAACGGCGTGTGAGGTCTATAAAGACCAACTGCCATATAGAACGATGTTCCTGTTTGAGAATACTTCTTTAGCAAATTGATAGCTTCGCTTGCTGCGATGCCATCGGTTTGTTCTAAGTCCGTACCGTCGGCAGCTAACCAGCTAAGTGTCCCGCCGAACTGGTTTGGCACGAGTGAAAAAATCTGGTCTTCTTCTTCCTTGTCACGACCGCGCGGGTTAATTGTGTAATTCCAGGAATAAGGATCATCGTGACCGGATGTGCCGATATGCCGTGGAACGTTGTAGTGGAAGATTTTGCCGATCCGAGTAGCGAAGTAATCTGCCGAACGAAAGACCTGGGGAATTGTCAGGACGTTCGGAACATGTTCTCGGATGTAGATTGTATTGCGGCGCACGAGAGTTTGATCTGGATACATTCCCGTCATGAAGGACGCACGAGAAGGCCCACAAAGTGGATATTGGCAGTGTGCATTTAGAAATGTCACACCCTTTTTAGCTAGGGCATCGATATTTGGTGTCTTAACCAACTCATGGCCATAGACACCGATATCACAATTCAGATCATCACAGATTAGGAAAAGAACATTCGGCTTTCCTTCCTCACCTCGCACATTTCCCTGACACACCAGTGCCAAAACTACCACCAACCAACCAAAAATTAACCTTCTCATCACAACCTCTCTGCTTTCGCAAAACCTCGCTATCTCTCCCAATCTCTCCGAATCATGGACACCCACTTTTTACCACCCCCCGCCAATCATAGACACCCACTTTTTGTTTTAGTGTTTTTGCCGATGAGTTCGCCACTTTCTGTCTGGATAAACATAGACTGTTCATGATTTCTGAGACAGAAAGTCATAGACTGTCCATGAATTTGATGGAGAATAGACATAGACTGTCCATAAATTAGTGAGGTGGCACCTGTGAAGAGCAGGCGATTTATAATTGGCGTTTTTTTATTGGTATTCTGCTCAGCAGCAGCTGAAGTTGGCGCACAACGTGAATTACGACGTTCCATTGCCTGGTATGGTACTTGGGAATCCGGGCTTGCGGCTGCCAAAGAAAGCGGTCGTCCAATTCTCTTAGTGTCAGCCGCGCCGCATTGTCATCAGGTGCCAGGAATGTGGTGACCTGGTAAGCAAAACATGGACGAGAGTTTCTTGTCCAAGGCCAAAGTAATAAAAGCTGCAGAAGCGTTTGTGTGTGTAAGACTGGCGACTTACGAGAGTGCTGAAGAAGCCCAGTTTTTAAAGACAGTCTTCATTGGACGCAGTGGGCAGCTGGAAAACACTGTGTTTTGCATACTTTCACCGGATGGACAAAGGCGCTTGATACGTGCTGGGCGTTCTCCACTACAAATGTTCAGTGGGCCAGATCAAATGGCAGCCACCATGAACAGAATTGCTGCGAATTACAGTGGCGCACGTCAGATCAAGCATACCTACCCAGCCTTAGCGACTGTTAGACTCGCGCTAAATGTTGCCGCATGTGACCAGCAACCACTCGTTATTGTGCGTAGTAGTTCAGAGGATGAACGGCAGCAATGTAAAAGCAAACTGACTAAATATGCGTGGAGCGACTTTCGTGGCCAATTCACCTTTGCTGAATCGAAGAGTGATACCGAACTAGTGTCTCTTAAAGGTATTAACAAACAATCAAATATCATCGTTGTGGATCCGGATCCATATGGTCAAACCGGCGTCGTTTTATCACAACTCGACTCGTCCGCTACAGACGATGAAATCTCAGACGCTTTGAATCTTGCATTACTTACTCATCAAGAGAGAACGAGCGAGGCGCCTGTTCACATTACAAACGGGCGGCGGCGAGGTATCTTTTGGAAGACACAAATTCCTGTAACAGATCCGGGCCGCGGAGGTCCTGCCCCGAATCAGCGACGACGGCCATAGCGATTCTCTAATAATGTGCAGTGTAAATTAAAGCTGCCATTTGACTGTTCGTCGGTCGAAGCTTCCAGAAATCAGGAAGCTATCATCATGGGCAAATGCCAGCGAGTAAACAGTATTTGTGTGAAGAGATAGCGTCTGGAGTTTCTCTAGTTTTTCTAAATCCCAGAGACAGATGGCACCATCCTGACCGCCGCTTGCTAGAATTTTTCCATCATGCGAAAAGGCTAGAGCTCGTACATACCCTTTGTGACCACGCAGTCGATTAGCTACTTCCCCAGCTTCCCGATTCCAAAGTGACACGACGCCGTCACCGCCACCGCTCGCGAATTTTTCGTTGCTGTGTTTTGCAAAAGCAACTGAGTGTACACCTTTCTCGTGTTCGGTTTGCTGATATGTCTTTTCACCATCACTGTTCCACACCGTCACTTCACTAGCAACACTACCACTGACAATCCAACGGCCATCAGCGCTACAGTCGACGCCGTAGCTGTAATTAGTCATTCCAGCGAGTTGAGCAACAGGTCCGTCAAGCGTCCAGGTTCTCACCATATTGTCGAAGCCGGTTGAAACGAGCTTCTTGTTGTCATCGCCCATGAAGCTAACGGACATCACAAAATTACCTGAACCGCTAAGCGTGGCAACAATTGTTCCACTTGAAGTGTCGAACACCTTTATTAATCTGTCTAACCCGGCAGTTGCGATGAGCTTTCCATCNGGCGAAAAACAGACATCAGCAATACCATCAGCATGCAGATCACGATATTCGCGAGGCTCGTCACTGNCCTTATCCCAAATCTTCATTGCATGGCTCAANCTCACNGANGCGATCATATCGTCCGCCGGTGAGATATCGACACCATATACGGCATTCGCCTGCCCGTTAGGCAAAACTTGATAACTGTATTTCTCCATGATCCTCAATGCTAAGATGATTGAATAAAACACATCGTTGTAGTGGATTGTGGTTGATATGAACTCACGAGGCAACCAAATGACTAAAAGTAATATATTTTACCCGGATCAATTTCAAAGGCGTCAGTTCCTGCATCAGTCCGTTGCGGCGGCAACAATCTGGTCGATCATCCCCAACTCGCTACGATCAGAATTGCATGAAACTAATGATCTAAAGCTAGCCTCATTTTCAGCAGATGTTACTCCACCTGAAGGACACCCACTTTGCGGTGGTTGGATCACGCCGGTTGTCGGTGTGACAGATACCCTCGATGCTCATGGCATCGTACTACTTGGTGCCGGCAAACCAATTGTCATCTGCGCAGTTGACTGGACAGGAATCCTTAATGAGTCTCATGTGCTATGGAGAACAGAGATCGCAAAAGCAGTTGGCACCACCCCGGAACGAGTAGCTGTTCATTGTGTTCACCAACACAATGCCCCCTTTGCTTGTCTTGATGCTGATAGGATCACGCAGGCAGAAGGAGATTTACCACATATTGTCGAACCAGAGTACTTTCACCAATGTGTTAGCAAGGTGGTAGCTGCAGTAAAGGGATCATTGAATAAAGCCAAACCTGTTACCCATGTTGGCCACGGTGAATCTGAAGTTGACCGTGTGGCGTCTAATCGAAGGATCTATCGGGACGAAAACGGGGTGATTAAGGCAATGCGCGGGAGCAGTTGCAAGGACCCAAAACTCCGCGCGATGACTGAAGGCACGATCGATCGCATGCTAAAGGTTGTGACATTCCATAATAACGAAGAACGACTAGCGACTCTGCACTACTATGCAACTCATCCCATGAGCTATTACGGCGATGGGCTAGTAAGCAGCGACTTCGTCGGTATTGCCAGAAAGCGTCGGCAAGAAGAAGACTCTGGTTGCCATCACATTTACTTCACAGGTGCATCAGGAAATGTGTCGGCGGGAAAATACAACGACGGTTCAAAGCCTGTGCGTGCTGAATTAGCTGACCGCATGTATCAGGCGATGTTGAAGGCAGAAGAAGCGGTCGTCAAAACGCCCGTAAGTAAGGTTGGTTGGCGTACAGTCGAAATACTACCGGCTGCCCGCAACACTCTTGTGAAGGATGTAATTCAATCCGGGATTTCCAACAAGAGTAATAGCGTTGTAAATCGTAATCGTCCATCCTATATGCTTGCCTGGCTGAACCGGCTGGAGAAAAAGATTCCGATTGTTCTTAGTTCATTGGCGCTCAACGATATTTCGCTATTACACTTGCCAGCCGAGTCGTTTGTCGAATACCAACTGCGTGCCCAGAAGATGGCTAAAGATCGATTTGTGGCGACCGCAGCTTATGGTGACGGCGGACCTTGGTACATACCGATCAAAGAGGAATATCCCGCTCAAGGATATGAGGTACGTGTTGCGTTTTGTGAACCAACGGTCGATGACGTCATGACTGAAGGTATTAGCAAACTTCTGGAGGTTAAGTGACGAGCATGCGTCTTCTTCTTTTGATATTGGTAAATCTAGGCCTGTGTACTGCTGACTTGTATTCACAAGACAGAAAAACGGTGACCAAAGAGGATATGCCTCGTATTCCTTTTACTTCAGTCAAAAACGCCGTAGACACGTTTGAGTTAGCAAATGGATTTTCGCTTGAAATTGTTGCTGCGGAACCTCTTGTCTCAGACCCGGTTGATGCATGTTTTGATGAGCATGGCAGGATGTACGTTGCGGAAATGCATGGCTATCCGTTTTCACATGAACCGACGCGGCTCAATCCAAATGGTGGTGGCCTAAAGGATGCCGGTATTATCAGATTGCTAACTGATACAAATGGCGACGGCAAAATGGATAAGAGCCAGGTGTTTGCAGATGGGATTAGCTGGCCGACATCCGTTTGTTGTTACAACGGCGGAGTGTTTGTTGTTGCCCCTCAATTCCTGTACTACTTGAAGGATACGGATAACGATGGTCGTGCTGACATTCAGGAAGTTGTACTGAGTGGTTTTGGCAGGGATAACGTGCAATCAGTTGCCAATGGTCTGGTGTGGGGACTTGATAACAAGATCTATTTTGCTGCCGGTCGAAATCCCAAAGACATCCAACACCGAGGTAACGACTTTTCAGATATAGGAAGCGTTGATCTGAAATTCGACCCAAAGACGGAGCAGTTCGAATCAGTGACAGGTGGTCTGCAATACGGCCACACCCTAGATGAGTGGGGTACTCGGTACGTATGCAGCAATAGTAATCACATTCAACAAGTCATTTATCCACTGGAGTATGTCAGTAGAAACCCNTTTTTCGCACCGACTGGGATGATTCGGAGTATCGCAGCAGATGGCGCTAGNTCGCCAGTTTTNAGNATTAGNCCTCCGGAGCCNTGGCGGATTGTNNGNCAGAAGTGGCGGGCTCTNGANAANGGTTATCGNCTNGTTATNAANAAAGANGGAGGNTGGGAGTTCATTCCGCTAGATNCAAGNAAGCCGAAAGGAGCTGTCCCAACGGAGTATCCAGTTGGGTACTTCACTTCCGCAACGGGCATCACNATCTACTTAGGTGACGCATATCCAAAACGATTTCATGGAAANGCTTTNATCGGTGATGTAGGNGGAAATTTNGTGCATCGGAAGACGATTGACCGTGAAGGNATTCAGCACGTNGCTAAAAGAGCAGATGAAGGTACCGAGATCCTTCGATCACGTGACAATTGGTTTCGGCCAGTAAACTTCGTGAACGCACCGGATGGCAGTTTGTACGTGTTGGATATGTATAGAGAAACCATAGAACATCCATATTCCATACCGGAAGAAATTAAAGCATTTCTGGACCTAACAAGCGGACGTGATCGGGGGCGCATCTATCGACTTGTAAGCCCGGACATGAAGCGACGAGCTGTTCCAAACTTAGGTGCCATGACGAGCCAACAGCTAGTCAAGCAACTTGGTTCCCNAAACGTATGGAATCGAAGAACTGCCCAACGACTCTTATGGGAAAGAGGAGATAAGTCGATTGCGGGTGAAATCCGATCATTCCTTAGTGTCTGTGAAAACCCGACTGGTAGATTGCACTGCTTATTCACACTTGACGGACTGGGTTTAATCACAGTCGCGGATTTAAAGAAAGGTCTCAGTGACCCACATCCCAGAGTCATTGCAAACACGCTGAAGCTTTGTAAGCAATTTGCGGCTACAGATGATGAGGGTCAGATTCTCAAGTTAGTGCTTGGAGTCGACTCAGTGAACCCCCATGTGCAATTTCAACTTGCTTTCGCACTCGGGGAATTTGCAGATGATGAGGTAGCATCAGCTATTGCGCAACTGATGCAAAAAAATGCAAACAACCAAATCGTCATGAACGCAGCCCTGACGTCGGTTGGAAATAATGCACATCTTGTTGCAGATAAAGTGCTTTCCAAACAGGAGTATCGGCGATCGTCGGGNGGGCGTGCAGTGCTGGAGCAGTTAGCAGTAGTTTTAGGATCGAGTAAAGAGGAAACGCACATAGCGTACTTATTGTCATCTTGCTTGGATCCGTCAATCGAGTTTGCAGTACAACAATCNGTATTAGCNGGACTTGGTGAAGGNCTAAATAGGCGAGGGAGTAGCCTACAAAAACTNGTCGCCGCAGCCGTTACTAGTGACTCGATTCGNNACTCGTTTCGGGAGTCCTTTGAGCGCGCTATCAATAAAGCAACGGACACAGATGCCGCGGAAGCAGAAAGACTGGCCGCTGTTCAATTACTAAGATTCAATTCTTCCGACGGCATCTTAGATTCATTGACTAGTCTTCTGTCTGCGCGTGAATCACAACAAATCCAATTGGCTGCTGTGGATTCGCTTCTCGGACAGAGTGATCCGTCTAGTAGTGAACCACTGGTTAAAAACTGGAGTAGATTTAGCCCGGTAGTTCGACGGAACATCATTGTTGGATTGGTATCAAATAAATCGCGAATACCCACACTGTTCGATGCACTTGAGTCTGACGTGATTAAGTCGTCAGATATCGACCGTGATATTAAGCAGCAGTTATTGCAGTCACAAGACGCAAACACCAAGCAACTTGCTCAGAAGTGGCTTGATGCTGAAATAGATTCAGACCGTGCCAAAGTCGTGGAAAACTATCAAGATGTTCTGGATCTAGAGTCTAACGATGCCCGCGGATTTGAAGTATTCAAAAAACGGTGTGCTGTTTGTCATCGGGTTGGAGAAACTGGGAATGCAATCGCTCCGGACTTGAATTCTGTCCAGAACAAGTCCGAGGCGGATTTGTTGATTTCTATTTTAGATCCTAATCGTGAAGCACAACCAAACTTCAATGTGTATTCCGTTATCACAGAGCAAGGTCAGGTGATAAGTGGAATTATTAAATCCGAAACGACAGCGAGCCTGACTCTTCAGCAAGCAGGCGGAAAGAGTCAGGTCATACTCAGATCTAATGTTGATGTATTGAGGTCGACCGGGTTATCTCTCATGCCGGAAGGTCTTGAAAAGGATCTAAGNAAACAAGATCTGGCAGATGTAATTCGATTCGTTAAATCTATAAAGCCATTAGAAAAATAACGTCATTCGGGGAATTTCAGGAGTTTGCTACCTTCGTTGGGCATCGACGCTAATGCTGCTTGTAATTTTTTGTAGGCTGTAAGTGCTGGGCCATCTGGGGTCGGTATATCTGTCTTCTCAAGCACGTCGGATTGCAAATCGTAGAATCGGCCGTCACCGTAGAGTTTAAATCGTTTATCCCGCACGAAGTAGCTAGGCTTGGTCTTTTCNGGGCGGGGATTGTAGTAGCAATAGATCCACTCGCGGTCACGCCCTTCTTCATTACGAAGTTGATGCATNAATGAAACTCCGTCCAACTGATCCGGTTCGGCAATCCCAGTTGCGTCCATCAACGTCGGAAGGAAGTCTGATAAGTCGATGAGATTGTCATTTGTCGAGCCCGCCTTAATCGTCTTAGGCCAATGTGCAATCATGGGCACATGAGTTCCGGCGTTTGTTGTCTTAGCCTTTCCGCCGCGTACTTTGCGATTTCCCAATTCAGATTGAATTGTTGAATGTGTACCGTTATCGCCAACGAATACNAGAAGTGTATTCTGATCAATTCCCAAGTCTGAAATTGTTTTGGAGATTCGCCCAATGGTGTAGTCCATGTAGTGAACCATATCTTCAAAATTNGACTGTTTGGATTTCTCTGTCCGTGTCTTGCTCAATGGAGTTGGAACGAACGGACTGTGCGTAAGGATCATTGGGTAATAAACAAAGAAAGGCCGGTCGCGATTCTCGCTGATGAAGTTAATGATATGGTCGGTGGCCACCGCTGGGCCGTAGTGGTCTTTTTCAAACTGTACGTTCTTACCGTTTACGTACATTAATGGTGCAAAGAACCGTGATCCAAGTTTGTCGACTTGCCAAAGACAAATTGAATCAAAGCCGGCATCCTCTGGATACGTACCCATGCCCCGGAATTGGGTCGAGTAGTGTTCTGCTCCGAGTAACTGCCATTTTCCGGCAATGCATGTCTGGTAACCCGCTTCATTGAAATATTGTCCAATGGTTTTCTGGTCCCGTGGTAGTACTGAGAATGCAGAGTAGTTTCGTGCATTGGATAATCCCGTCATTAACTTTACACGGCTAGGCGTGCACAACGGTTGAGCGTGGCATTGAGTGAATCGCATGCCATCCTTAGCAAGCTGGTCGAGCACTGGTGTCTTGTATTGCTCGCTCCCATTACAGCCTATGCATTCAAATCCCAGATCATCTGCCATGATTAGAATTACGTTTGGTCGTTGTTTTACAACAGAATCAGCAATGACACATTCTGATCCAAAAATGACTGTAAGTGACAAGAGTAGGACAAGTCTCATTTGATTCTGCATGATTAAGTAGCCAACTGCGTTTGGATTTAGAGAAGATGATTAATTAGTTACACGGCATCGGCTAAGGTGGCCATAGAAACTATTAATTGTTGCTTCTATATATAAGACTGATGAATACACCTCACAATGCTATCGACTACCTAAACGAAAACCCAAGTGAAAACATCCGGGTGTCTGTTAATTGNGTGTTCAAGCGGGTTAATATTGAATCATGAACATAAAAAGCATTGCGTATATCCTGTTATTTTCTGGATTAACAAGTTTATTCTTGGGTCAGGAAAAACCTTCGCAACCGGTTAACGAGACAATTGATAAGCTCGCATCCAAACTGCCGCGTCTTAAGGCAAGCACTCCAGCAGAGTCACTTGAACAGATAGAAATTCATTCGGACTTTGAATTGCAGCTTGTTGCTTCNGAACCTCTAATTCGCGATCCCGGTGCAATTGCGATTGATGAATCTAATCGAATGTACGTTTGTGAGTTACCGGAATACAACGCGTATGCAGCCAATGAAGATTCCGGAGAATCGGGCGCAGTAAAGCTTTTAACTGATGGAAACGGTGATGGGAAGTATGATAGCGCGACTACCTTTCTTTCCGATATTCCATACCCTACAGCAGTAATCTGTTGGGATGGTGGCGTATTCATTGGCTCATCGCCGGACATAATCTACGCAAAAGACACGAACGATGACGGTAAGGCTGATATCCGAGAAGTTNTTTTCACAGGATTTGGTAGCGACAAAGCTGGTGAAGGTCACNTGAATTCCTTTCGTTGGGGTTTGGATAACCGTATTCACATTTCCACAAATCTTACCGGCGGTGAAGTCAGAGCAACGGCGGAAGGAGGGATGAAAGCACAATCTGTACGCGGGCGAGGGTTTGTTTTTGATCCACGAGATCTATCCAGATTCGAACTGACTACTGGTGGTGGGCAGCATGGCATGAGTATGGATAACTGGGCGAGAAAGTACGTTTGTTCAAATAGCGTTCCAGCTCAAATGCTGATGTTTGACGATCGCTACCTGGCTCGAAATCCAAACCTGAAGTCACTCGACGCGGCTGTAAATATTGCTCCGGATGGAAAATTCACGCACTTGTTCCGAATTAGCAAGGCTGAGCCATGGCGAGAATTACGTACGATGTTACGACGTACAAAGCAATTTGCTGGTTCAGATGAAGGTGGTAAGCCATTTGGGTTCTTTACCGGAGCAACAGGGATTACGGTTTATCGAGGTGATGCATGGCCGGAGCAATACCATGGCAATCTTTTTGTTGGGGATGTTGCTAATAATCTCGTCTACCGTGCGCGGCTAGAGAATAAGGGATTGAGAGTCATTGCACACCGAGCTGATCAAGGGAAAGAGTTTCTTGCGTCGAAGGATCTTTGGTTCCGGCCTGTTCAGTTTGAAAATGCACCGGACGGTTGTTTGTATGTTCTGGATATTTCGCGAGAACTCATCGAGGGTGCTGCGTTTCTGCCACCAGAGTTTTTGAAGTACCTTGATCCGGTGAGTGGTAATGATCGTGGTCGCATATACCGAATTGCTCCTAAGGGATTCCAAAGCCGGGCCACTGAAGACCTTCGCGTTCTCTCAGCCAGAGAACTTGCANGTATTGTTAATCACACAAACGGGTGGCATCGNGANACAGCACAGCGNCTGNTATATGCACGGCAGGATAAATCAGCGGTNAGTGCGTTACGAGCGATTGCTCGGGGTCAAGAAAGTGCNACAACCAGTGGTCGGTATACNGCATTGTANGCACTAGGTGGCTTAGGNTCAGCGGATGAAGAATCGATCGTATCGTGTTTGATATCGCCCAATCCCATTGTGAGGTACCACGCGTTAAAGGTATCCGAGTCCTTTTTGGGAACATCGACAGCCATTTCGGATGCCGTTACATCCCTGCTAACGGACGAAGATTTGCGAGTCAAATACCAACTGGCCTACTCAATAGGCGAGGCGACTATTACGACTAAAGTACCGATCCTTACTGCACTGCTTAAGCAATTCGGTGATGACGCTTATATGCAAATGGCAGTGCTTAGTTCCCTTTCAGACGGTATGGGGGACGTGTTTACATTGCTGCAATCAGATGAGGTGTTTCGAAACGACGCAGGGGCACTGCCCTTACTAACGTCTTTAGCCAGCCAAATTGGTGCCGCAAACCGTCCTAGTGAGGTGGCCATGGTCGTTAGGTCATTAGAAAGTCTGNAGTCAATAAGTCCGGACGCACCGAGCCAAATTGTAGAAGCTCTGGTATCTCAACAGCAGGGCGAAGCAAGATCAGCACTACTTGCAGCAGCTGGCGGTGGTGCGACCGAACTGATTGATGAGCTAATTATAGAATCTAAGNCGAAGGCAGTTAATCGAGCGTTACGTCTTGATGTAAGGACAGACGCCATACGCAGTTTGGGTTTAGCAGAATTCGAAGTCGTTAAGTCGGAGCTAGCGTCGTTGCTCGATTTGAAAGAATCTTTTGAAATTCAGGCATCCGTGATTGAGACTCTTGCGAAGTTTGATGATGATGCCGTTGCTCAGATCTTAATCACGCAATGGCCTACTTTTGCCCCGCTGTTGAGATCCCGAGCACTTGAAGTGCTTCTTGCTCGCAAGTCATCTATCAACTCGATGTTAGATGCTGTTGAGGATGACAGTATTTCGACCGGTGAAATCGATCCGTTGCGGATACAGTTTTTGAGGAAGCACCCAAATCAGGATGTGGCTGACCGGGCTTCACGGATTTTTGCAAAGTCCACGGTAAGCAATCGCGACGAAGTAGTTAAAACTTANCANTCATCGTTAAACCTGGNCGGTAACCGTGCAAATGGTAAAGCAGTGTTTAAGAAGAACTGCTCTTCATGTCATCGANTGGAAGACGTAGGAAACAGTATTGGCGCAGACCTAAACGGTATTCGAAACCGTGGTCTGCCATCGGTTATGCTCAACATTCTGGACCCGAACCGAGAAGTTAAACCAAAGTACCTTACCTATATCGTCATAGATGAAGACGGACGATCCACGACAGGGATGATTACATCTGAAAGTGCGAATAGCCTTACACTGCGCCGGCCGGACGGTACAGAAACGATCATGTTACGTACTGACATTCAGGCGATGAAAAGTACAGGGCTGTCGTTCATGCCTGAAGGATTGGAAAAACAAATTTCCAAACAACAAATGGCAGATCTACTTACCTATCTCGACTCACTGCAATAGTGCGAGAGATGACTCCGAAAGAATCTTCACAACCACGTCGATGGTTACCGTGATGGGACAGCTATCTGGTATAGGTCGTGTTTACCATCGCGTTCGGCTACAAACACGACNGACTTACCGTCAGGATGCCATGTGGCATAATCATCCCGCTCTTCGTGGTTGGTAATCCTCACGGGATCTGACCCATCCGCATTGGCGATATAGATCTCAGCATTGCCATCACGATGGCTCGTGAATACTAATTGAGATCCATCAGGGGAATACGTCGCTCTTATGTCCTGAAAAGGGCTGTTTGTTAAGCGGGTCATTTCAGCACCATCAGGTTTCATTGAATAGAGTTCATAATTTCCGTCACGGGTTGATGTGAATACGACACTTGACCCATCCGGTGAAAACGACGGCCAAATATTTATGCCTTTACCGCCAGTAATTGNTCTTCGGTTAGAACCNTCCGGNTCCATCGCATAAATGTCCTGTGCCCCATTTTGAGCNAAGGAGTAAAGAACCAATGAGCTATCCGGTGCAACAGCAGGACTTCGATACCCAGAAAATCCAGGAAGAGGATCAATTTTAAACTCGCTATTGTCTTGAGTATTCCTTACGAACAATGCCACCTGGAGCCCACCGACCGCTCGTAAGAAACAGAAGCACTTTCCATCCTTTGAATATGCTGGATCAAATTCAGGAGCAGAAACGGGATCATGTACCGGCTTTATGCTCTTGTTATCCCATTGCATTGTTTTCAGTCGGAAGACTCTAGGGTCTTCAAAATCCACATACATAAGTTCTTCGCCATCTTTGATGAAGATTGGNGTGAATTTCATGCGGCCGTCATTTGTTAGCCTTTGGAGTTCGCTGCTCATGCAGAACTGGGTTACGCAGTGAAAAATCGCAAATGCGATAATAAATCCTGATTTCCTAAAGCAATTCATGAATCACTTCTCCGCCTTCGAGCACTCTCATTTCCGCTCGCGCTTGAGAGTCGACGCCTGCCAATTCAGCAATGGTTGTGCCGACCATTAGCGGGCTAAACGGCCGTGTGATTGGATGCTCACCGCGTTTGTCACTTTCACCAATTACTCTTCCAGGTTCGAGTCCTGCTCCAGCCCAGATTGAGAAATAACAGGGTGGCCAGTGATCTCTGGATGCGCGTGGGTTTATCTTTGGCGTTCTTCCAAATTCACCCATACAAACGAGAAGTGTTTCATCCATTAGGCCACGATCATACAGGTCATCTAATAGTGCACAAAATGCGCGGTCAAAAATAGGACAGTGTTGATCCTGAAGCAACTCAAAGTTGTAGACATGTGTGTCCCATCCAAATTCAAAACCCGGCGAGATAGCTTCCACGTGTCGACTGTAATTCAGTTGAATATAGGGTACACGCGCTTCAACGAGTCGCCGTGCGAGCAGTGCACTTTGGCCAAAGACGGACTGTCCGTAATTGGCTCGGGTTTTTTCGGACTCCTCCATTAAGTTGAATGCCTGTCGCGCCCTCGGATCTGCGATCAGGCCGTACGCTTGTTGAAATGTGCGATTCCAATCCTGAAAGCTGAGCTTATCTAATGCCCGTGGAACGCCGTCGAGTTGTTTCATTAATTCAAAGCGGTCGTTGATACGAAGTGGATTAATACCGTCAAGCAAATCCAGGGCCGGCAGGCTTGTTTGACCGGTTTCCGAGCATCCGACCATGAATGGGTCGTAGACTGCCCCTAATTGACCGCCACCGTAGGCNTCAATTTTTCTCCCGCCATCCATCACGACTCCGTTGGCAATGGAAAAGAATGGTGGCAGCTTGCCGTTAAATCCTCGATGTTTGGCAATGATTGATCCAAAGTTCGGTTTCACCGGCTTGGGGTTCTCTTCGAATCCCGATAGTGCCACTGTTCCAGCATCCGGATGACCGGGAGCGGATGTGTGATGAGATCTTACTAGAGTGTATTTATCGCTTCGTTGGGCAAGACGCGGCACTAATTCAGTAAAGTGAACTCCTGGTGTTTTGGTAGGGATAACTCCAAATGGACTTCTGTATTCACTCGGAGCATNGGGCTTGGGGTCACATGTATCCAAGTGGCTTGGTGCACCCCACAGGAATACAAATAGTACAGATTTCGCTCTTGCAGCTAACGATGAGACTGTGTTTTCATCAGCGTAACCGTAATTGCTTAATCCCAATCCAAGGGGAATAGCTCCAGACATTTGCAGAAATGACCTTCTACCAATGCCATTACAGGTTTGTGTTTTAAAATTGCCGATATTGAGCATTTCGCATCTGTCCTTTTGAGACTTATATTATAGATTGNNTTCGTTGGATGTAGAAACATCGGCTCGCATAATTAATTTAGCAGCCAGTTATTTTGAGGAGGATTACAAGTGTCCACAATTCGTCTTACGAAAAACGTCATGCTTCCGATTTGCTTAATTGGGTTTTTAATGTCTGCGGTGATGGCGGATGATTCTGTAAATGTTCTCAGCAAGCAAGAACGCGAGGCCGGTTTTAACCTCCTCTTTAATGGAAAAGACCTTGGTGGTTGGAAACACAGTGGAAACTGGACTGTCGAGGATGGGATTATCACACGCCAGGGTAAAGGTGGCTCACTGGTGTTTGCCAGTCGTAAGATTCCAGATGACTTTGAATTGCGATTCCAATGGCGTGTCGCCAAGGGCAGCAACAGCGGTGTGTATTACCGACCTGGCCAATACGAGTATCAAATACTTCACAACCAGGTGCACGTTGATGGCAAAAATCCTCGAACAAGTGCCGCATCGTTATACTTTTGCATGGCACCATCTCATGATGCTACGAAGCCGCCGATGCAGTGGAACACAGGTCGTGTGGTCTGTAAGGGTACGGTTATTCAGCATTGGCTAAATGGCAAAAAGGTAATCGACTTTGATTACAAGGATGAGCAATTTGCCTTTAATGTGGACTTGCTGAAGAAGCGAGGAGGCGATTTAGCGGCGCGCGGTGCGAATCTTTCATTACAAGATCATGGTGATCCAGTTTGGTATCGTGGCATCAAGATGCGGGCAATACCTAAAGATGAGGAAATAAAGCATGAGACAGTCATGCCCGCGAACATTTCAAAAGAGGTGCTCGAAGCAGAAGCCAAAAAGCTGCAGGGAATTATCGAAAGCAGAATGAAGAACAAATAAGCTAATTTGTATTCTATTAGCGTGTGAAAACGGCGATAATGAGAATAGTAGGAATATCGATAAAGAGAAAGCTGATTCATGCTAACCATAAACGGTCACAATAAGTCGGTTTGCTCAGGGCTGAGTCGCCGTGAGATGTTACAGGCTGGTGGTGCTGGTCTATTTGGTGTAACGCTTCCGACATTACTGGCAGCTGAAGAGAGTGGGTTCATCACACATGCCCCGCGTGCTAAGAGCATCATGTTCTTATTTCTGTTCGGCGGGCCGAGCCAGTTGGAAACTTTTGATATGAAGCCGAATGCTCCGAGTGGCATTCGCGGACCACATAAACCTACTCCGAGCAAAACACCGGGTCTTCAAATTAGTGAGCATTTGCATCGCAGCGCTGCTATTTCAGATAAGTTCTGTGTCATTCGGTCAATGACTCATAAGCACAATGATCATAACGCGTGTCACTATATCCAAACCGGCCATGCGTGGACTCGTACAGCGGCGAATGGTAACGATGTAAATGCTCGACCTACCGATTGGCCAGCCATGGGCAGTGTGGTGGAGTATGTTTCCCAGCACGATGATACAGCGGCCAGTCGAACCATGCCGGATTACGTTTACCTGCCTAACAACCTTGGGCACTTGCAGGGTTACGATAGAACGGGTCAGTATGGTGGGTGGCTTGGAAATGCATATAACGCCTTAGCGACCGATATTCGCAAACGCGATAAGGATGATAACCCATTCTTCCGAGAATGCACCGACGAAGAATTAGACTTCAGAATTAAGGGTCTTGTCGGTAAAGATGCCATTACGCTTGATCGCTTACGCTCACGATCGCGTTTGATTGATCAATTCGATGCTATTCGCCCTGAAGTTGACAAACAAATAGAGCGATTCTCCCAACAGGATAAACTAAGAGCCCGCGCTGCTCAGCTCGTCTCATCGGATGCGATCAGAAATGCACTCGACATAAGGCAAGAAGATTCCAAGCTGCGTGACCAATATGGTCGTCATTTGTTCGGGCAATCGACACTCATGGGACGACGTATGGTGGAAGCGGGCAGTAGGTTTGTCACCGTGCTTTGGGATGCGCCAGATGGCTATAGCTGGGATTCGCATCGATCCAGCGAACACTTAGAGAAGCACCTTGTACCTGGATTTGACCAGTCNTTTTCAGCGTTGATTACGGATCTGGAAGATCGGGGACTATTGGACGAGACGCTTGTCGTGGCCGTTGGAGAAATGGGCCGTACGCCAAAAGCAAATAATGTTTGGGGTAGAGGTCACTGGAGTTTCAACTTCCCATGTGTTTTGGCGGGCGCCGGAATTCGTGGTGGGATAACTTACGGAGCATCTGACAAAGATGCTGCATATCCGATTGATAAGCCTGTCTCTCCAGAAGATCTTGCGGCAACACTATTTTGGGCCTTAGGAATGAATCCGGAAATAAGGCTTCCCGATNCGCAAGGAAGGCCTGTGCAGATTATCGAGGGTGGCAANCCTCTAACAGAGTTATTTGGCTAAGAGCGCTGGAACGAAATGTCATTTAGANAACTGAATAATCCGATGCATCGGCGTGACTGGATGCAAGTTGGCGGCTTAGGCGCGTTTGGAATGACTTTGCCTCAGCTGTTAAAACGCCCGGCTGCTGCGAGTGCTCCGGCAGTTGCAGGAAACACATTTGGACGTGCAAAGTCATGCATTCTTCTGTTCTTGTTAGGTGGGCCACCGCAGCATGAAACNTGGGATCCTAAGCCGGATGCTCCGGATGANATTCGCGGAAATCTAAAGCCNATTTCATCAGCTCGCCCTGGTTTCCAGGTTGGCGANTTGATGCCGAAAACAGCTCAAATGGTAAATGATCTGGCTGTTATTCGATCCATGTCGACAAATGACAATGCCCACTCTGCAAGCGGGTACTGGATGTTGACTGGTGTTCCGCATACGCCAATGAACCGCGAAACTGACGGAAAAGGTGGAGCACCAAACGACTGGCCATGTTTAGGTGGTCAGGTGAGACATCTACTTGGAGACCGGGGTAGACTGCCAGGTGCCATCACATTACCGGAGAACATCTGGAANACAGGCATGATTAATTGGTCTGGTCAAACGGCTGGATGGCTTGGGGCTAACGCAGATCCCTGGCTGATTATGTGTGATCCCAATGCNTCAGACTTTGAAGTATCCGAGCTAGCACTACGCGAAGGTGTTACTCCAATTAGAATGCGTCATCGAGGCAACTTATTAAGCCAATTTAATAAAGGTGTTGATGACCTTCTGCGATCAGATGTGGTCGCGCGATGGAATCGATATCAACAACGCGCGATAGAAATGCTTAGTAGTAAAGAAGCACGCCGTGCCTTTGCGATCGAACAGGAAGATGACAAGCTTCGCGAGTCGTACGGTCGTAATCGCTTTGGGCAGAGCGTGTTGCTGGCGCGACGGATGGTTGAATCTGGCGTGCGGCTTGTACAGGTTAACTGGACGCGTTGGAAGCATGATACGGCCGTTGCACCAGCTTGGGATACGCATGCAGGTAATGAAGAGCGGCTTAAGAAAGATCTCATGCCGCAAATGGATGCGGCTTATTCCACCCTGATTAATGATCTCAAACAACGTGGATTANTGGATGAGACGCTTGTNGTTTGGATGGGTGAATTCGGGCGAACCCCAAAAATCAACGCTCGAGGTGGTCGCGATCACTGGGGGAATGTGTATCCGGTAGCATTGGCAGGTGGCGGTNTTCAGCCGGGCGTTCTTATTGGTTCATCGGACGCGATTGGTGGACATCCAACATCGTTTAGACGCGAGCCACAAGATCTCCACGCCACCATTTTGCATTTGCTGGGTATTAGTCCGCTGACTGAGATTCATGACCCGGAAGGNCGACCGACGGTGGTTAGCCGAGGCGATGTAATAAAAGAAGTACTTCTCTAAAGAACGCAGTGATGCATCGCTGACAGCCATTTCGCGAAAATGAATTCGTGCTAAGCTACGGTCTGTGACTTGAAGTTTTTCGATAGTGGTGAACAAATGCGCATACGAAGTCTGATCGTTTTGTTGATGTCAGTTGTATTCACGATGGATGTGAACGCTGATATCGAAGTGCCGTCCATATTTACAGATCACATGGTGGTCCAGCGCGATAAACCAATCGTCGTTTGGGGTAAAGCAGGACCTGGTGAAGAGGTAAGTGTCTCNATTGCAGGATTGACTGGTCAAGCGAGAGCTGGCAAAGAGGGGCGTTGGAAAGCAACTTTGGGTGCATTGGAAGTCGGCGGACCTCACGAACTTGTTATTCAGGGCACCAATACGATCGTGATCAAAGATGTNTTGGTTGGCGAAGTCTGGATTTGCTCAGGCCAATCAAACATGCAATGGTCGGTATCCCAGTCTAATGACCCNGAACTGGAACGACTCGCTGCGACATTCCCCAAGATACGGTTAATAACTGTACCGCAAGTTGGGACGCAAACGACACAGACTGACTTTGAAGGTGAATGGAAGGTTTGTACACCGGAGACAGTCTCTAACTTTTCAGCAGTTGGATACTTTTTTGGACGTCAACTGCATCAAACACTTGATGTGCCAATTGGATTGATCGATACCGCTTGGGGAGGATCAGCTTGTGAAGCCTGGATACCTCGTGAAGTCCTGGAATCCGCGGGTAATTACGACGCATTGCTTGCTAAGTGGGACAAAATGGCCGCCGAGTACGATGCAGAAGGGATCAAGCGAGATTACGAAAAACGGCTAGCCGAATGGAAAGTAAAGGCCGAGGAAGCCAGACGCAATAAGAAGCCCGTACCAAGAAGGCCTGGACTGCCAAGAAACCCGCTTGTAGGGCAACATAGACCGGCAAATCTGTATAACGGTGTATTGGCACCGGTTGTCGGATATCCGATTCGAGGNGCGATTTGGTATCAAGGAGAGAATAATGCGTCACGGGCTCATCAATACCAAAGTCTTTTTCCTCTAATGATCCAAACGTGGCGAGATAAATGGGGTGGAGAGGATTTCCCATTTTATTGGGTGCAGCTTGCGGATTTCCGGGATGAGGTTGCCGAACCTGGAGAAAGCGATTGGGCGGAACTAAGAGAAGCTCAAACAATGGCTCTTGNTTTACCCAATTCCGGCCAAGCTGTTATCACAGATTTGGGCGAATCACATGATATTCATCCGAGAAATAAGCAAGATGTAGCCAAACGCTTAGCACGGTGGGCGTTAGCACGAGATTACGGATTNNAGTTGGTTTATCGAAGTCCTCAGTATCAAGGGCATGAGGTGAAGGGCAATAAAGTTCTCATAACATTTGATGTCTTTGGTAGTCAACTCGATACGCATGACGTGCGCGACGTGATCGGTTTTACGATTGCCGGTGAAGATCGAAAGTTTGTGAAAGCCAAAGCGAGGATGATTGGCTCCAACCAAATCGANGTGTGGGCTGATGGTGTCGAAGATCCGGTTTCAGTCCGGTATGGCTGGGCAAACAACCCGATTTGCAATGTGCAGAATCGCGAACACTTGCCCCTTACACCGTTTCGTACTGACCAGTGGGATGGTGTTACTGTAGGTCGTGTTCAGTAATAACTTCCCTGATCACTCCTGGCTGTCGATCGGGCCGAATGGGAATTGTTCACTGGGAACGTGTTGCTTTGCCATTATTGAACGAATCTGAGCGACGACTTTTGGGTTGTCCTGAGATATGTCATTTGACTCAGCGATATCGTCCTTCAAATTGTAAAGCTGTATAGCAAGTGGACTTTTGTTGTTCTTTCTGAGCATGTTAGTTCGTATGCCTTTGTAATCGCCGAGCCAAACCGCTTGTTGGCCGCCATATCCGGAGAATTCTCGATAGAGAAATGCTCGTGAATCTTGTGATGTTCCAAGTAGAGTTGGGGCAATACTGATACCGTCAGTGTTTTGTGGTGTAGCTTCTTGGTGGCCGATCAACTCTAAGAGCGTCGGCATCCAGTCTTCTAAGCCTGTTACGTAATCGCTGGTCGAATCGGGTTTAACTTTCCCNGGCCATTTAACGATTAATGGNACGCGTATTCCACCTTCATAGAGTGATCCTTTGAGNCCTCGTAGCGGAGTTACACTTTGGAAGAAGTCGTAATCAACTTCTTGTTTTAGATGTGTTGTCCCATTGTCTGAGGTGAAAATTACGATGGTATTGTCACTCAGTTTAAGTTCATCTAACAATTGCAATACGTTGCCGATATATCGGTCCATNCGACTGATCATCGCTGCATATGCTGCACGGGGTGTGAAGTGTGGCGTATATCCGTAACCGTTGGCTTTAGAAAACGGCGGATCATTCCATTTCTGTGCCAGATATGGTTTGAGTTCTTCATCTGGGACATGCAGTGCAACGTGTGGAATAATGGTCGGATANTAGAGGAAGAATGGCTTATTCTTGTTCCGTTTGATGAACTCTAACGCTTGCTTATTTATCCTGTCTGGTGCGTAGTCTGCACCTTTGAATTGGTCATAGACNTTGGGGTCGTTTGGATCAGCATCTTTTGGGAACTTTGCATGACCGAAAACAGGTGGATTGTTGTTTAGTTGAATTCGCTTTGTATTGTTCCACAGGTATGACGGGTAGTAACTGTGTGCATGACGTTGGCAGTTATATCCAAAGAAGCGATCGAATCCCTGGTTTACTGGGTCGCCTACGGATGCAGGTGCTCCTAATCCCCATTTGCCGAAAGCACCCGTTTTGTAGCCGATTTGTTTTAGGATTTCAGCGATGGTTAATTCAGAATCAGGAATTGGCCGCTGTCCTTCNGGCTTTACCTCGCTGTTATTGCGCACCCAGGCGTGCCCNGGGTGNTTGCCTGTCATCAAGACGCATCGTGATGGTGCACAAACTGCGTTGCCGGAGTAATTGCGAGTGAATTTCATTCCATTTCTGGCAAGTTGGTCGAGATGNGGCGTTTTGATTTTCTCTTGACCGTATGATCCGAGTTCGCGATAGCCAAGATCATCGGCCATGATGAGAACAATATTCGGAAGTTCACGTGCTGATGTTTGGTAGGGGGTAATCAGCGAAGTGAGCATGNCGGCCATTGTGATGGCGAGTTTTTTTGAGTTCATAGCGAGGGTTCTGATTCTTTGCCGAATGTAATTGGAGANTTGAATAAACTCGGAGAGCCGGGTTCGNAAAACTCGGTGTGTTTATTGATATTACACTACAGGTATGAGCAAACAAACGACAGAAGAGTTCTATGACGAACTAGCCAATAACTACAACGACGTGATAGTACGTTGTGCACCTCGATATGAAGAGATGCANGACATGCTGTTTTACTACTTACCATCAGATTTGGAGCCCTGCAGAGTATTAGAGCTGGGATGCGGTACTGGTAACCTGACGAAAAAGCTACTTGAACAGTTTCCAAATGCGAGCGTGACAGCTGTTGATATTTCTGCCGAGATACTGGCAGTTGCAGANCGTCAGTTAGCTGGCANGGATGTGACTTTGGTAAATCAAGATTTTGCTGANCTTGATTTAGACGAGGGAGGCTTCGATTTGGTGATTTCAAGCATTGCGATTCACCATATCACGGATGAGCAAAAGCAGGATTTGTTTCTGAAGCTATTTGATTTGATTGTGCCGGGTGGGGTATTCACATATTGCGATCAGTTTAGAGGCGAAAACGGTCATCTCTATGACGATCATATGAAGTTATGGCATACCTATGCCAAGAGAAACGGTGTATCCGACGAAGAGTGGCAGATGTGGATGGAGCATCAGGAAGATCACGATCACCATGCGACGCTGGGTGAACAAATGTCTTGGCTTAGCAAATCCGGCTTTGAGAGCCTTGATTGCACCTGGCGCCATATATTGTGGACGATTTTAACATCGCGCAAACCATGACAGGCATAGAATGAATCTAAGACAGGCATAGTTTCGGCAAGGGATTCAATCTAAGGCAGGGATCATTTCAGCACGGGGATTGAATTTAAGACGGGCATGTATTTGGTTTTAGAATCGCTTAAAATGTCCCTCAAGTTTTGAATTGGTTCTATTGTGAGTTNGAGTAAGAGTTGAAAACGATGATTCACGTTATTAGAGATTCACAGAAGTCATTTTTCATTTGCACTGCTGTGACATTTCTCATTTGCAATTTGTCACATGCACAAGAATCCTCCAGTGACAAGATGGAGTTTTTTGAACGCAAAATCCGACCCGTATTGGTTGAACATTGCTATGAGTGTCATAACAGCGCTGACACCGCAGAGTCTGATCTTGCCGTTGATTTTCGCAATGGTCTCTTGAATGGCGGCGTCAGTGGTGCATCAGTTGTTCGGGGTGAACCGAATGATAGTTTGTTATTGCGCGCAATGAGACATCAAGATGGCATGAAAATGCCGAAAGGTGGTCCAAAGCTAAGTGACGAAATAATTGATGACTTTGCGAAGTGGATTTCAGATGGTGCTGTAGACCCACGTGAAACTCCCCCAGATAAGGAGGAGTTGGCACAAGTGACATCATGGGAAAACATACGGAATCAGCGCATGAAGTGGTGGAGTTTCCAACCACTTCAGTTTGAAATGCCAGATGAGAACAATTGGTCTGAGCGGCCGATCGATCGTTTTATTTACNAGCAATTAGTCGACCATGGTGTTGAGCCACAAAGCCGTGCAGATAAGTTTGCACTCCTAAGAAGATTGAGTTTTGTGCTCACCGGTTTACCGCCAAGCCAAGAGATGATTGATCGATTCAGCACTGATTCTTCAGAAGAATCCTATGAAGAAATTGTTGATGAGTTAATGAATTCTCCTCACTTTGGGGAACGATGGGCACGGCACTGGATGGACTTGTTTCGATATGCAGAGTCTCACGGTAGTGAGGGCGATCCAGGAGTACCCTATGCATTCAGATACCGAGATTATTTGATTCGTGCCTTAAACTCAGATGTCCCCTACAACCAGATGGTGCGTGAGCATATTGCTGGCGATTTGCTTGAGACTCCCAGAGTCAATGATGAGCTTCAAATCAACGAGTCTGCGATCGGAGTTGGACACTTTCGATTTGTGCAACATGGATACTCACCGGTAGACCCGTTGGCAGAGCAAATCCAATTTACTGANAACCAAATAGACGTAGTTAGCAAGGCATTTCTCGGTCTTACGATTTCATGTGCACGGTGTCACAACCATAAGTTTGATCCAATTAGCCAAAAAGACTACTACAAGTTTTACGGCATTTTTGCCAATAGTCGTCCTGCGCTCATAACAGTTGACACTAAACAAAAGCAAAATGTGAGCAAAACGGACTTGGCAAGACTGAAATCGCAAATCAAGTCAGAATTAGTCGAGGCATGGCTTGAGGCAGCCAATCGAATAGAAGAGCTTATTGATCTAAACGCCGCACAAACTGATGCACTGGCAATCAAGTGGCGTGACACAATTGTCAACTTAAACGCCGATTCTACCGATTCACCGTTTCATGAACTCGCTCGTTTACGAACGAAGAACGGAGATGACTTCACGATTGAGTTGAAGAAGATAAAGGAGGAATGGGCAGCCCGCATGGAACAGATAAATGCATTTAATGCTCAGGATCCTGTGCGAGGGTGGGATCTAAGTAATGAGGAAGACTACAGCAAATTTGTAAGACATGGCAGCGGGTTAAATGAAAAACCAACATCTCCGGGAGACTTTGTAATTGCTATCGATGGTGATTCAGTCGTTGAGAATATCTTTGTTGGAGGAGCCTATACAAATGCCCTAAGCAATAAGCACAACGGTGTGATCCATACGCCGGAATTCCCAGTGGATTACAAAGATATCTGGATCAAGGTTGCAGGCCTCAGCGATATGGGACCGAGGGTGCGTTTTGCTATGGAGAACTATCCGCGATTTATCGGACTACTGTATTATCAGCACACCCCGAATTCCGTAGAGCCAAAGTGGTTCAAATGGGATATGTCCTACTTCAGCGGGAATAGCATGTACATCGAAACGACTACAGGGCATGACATTCCAGTTGAGATCAGAAACAACACGCGTAGTTGGTTTGGACTATCCGAAATTGTGTGCCTCGCGGAAGGCCAAACACCACCGGTTGAGATGCCAAATCACCTCGCAGCGGTTAGCGATTTAAATATCGAAAACGCTGGTGCTTTCGGAAGGCTGTACTCAGAAGCTCTATTGTCGGCAATAAAGAGTTGGGCTGCTAATGAAATGACTGATGAGCAGGCACTCTTTCTCTCATTTTTTGCAAGGAATGGGTTGCTTCCAAATTCCACGGATCAACTGAAGTCAATTCAACCATTGATTGCGAAGTATCGAGAAATTGAGTCCGGTATTCCTGTACCGACTCGAAGCCCTGGCGTATTAGATCGCAGTGGTGTAGATCATGCCCTGTTTGAGCGTGGTAATCACAAGACAAAAGGTCCATCCGTTCCACGGGGATTCTTAGAAGCATTCGGCGACAGGCAGTATGAGACAACCGAGAGTGGACGACGGGAGTTGTCTAGTGATCTCGTTACATCATCCGCTTCACTTTTAGCACGCGTAGCAGTAAACCGCATGTGGCATCACTTGTTTGGTTCAGGTCTCGTGAGCACTCCCGACAACTTCGGAAAGTTGGGGAGGATGCCCAGTCATCCGCAATTGCTGGACTTCTTGGCTAAGCAGTTTATTGCTAACGATTGGTCTCAAAAGTCTATGATCAAATCGATGGTGTTATCAAAGACATTTCAGCAGCAGAATAGCTCACAGCATGACGACATACAGTTAGTTGATTCCATGTTTGGTCGTTATCCAATACGGCGGTTAGACGCGGAAAGTATACGTGATTCGATATTGAGTTCAGCTGGCACTCTTGAAGCCACGGTGGCGGGTGGGAGTGTACTTGAAACTTCAAATCGACGAAGCGTGTATGTGAGAGTGCATCGAAACAATCCAGATCCGTTTCTAGAGACATTTAATCGACCAGATGCACGATCAACAGTCGGTAATAGACCAACCACCAATGTGCCAGCACAGTCGTTGACGATGTTGAACGGTTCATTTGTGGTTGAAAAATCGCGGATATTTGCAGAACAAGTCCTTTCTAATGTTGAGTTGCAAACGGATAAACATCGAATAATCCAAATGTATCGACGTGCGTTTTCACGGAATCCAACCGCGGAAGAAATTGTGCATTGTGTGGAATTCTTAGAGGAACTCCGTATTCAAAATGCGTCATTGATTGGGAGTATTACGAGTCTAGATGAAGAGATAGGTGCTAAAAGAGAGGCAGTCGAGGACTTACTAGAGCCGATCAGAAAACGCCTAATGGAATCACTGGATAATGATAAGGATCTGATTGAAGTTCCCAAACCAGTTTCCGCATGGGATTTTGAGACAGACTTTCGCGATCAAGTGGGTAACCTCCACGGGACGCCGTTCAATGGCGCGAAGATCGAAAACGGTTCCTTAGTTTTAACGGCACCAACAGCACATGTAAAAACCGTAGTAACCGATTCAGATATTCGTGTCAAAACGCTTGAAGCATTAGTTCAACTAGATCGGTTAAACCAAGGCGGTGGCGGAGTAATCACGGTACAAACACCGAATGGTTTGATTTTTGATTCGATAGTTTATGGCGAACGGATTTCTAATCAATGGATAGCCGGCAGCGATGGCTTTAGGCGAACTGAAGATGTCGAGGGCTTGAGTGAGACGGAGGCTCATACCGCTCCTGTCCATATGACGATTGTTTACTCTGATGATGGAACAATTACGATTTACCGAAATGGCGAACTATACGGCCAGCCCTATAAATCGAATGGGCCAGTGGAATTCAAGAAGGGAACGGCGCAAGTTGTGTTCGGATTACGGCATGGAACACCGGACGGGAATAAGTTGCTCGATGGCCGAATCCTCGACGCGAAACTTTATGACAAAGCACTATCACGAGATGAGATTGAGGCAATAGCTGCAGGTCACTCGGGTTTCATTCCGGAGAAGTTAGTTTTGGCAGAGCTCTCGGTCGATGACCGAGAGCGTGTATCAAAACTTCGTCTGGAGATTGGCACACTCTCGGATTCCTTGGCAGAGCTTTCAGAAAAATACACGGAGCGCGATCTTGATACACTCGTTTGGCGAGAGTTCGCACAGAGTTTGTTTAACCTAAAAGAGTTTATATTCTTACGATAGTCCCGAATTGTTTTTTGTGGGAATGAGGAATGAGTCGATTACTTTCACGGCGCGATGTCTTAGCTAAATACTCAAACGGTTTTGGTCTGGTAGCGCTATCAGGTTTACTGCACAGTGAAAATAGTGTTTCTGGTAGCACAGCGGCTAAACGACGAGGCGCTGTTGTGCCAAGACCTAATGCTCCCGCCGAGCACGTAATTTTCTGCTATATGTCTGGTGGTATGTCGCATGTGGATTCTTTTGATCCGAAGCCCCGGCTCACTCAGGATGAGAATAAAGATGTGCCATTTAATATTGAGCGAACTCAATTTAACAGCAATGGAAAGCTGATGCCGACACACTGGGAATTCAAACCCAGAGGTGAGAGCGGATTAGAAATTAGCGAGTTGTTTCCTCACATTGCTCAGTGTGCTGACGATATTGCAGTAGTGCGATCCATGACAGCGGATTTTAGTGAGCACGCGCAAGGCAACTTCTTCATGCATACAGGATTTTCTTTTCAAGGCTATCCGAGTGCAGGTGCATGGGTGAATTATGGATTGGGAAACGCCAACGAGAATCTTCCTGGTTTCGTTGTCTTGGCTAGCGGTGGCAGTACCTATCCACATGGCGGAGTCGGATTATTTGGTAGTGGGTTTTTACCGTCACGCCACCAAGCCTCAACTCTTCGCCTAGATGGCGATGTACCAATTCGCAATATTGTTCCATCTGAGATAGACGTAATCCAGAGGAAACGACTGTCATTTATCAACAGGTTAGATGACGCTTTCTTAGCGGATTCAAGAAATGATACTAACGTGGAAGCCGCGATCAAAAACTATGAAATGGCATACAAGATGCAATCGGCAGTTCCAGAACTTGTGGACATGTCTGACGAGTCGGCAGCGACACTTGAACTTTATGGTATCAATGTAAAGTCAAATAAAACGGATGATTATGGACGTCAATGTCTCATGGCGCGACGCATGGTTGAGCGTGGTGTTCGATTTATTGAATTATCGTGTTTAGCTTTTGGTGTTGGTGGAGGTGGTGCTGCCAATCCTTGGGATAATCATGGCAATATTAAGAATGGCCATCAGCGTATGGGGCAACAGATTGATCAGCCAATTGCAGGATTGATTAAGGATTTAAAACAACGCGGTTTACTTGAAAAGACATTGGTTGTCTGCGCTGGTGAATTTGGTCGTACCCCTTTCTCTCAATCCGGCTCCGGAAGGGATCATGATACATATGGCTTCAGTATTTGGATGGCTGGGGGTGGTATCAAAGGTGGCGTGGCTTACGGTGCTACGGATGAATTCGGTTATCACGCTGTTGAAAATATCACGTCCGTTTATGACATGTGGGCAACGGTGCTTTACCTAATGGGTATCGACCATGAGGAATTAACCTATCGTCATGGTGGTCGAGATATACGGCTTACCGATGTACATGGTGATGTGATTCACGACATAATCGCATAACTAAAACCAAGACAGGCATGTGTTGGTTTTAGCTCGTCGTATTGGTGTGACAAAATCGGTGACAGCCAGCTGACAGTACTTGTTGTCGCAGGCCTTCTTGGATTTCCCATGGCCGCCGGTGAAAATGCAAACCCCTTTCATAGTATTGCGTACGGATTCTGGATTTTTATGGTAGCCTCGATCATCGCAGTAACGTTGGCGATGATCGGCCACTTTTTAGGCTCTAAAGGAGAAAACACGACAGCTGAACCTTTAACTGAATACTAAATGAAGTGTT
>PAXU01000054.1 GCA_002714565.1 Rhodopirellula sp.
CCCATACCATCGTGTGCACCTGGTGTCTTCACGCCATCATCCATCATGTCCTTGGACCAACCAAACGATGTGTAACTGAATCCGTCGGGAAGCAATAACAACTCCAGCCCAGTTGCCTGATCCTTGACGGGCTTGATTGGGCCGAGGAGCGACTCCACAGAATCTGCCTTCTCTTGCGCTTTTAGTTTGTGCATTAATGCTAGGGAATCTGATATCGCAAATGACCCAACGGCCGCTGCACTTAGCTGAAAAAAATCTCGTCGCTTCACTGGACTGCCTGTCTGTTAATCTATCTTGATGAAATGCGTACTCTACGATATCAATATATCGCTTCTTGATTAACGAATGGGGAACACTGTATTAAGGAATTCTTAGCTTTAGAGAATCAACTCTCTGTGCTCCGGCATTCGAACTGCTTGTCTCCTTCATGCACACCTTGAAATATCGTGCCGTTAGAGCTGATTTTGATCACCAGCGTCTCTCAGCTAAGTATTACCGCTCCCAACGTAGATGGCGCAATTCCGGCTGCTTGCCCTGCCATTTCTGAGAACCAATAAATCCGCCCTGCCCATCATCGACGAACGCTCGCACCCCAAACTCATCAACATGGCGCCAATGCTCAAGAGACTCCTCGCCATCGACAGTCTTAAAGTCTTTAGGCTTTAAAGAAACAGTCTGCCATTCACCGGCAATAAGCTCTACAACCGCATAGGTAAGGCGTGATGGGCCACGGTAACTTCGAAAGAAATTCTCGTTCATTGCAAAAACGATTCTATTAGCTTTCTCCACTCTGACGTCAATCGTCAGCTTTTCGCCGTCCTCACCCATCCACTTAGGATCATTGAGCTTACGAGTCCAATACTGCCAATGGTGTGGATTCGCTTCGTTGAGTGTATACCAGTCCTGAAATCCCTTGCTGAAGTTGTCAATCAAGTTGGACTTCTCGTCATCTGCTAAAACACCAGCACGTTTAAGTTCTTTTGATCTGGCCGTATGCATGACGCTGCTAATTGCATATTCCTGAACCTTCTGACCTCGCATCAGTGACTCTGCTTTCGCCAATCGATAATAGACATTGGCAAATACAAACAAATGCTGATCGGTGGAAAGTAAAGGCAAGGTTGCTAAGAAACTTGTTTTCTTAGCTTCTAATACCTTTATATTGGCCGTGCGCCAAAACCTTGCCTGAGGATCCGGATCAATGGAGTACATAACTTCCACGCGAGAGATTATCCCTGCATTCTTCGGTTGTACTAAGAAGGATGGTGTCTCATTCATCACTAGAATCAAATCGGTGTTGGGAGATTCGGATAGTCCGTACGTTCCTTTTAAGTGCTGGTCTATCCAAAGCGGCCGAGTGATCGCAAATTCCGGCGTGAACCGGTGATTCAGGTGCGGCGAAAACGAGAAGCGGATTTCATCATGTGGAATTAAGGCTGCGGTACGAAAAGTATCATCCATAATCTGATGAAAGTCATTCGTACCGCTAAGCCAATGAATAGGGATTGAGATGTGCGGTGCGTATGCTTGAAAGCTGATCGTATTCTGGAATAGTGCCAAGTCGCCTGCTGCTGTATGGCGCCTTTGCTGCGGAACTAATTCGAGCGGATCCATCCGATAGCCCTGCCCTCCAACCGATGGTGCAGCTACCTTCACCCGTTTGTCGGTACCCGCCACATACACGGTCAAGTTTCCACCCATCGAATGGCCGTAAACGCCAAGTCGTTCTGCGTCCACTTCGTCCATTTGTTCAAGCACCGTAAGACCACGTCTACAAGCGATTGTCAGCAGGTACCAATTATTATTTCGTGGTGATTCAACGGAATCGAGATACAAATCGCCCGGCTCTAGATTAAAGTACCCACGCACGTTGTTTTGCGTAGGGTCAACTGCACCCCAGTCCGTGTTCTCTTCTCCTGGTTTTGCCAATTCCATTTCACGGCCACCCCAGTTTACGGACAGGCATACATAACCGCGATGTGCGTAATACCGTACCTCATTTAGAGACGCTCGCTGCCCCCCTCCGTGTATATGCACGAGAGCTGGTAGACCGGTTCGACCTTTCGGTAAAGCAATAAATGCTGCTACGCGACTCACTTTACCTTTGAATGTGCCGACAGCATAAGTGATATAGCGGATCTCGATATCATCTTCATCCCACTTGCGGACGAGATGGATGTCCAGCAGCTCGACACGAGGGTCAATATCTTCCCACAATTCCGAAACCGTTGTAGGTACTTGCTGGGCCGATAGCATACTAGCCGCACAAAGGAAAATGGCCATAAAGCCAATGGCCGAACAACTCCCGAGCTTACTTTTTTCTCGGCTTCTTATGCTCATCGAACCACTTAAAGATCTGATCAAAGTATTTAAATGCAATGGCTACGTGGTCTCCACCTTCTTCCTCGATGTATTTAACATCCATTTTGTATGACTTCATTTTATCCACCCAATCCCGCGTAGCCTGTACAGGAAGGACGGTGTCATTTGTACCGTGGATAATGATAGTAGGGATGTCCTTCATGCGTTCTATCATCCAGCCCGTATAGGGAATCGCTGGTGCAATCGGTGCGAGTGCTGCCCACTTGTCAGGATATTTCATTCCCAAATGCAAGGTGCCTGCACCACCCATCGAGTGGCCGAGAAGATAGATTCGATCGGGATCAATATTGAGATTGTCTTCTGCGATTTTCAAGACATTAAGGACATCTTGTTCGCTCATTTTACCGAGATTCCTGGGACCAAAGAATCCGCCGCCGGGGCCACGCGATCCATACCAGCCGGTGCGGTTAAGCCCCTGAGCCGAAAAAATTATATATCCGTGCTTTTCAGCGTGCGGTACAAAATTTTGATACCTGATTATTTGTGACGCGTGGCTGCCCCAACCATGAAGTGCCACAACAAGGGGGGTTTTTTTCTTTGGGTTATAACTCTTCGGAATGTAAACCGAGTAAGGAATCTTCTGCTTCGCATCTTCAAAGTAATACTGCTTGTCAGTGATCTTACCGACACGGAACTCAATCTTTTCGGATTCTTCTTGACCATGACTGTCGGCGCACAGCAACGCTCCAATAAACAGTACAACTGAAAACGAGATAAATCGATTCACATCACTACCTTTCGTACGCAGTAGACGAATAAACTACGCAGATTAAACACCGAGCAGCTTAGATCAGCTCGCTAATTGGATCACGATGTTGCAGTAAATATTGTGGGCGACCATTAAAGTCCGGAATCTTGATGTTGGATACATCAATTCCAATTTGGCGATAGAGTGTTGCGAATACTTCCTGGTAATGAATCGGACGGTCTTTGGCTTCTTCTGCGAGCCGAGTTGTCGTTCCCAGCACCTGACCGGTATTCATACCACCACCGGCAAGGAAGCAGCCTGACACTGCCGGCCAATGATCGCGGCCACCATTTGCATTGACGCGCGGCGTGCGGCCCATTTCACCCCAAGCGACAATCGACACGTCGTCGAGCATGCCACGCTCTTCCAGATCGTCCACAAGTGCAATCAGACATTGTTCAAGACGCGGTAAGTATTCGCGAAGCTGCATGAAGTTGTTCTTATATGCAAGATCACCCGCCTTTCGACAACTGTGAGTGTCCCAACGACCAAACGAAATTGATACACAGCGGGCACCCGCTTCCACTAATCGCCGTGCGATCAGGAAATCCTGNTTATGCATCGGAGCACCGTCATCAACCGGATCAAGTGTACCGATACCATATCGTTCACGAGTACGTTGGTCTTCTTTTTCNATATCCAGTGCGTTTANCAGTTGGTTNGAAGTCAGCANCTCCAAGGCCTGACGCGTATATGCATCGACACTGTNAATTTCACCAGACGCATCAAGATTATGCTGAATCTGATCAATCGACTTGAGCAATTGACCGCGATCTTGCAANCTTTCTCTNGACATGGACAGNGTTAAATCTGCCTTGCCCTCATCNCTTGGTCGAAAAGGTTTGTGTGCCGGGCCAACGAATCCTGCACGCCCTGGGTCTGTCCAACGATTCGGCGTAGGATGCGTCATGCTGATAAANGGCGGAATTGCTCGATTTGCTGATCCCTGCAGGTGTGAAATCGCGGAACCCATACANGGTTGATTTCGTATTTGGGAGTCCCTGTAACTCCAGCCGCTGTAACAAATCTCAGAGGCGTGTTCGTTTATCGCTCCAACNAGTGAACGAATGATGGTGAACTTCTCCATCCGTTGTGCCAACTTTGGCATATGTTCACAGATCTGGAAGCCGGGCAAGCTCGTTTGAATGGGTTTGAATTCACCGCGGATTTCGACCGGAGCATTTGGCTTGATATCCCAGATNTCTAAATGGGATGGCCCACCNGGAAGGAAGACCATGATGACTGACTTATGGCGACGATCACGGCTGCCTTTGTCTTTGGATAAGTCGTTGGCTTGCAGCAGTTGTGGAAGCGATAGGCCGCCTAGACCAAGGGAACCNACCTGCAGAAATGAGCGCCGGGAAATCCCATCGCACATTTTCGTCTTACCGCCGGTTATTCGAAGCATATTCTTTGTATCGGTTGATGCAGTCAGTTTTGTCCTGTCGGCTTTATTCTACTAAGAATGTAGCGTTAAGTCATATGCCATTGGCTATTTCAGGAGCCAACGCTGGCGTTCCAAACGCACCCGCGGGGCGAGAATGTATTAGATTCNAGGCTTCCNATCCGCAGGGCAAACCACTACACTCCCGCCTCAAAACGCATAAACACCCCTTTATTTGTACTGCTGTGCTGACGTCTTTAAACTGAAGCCCTAATCAACCTCACAACTCCATTCACACCGGCACACCATGACGCTTGAAAACATCGGCCATTTCAAGATTGACAAGAAAATCGGCGAAGGTGGTATGGGCGAAGTCTACCTCGCACACGACACATCTCTTCAGCGTCAAGTCGCCATCAAACTACTTCCAGAGAGACTCTGCGCCGATGAAAACCTGCGGCAGCGATTCCTACAAGAAGCGAGATCAGCATCCGCACTCAATCACCCAAACGTATGTACCATTTACGAAGTTGGAGAAACGGGGTCCGGACAACCATACATTTGTATGGAATTCCTCGACGGTGAATCCCTTGAAAAAGTAATCAGTGATAACACATCACTGCCTATCCCACGCATTTGCGAAATCGTACGGCAAATTGTCACAGCTCTGTGTGGCGCATTTGAAAAACGGATTGTGCATCGGGATCTTAAGCCCGGGAACGTCAGCATGAACTCTCAGGACGTCGTAAAACTACTCGACTTTGGATTGGCTAAACGCCTNGGTATGCCTACTGCNGTCGACGATTCAACCTTGGACTTNAACCTGACCAACGAAGGACGCATTTTAGGCACCCCCAACTACATGAGTCCGGANCAAGCCTTGGCCACAGAAGTGGATCACCGCAGCGANATTTTCAGCGTCGGTGTAATCCTCTACGAATTGATTACCGGCTCCCGACCATTCTCAGGTGACTCGATCGGGCAAGTCATAAACAACATCATTAACCAACCAGTAAACCCTGCGATCCGTCTCAATCCTGATGTTTCACAAGAGTTAGACAGGATAATCCGCAAGTGCTTGGAAAAGGATGCAGTACGACGCTACCAAACACCCCGGGATTTNCTCACCGATCTGGAGAATCTNGATCGAGGAACAATAAACGCCAACAANTTATCTGCCAATCTCTCGGGCTCACAATGGACAGCNGAACTTGCAGGGTCACCAAATAACAGTGACGTCTTCATCAGCTACTCGGCGNTGGATGATCAGTCGTTATCCGCAAANGAAGAAGGTTGGATTTCCCGTTTCCATCGGAATCTAAAAGTGCGTCTTCAACAACTTGCTGGCCGCGAAGTTCACGTCTACCGCCCGCCCAAGTTTGANGCGAATGACTCAGTCGATGCGAATGTCCTGAATGAGATTCCAACAGCAAAATCCATGCTGACCATCGTATCTCCTCCATTTGTAAACTCAGAGAATTGTCAAAAGGAAGTTACTTCCTTCGTGGAAGGAAAGTCCGGNGATAACTCGCGAATCATCAAGGTNGTCAAGACACCTGTGGAAGATGACCAACTTGCAAATCTCTCCGGTTCCTTTGATACGATTCACGATCATGAATTCTACGAACGAGACGAAGAAACCGGCCGAGTGCTGGAATTCGAGGAATCATTCGGAGATGACCTGAAACGACGATACTACGAAAAAATCTATGATGTCGCACATGACATCAACCAAACGCTTAGCGAAGCAGCAAGTAAAACAGCGGAAATCGAAGTTGCCGGCCGTAAAGNGTTTGTTGCCATGACCACATCCGACGTGCGTCAGGAATATGAAATTATCTGCCGTGAGCTTACCGAGCAGGGATTCAAAATCGTCCCGGACAAATCACTTGCCCTTGAAAAATCAGCGCTTGAAGATGAAGTGGCAGCCTATTTGGAAGACTGCGAATTCGCTGTGCAGTTAATTGGAGGCAATTACGGTATTGTTCCGGAAAACGCCACAAACAGCCTGCTAGAGCTACAATCCGCTCAGATTAGAAACTGGGTAGCCGAATCGGACGCACGACAATTCATCTGGATTGCCAAGGACCTTGAAGCAACTGACGAACGCCAACAGAGCTTTCTTGACCATATTAGAACCACAGATGCCGCTTCGCACCAATGCGATGTCATTGAAGGTCAGGTGACATTGCTCAAAGAAACATTACGCCGCCGCCTTGCTGAAAACAAATCAGACTCTAGCGATGCACATGANACCTCAACAGTAAAGCAAATCTATCTGATTTGTGATGGCTGTGATGTTGACGCGTCCGCGCCACTGGAAGATTACTTGTTTGATCAGGGATTGGAAGTCTTATCCACCGACTTCGAAAGTGCCNGTGAAGAAATCAGTGAACTGCATCGCGAGAACCTCGTGTGTTGTGATGCAGTCGTTATTTATTACGGTGCTGTTCGCAAAAACTGGGTCGACATAAAACTACGCGACACGCTNAAGGCAGCTGGCTATGGTCGCTCCGCCCCCATTTCAAACGTCGGTGTGTACATTGCTCCGCCGGAAGACAAACGCAAAGAGCGATTCAAGAGCCATATGGCGACAACGATACAACAGAACGGCGATGCGTTTGCAGCGACCGACCAACTCAGCGCATTCCTTACACAAATCACACAGAACGGATAACTCACCTAAAACATGTCATCTGACGATCAACCACAACTTGTGCCCTACCCGGGACTTCGGCCATTTACAAGCGAAGAGGACTACCTGTTCTTCGGNCGTGAAGAACAGGTCCGGGAATTAATTGACTCGCTACAACAACATCGCTTTGTTGCCGTNGTTGGTTCTTCCGGTAGCGGTAAGTCATCGCTGGTACGTTGTGGACTGCTGAGTGAAATCCAGGGCGGCATGATGGTAGATGCCGGGTCTGAGTGGGANATCGCTGTTATGCAGCCAGGCGGTGATCCGCTGGCAAATCTAGCTCAGTCGCTTATCGATTCTGAACTATACGATGACGGCGACGAATCACTCCACCAAATCATGGCCACTATTAACCGATCCGTTAATGGATTAGTAAACGCCGTTAAGCAATCCGATATTGAGAATTCTACAAATTTGCTCTTGGTGGTCGATCAATTTGAAGAGATATTCCGATTCCACGAAACAGGCAAAGATGGTGATGAAAAAGCGCCNGATTTCATTCAGTGGTTGCTTCACGCTGTCCAGCAGGACGAAGTACCGATTTACGTCGTGCTAACAATGCGATCCGATTTCCTTGGTGACTGTTCACGGTTTACCGGACTCGCCGAGATGATCAACGACGGTGAATATCTGGTACCCAAGCTCAATCGCGACCAATTACTCCAGGCCATCGAAGGCCCGGCAAAGGTAGCNGGGGGCAATGTCAACCGCCGTCTGACCCAGCGACTATTGAACGACGTCGGTGATCAGGCAGACCAGCTGCCAGTATTGCAACATGCCTTGATGCGAACGTGGGATCATACGACAGAACGACATGGCGCTTCATCAGCGGAAATGGACCTTGAAGATTTTGACGCAATTGGCGGCATGGANAATGCGTTATCCACACATGCTGACGAAGTCTTAGCGGAAATCCAATCACATCATGAAGATCTCGATACCGATGCGTTCGCGTGTCGCGTGTTCAAAGCCCTTACGGAAAAAGGGGATGACAATCGAGGGATTCGACGTCCGACGTCTCTGCAGGATCTGGAAGCGATTAGTGCTGCACCACGCGACTTATTGGAAGAAATCATCAATGCTTTTCGCGCCCCCGGGCGTACATTGTTGATGCCACCGGCCAGAACAGAATTGGCTGACGAAACCGTCATCGACATTTCACACGAAAGCCTGATGCGTGTTTGGCAACAACTTGCACGCTGGGTAGATGATGAATCGCAATCAGCNCGGATATACGAACGATTGGCTGATACCGCNGCGCTGTGGAAATTGGATAAAGCAGGATTGTATCGTGATCCNGATCTACAGATTGCGATTGGCTGGATGGAAAACGAGCGGCCAAATGCTGCCTGGGCAAGCCGTCATACCGGTGACTTTGGACTAGCGCTGGATTTCCTCGAACAGAGTGACGCATCACAGCATGCGGCAGAGAGAGAAGCGGAAGAAGCCCGTGAACGTGAACTTAAGCAAGCTCAGGAGCTGGCCGAATCTCAGGAGCTGCGTGCAAAAGAACAAGCAAAATCGATCAAACGATTTAGATTGTTGTCCGGAGTGATCGGCATTGTTGCACTGATCGCCATTGGCACTTCCATCATGGCTTATTTTGCCATGCAGACTGCGGAAGANAATGAGAATCGTGCTACCGAACTTCTAACACAGAATAATGAACAGCAACGTTTACTTAACGTGCGGTTTCGGGCGGATAGTCTGTTAAAGGCTGAGGCGTTCTTCCTGAATGACGATCTTTACGGAGCAGTCGATGTACTGATGGAATTGCATGAACGCAATCCCGAAGACAAATCCATAATCTTACAAGTTGCACATGTCATAAGTCATTTCAACATATGGAGTCCAACAGGGAGAAATGGACAATTAGTAAACCCAGTAGAATTCTTTGAATTCCGAGGCACAAATGAAAATCGCAATCCCATTAGGCAGACCGGAATAATTAATGCTGCTGGCAAAGTATCAATTCCTCCGCAAGGCAATCTGCGTGGTTTCAACTTGGAATTCCAGACAACGGCAATCCACGCNGANGTAATGACAGATGTCATTATCGTCCATACAGAGGATGGGCTAATNCATTTATGNAACCGACTAAATGATGAACAAGTCACACTTCAGGAATTATTCANTGACGTCGAGTCATTTCCGGAGTCCATTGAGCAAACTGCGATTAAGTACCATAACGATAAGATTATTGTGTTCGATGGCTCCAACTGCTGGATAATCGACGCGCAGTCCGACGCAAAAATCCAGCATCACATTCAACTAACCGATGAATCTTCCGTTATCGATGTGCAACTTACGGCAAATGAAAGCCATGCGTGCATAGTAGACAGCCTGAACAAGTACCGAATCTTTGAGATTGGAGAAGCAACTGATGCTGTGCGGGAATTAGCCGGCAACTCGAATGTAATATTCCTGGATTGGTTACCTCTACAACGTAAATTCATCGCTGTGGAGGATGGCGGACTCATTCAGTTGATCGATCTTAATGATCCATTGCTGGACTTGGTTTTGGACGGCGGTGAGACAAANCAGGCAAAGGAATTTGTCATCAGTCCGGACTCAACGCGTCTAGCAATGCTCACTCATGCCGGCACAGTCAGTTGTATCAACTTTGGAAATGGAGACTATTTCTTTGAAGAACAAACTCCACCATCCGTCAGATTCTCCAAAATCAAGTTTGATAGTAATGGAGTAGCCATCGTTGGATTGGATTTTGAGAGACATTTGATCGCAATCGATGCGGAAAATGGAAAATCACTTGTGCAACCAAGTAGATTTTCCTTGGAATCGGAAAGATTTGAAGTCGCTGGACCGGGAAAAAATCAAACGGGTTCCCTATTCCCCAGAGTAATGATCCGTGGCTTAGTGCGGGATAACGAAAGCGATGTTGTTGTACTCCAAGAGTGGCGTCTCCAGCATTTCAAGCCCTTTGCTGACGATCTCCAGCCCGACTTCAATCAATTGGATTCACAGATTGGTTCGTTAACCACTAAAGAGTTAAAAACTCTAATTGCGAATGTGAAATTTAATCTGGACGGCACAATCCTCTGGGATCCCGTTGAAAACGGTGCATATATGCAATTCCAAAGTAGTGATGTGTTTAGAGAGATCAATCAGTGGTTTTTTGGCCGTAATGGTCGCCAAAAGAGTTCTGTCGATGACTTTGAAGCGTCACGTGATTATTTCAAAAATCTGGCAGCTGATGGAAAACCCATGCCACTGGCACAACTCATTTTGTGTACAAGAGCACCTGATGAACTACTATCTGCCGCGCTAAATATGGAATCCGAACGTGCAGCTGCTGGTAATNTCGCCGCTCGTTATCATCAACTTCACTTCATGCGTGATCTGCTTAAACGCAACGACTCACCAGATTTTTCTAGCCAACTGATGCGGCAAATGGCCAAAATGGACAACCTAGTGGAGATCCGCAGTGTGGCATACGAGGATCAAACACATGAAGGTAAGAAGATTGATCTGCTGGATGCCGAACACATCGGCTACTGGGATGGAATGACCCATCGATTCAATATCGAGGAAGGCTCTATTTCAACTCCCGTTCTCAAGCCTTCTGGCATTTGGCCTGCAACCGGTAATCAATATCTAATCTGGCGGGGAGGGATTTTTTCTGACTTTCGGATTTCATTTGATTATCAGTTGATGAAAGGAAACAGTGGGCTGACCATTCGAGGAACCTCACCAGCGGATGCAGAAGATGTATTCGGCGCAAATTACTTGCATCCTTACCTACAACAGGGCTATCAACCTGACTTTGTAGCTGCAAGTAATAACTTTGGATTTAGTAACTTTGCCGGTGTTTTGATCAATGACAACCACCGTTCAGACCGACCAACTAAATTTTCTCAGCGAAGTGAATCTGCATTGGTGCAACGCAGTAATGAAAANGTTTTGCTGGATCGTCGACAAACCAAGACCTCAGATGAACTCAGCACACTCCTTAACCACGGTGATGACTTCGCCTCCATGACAGTCATTGCGCGTGGTCCACGTATCGACATGTTTATCGGAGATGAACCACTAAACTCTGCATTTGACTATCATCCATTGAGGCACTTGTCAGGAATGCTGTCATTCCAATCTCTGGATTTTAATACGCAACTTCAAGTCAATCATATTGAAGTCATCCCGATTGGACGAGATATTGCTCAAACCGAACTAAATCGCGGTACATACCCAATACTTGATCCGGAATTGAATAGTCGGATCTTGTTTGCACAGCGACAATGGCAACCGCTCTCAGATGAACTCAACAAACTGGAAAATTCTGGCGATGCCGGCAATTGGGTAGATAATCTACAGCGTGATGTGAATTTAAGGATGCGCAAAACGCATCGATCACTTGCCAGAGCGTGTATGGAAAATGATGTAGAAACGATTCAGGCAATCATAGATGAGGTAGGTGATTCCGACACTCTAAATCAGATTGCTCATAGTACTGTCGGTGAAATCGGCCGTGGCAACATGGTGCCGTCTCCATTTATGGCAGCAGCGTTTGATGGTCACACCGATGCAATGGCATTACTCATCGAAAACGGGGTATCCGTAGAAAAGAAAGCCGGACACTTTCAATTCACACCTGCATTCGCCCCCGCCATATCAAANAATCTAGCGGGGTTAAAGTTTTTGCTGGATCACGGAGCTGACCCAAACGCGACAAATATAAGCCAATTTAGTGTTTTACATGAAGCCACCAAATGGAGTGATCCTGAATTAGCACAGGCGCTTTTGGATGCNGGTGCAAATATCAATAGTCAACATTCATTTGGTTGGACTGCTCTTCAGGATGTCGCACGCGTACGTAATTTCTTACGCGAAGTCGAAGGTTCACAGATGTTCGAGTACCTCAAACATGCACGCTCTGAACGACGATTGAATGTTGCGCGATTTCTTGTTGAAAATGGTACCGATCCGACCGAAACCTACGGCGGCGCCAAAACAGCTATTGAAATTGCCGAAGAAGCCGGTGACCTCGAAATGGTCAACCTGCTCAAGAGTCTCGTGAAGTAGCACGGGANGAGAATGTCTACGCAACCGCAGGGCACTGCTGAAATACCCCTTCATGNNCNNTNCCAACCGCACCATATGTCGAGGAGTCATCTGACGNCGNGNNATTGGATGCNNNCACTGTTTGTAGAATTCCNGCATNCTCCGCCCTCCTGGGCNAGCGCCTCGTCACACGGGAGTTGCGGTTAGGNCCNTANGTNCAGAGCTCCCGCACNCTAAACGCATCNATGTTAATTTATGCGTTTTAGCTAAAATATGTCACTTTTACCAAAGATTCCAGCTCTCAAAGTCGAATATGAGAGCAGGTAATTACCGCGCTAANGATATCCATGCGCAATGTAAATGATCGACATATAGCTGTAACACTGAGAAACGACAATGAAAAAGTCCGTAACTCGCCGTCTCGCTTTGGTACTTATTGCTGCTTCTGTAACAGGATGCACAACCACTAAACCAAGCCTGCTAAATAAAATTGGATTCGGCAAGAACCAAGCTGACGTACCAGCGCCCGCAGTCGACAATGTGCTGGACGGTACCGACTATGAACAATCTTTGGAGACATTTACCGCTCGAGAAGCTGAATTGGCCAAAGGCGATACCTTCATGGAAAAGAAGGACTATGACACAGCGATCGCATGCTATAGCGAAGTCATCAAGCTCGATCCGAAAGCAGCTGGCGGATTCCTAAAACGTGGAATCGCCTTTTCCAAAAAAGGACTGACTGAATTCGCAATCAATGACTTTAGCTTCGCGATCAAACTAGACTCCAATAACGTGGAAGCTCTGATAGAACGCGGCCAAAGCCTCGAAAAAACCGGAAAGACCGAATTTGCTATCGCTGATTACAGCGAGGCTATTCGAATTGAGCCATCCACTGCTCAGGCCTACTCACTTCGCGGTGAAGCTTATTTTAGCAGTGGCAACATGGAACTTACGATTGCCAACTATACCGATGCACTGCGATATGATTCAGAATCAGCAGAAATGTACTTCAAACGCGGTATTGCACAGCATAACCAAGGGAAGTTTGAAAACGCCTTTAGTGACTACACCCAGGCAATCCGACTGGATGATACTCTCGTTCAAGCTTATGTAAACCGTGGTGACCTGGGCATACACACCAAGGCATACGATCAAGCTGTCGCTGACTATTCACATGCAATTGAGATCAACCCGGAATTGGGAATCGCGTACTACAACCGTGGAATGGCCAATCGCAAGCTCGGAAATCATGAAGCAGCCATTGCTGACTACAACGAAGCGAAGCGACTGCAAGCTGTGAATTCACCCAACGTCACAACTGCGTCCTTCAATCGGTAGCATCTGCTACCGTCAGACGAAGCTTGCATTACGTGACCACGGCGTTTACTCGATTCTTCTGATCCTGTTCACAACCCGAATAATCCGAACTTCTATGAGATTACGGGTGTGAATTTGCTTTGGTGAAAGAGCCTTAAACCCTGCCTAAAATCACCAGAGACGCTTATACTAAAGGTCTAACCAAACCTCCCTCCTTTAAGAAGCACGATGAGAGAACAAATCACTAAATGGATTGGTCGCGGCGTAACACTTGCTATCATCACCGCGTGCATCGTTGTTGGCTCCAATTACCTGCTCGATTCAAACGAGCAGGAGAAGCAGGACGAAATCGACAAAGCACTCGTCCACGAAGTTGCACAGTCTGATTTCGCTGCCTTTGTTACTGAAACTGGTGACGTGGTAAGCGCCAGCAACGAAGAAGTTCGCTGCGAAATCGAATCACGCAATGGTGCCGGAACTCAGATCATCTGGATCATTGAAGAAGGCACCAATGTTGACGAAGGCGAAGAGTTGATCCACTTCGATTCAGCAGCATTAGAAAACGAATTCACCGCACAAAAGATCATCGTTGCCAATGACAAGGCACTCCTCACTCAGGCTGAAAGCAATCTCGATAACGCCAAACGGACACTGACCGAGTACAAGGAAGGTTTATACCAACAGGAAATTAACGTTTTGGAAGGTGATGTGTTCGTTGCTCAAGAAGAATACAAGCGTTACGAAGCCATGTTCAAACATAGCAAGCAGTTCGCACAGGCTGGATTCATTACAGAGCTACAACTCCAAGGTGACAGCTTTCGTTTGGAAAAAGCCGGGCGTGATGTTGATGCCGCAAAGCTAAAGCTTGATGTATATAGCAAATTCACACGCGACAAGATGGTCGGTCAACTAGAAGCCGAGATTGCCAAGTCTGAAGCTGCAAAGGAAGCCGCCACTTATACCTATACGCTCAGTACGCAAAAACAACAGGAAATCGAGGATCAGATTAAGGCGTGTATCGTTACCGCACCGACCGCTGGCCAAGTCGTTTATGCGAACGACGAGCGTCGTGGAGTGGTCATCGAAGAAGGAACCACCATTCGACATCGCCAAATCGTCATTCGACTACCGGACATTAATAACATGGAAATCCATGTGCGTGTCAACGAATCACATGTTAACCGAGTAACCTCAAAGCAACTGGCACGAATCGAATTGGACTCTGACCCTGATAACACGCTGATTGGGGAAGTTACCGAAGTTGCTGCTTATCCCTTTCCGCTTCGTTGGCACGGTGCACCGCTTGAATACCACACCGAAGTAAAGATCACACAAGCTACACCTGGAATTCGCCCCGGCATGCGAGGCAAAGTTCGAATTTACTTCGAAGAAAAGTCAAGCGTGATCCAAGTGCCGCTCGCAGCAATCATTGAGCACGAAGAGCAATTCTTCTGCCTGATTCGCGAAAAGAACGACTGGATACCCCGCGAAGTATTTGTTGGATCAAACAATAACAGCCAGGTAATCGTGACCGGTGGCCTTACACCAGGTGATCAAGTTGCTCTCACCCCATTCCGATTTATCAAACGTTCTGACCTACCTGAAACAGCAGCATCTACGGTCGCCGGAAATGACAATCGCAGCAAGGATTCGCTTGATAACGTAGCAGCAAGAAGTGGCACACGTTAATCATGATGATCTTCCAGCTACGCACGTGGCGGGTCGGTATCAACAGCCTCTTTCTTCATCCGCTCCGTTCACTTCTTACCATCCTTGGTATCTTCGTCGGTGTGGCGAGTGTAATCTGGTTGCTCGCGATCAGTGAAGGCATCAGCCTAGAAGCACAACGGCAAATCGAAGAGCTAGGTGCACGTAATGTCATTCTGCGAAGCATACTGCCCGTTGACGAAAACTCCGGTGATTCTGAAGTCCTGTTTGTAAAATATGGAATCAAACGTGACGACGTCGAGGCGTTGCTTAAAATCGAATCGGTTAAGGATCATATCCTGATTCGAGAAACCAAGCGTGAAGCCCATTACGGCGCCGTTACCGTAGAAGGCCACATCGTCGCATGCACTCCCGAATATCGGGAAATGATGAGGCTCGAAGTCAATCGAGGTGAATTCATCTCAGACATCCACGTTTCACAGCGATCCAATGTCTGCGCCCTGTCGAGTGAAGTTGCCAATCGGTTCTTTCCCGCTGAAAACCCACTCGGTAAAGCTATCCGTATCCGCGATATTCCATATGTCGTCATTGGCGTGATGGAACCACGTACAGCTATGGCTGGTATCGGAAGTTCACTGGCTGCCCAGGATTTTACGAGTGATATCTACATACCACTGAAGACATTTTGGCAACGAATCGGCGATGTTGTGCTGTTTCAAACCGCCGGCTCGCGAACGGGTGAAGAAGTTCAATTAAGCCAAATCACTTTCCAGGTGGATTCCATCGATCAGGTTGTTGCGACCGCCGAAGCTATTGAACGTACCATGAATAAGCTGCATAAGACCAAAGACTATGCAGTAGTCGTGCCATTGGAGTTACTCGAACAGGCACGTACAACCCGCTTGATGTTTATGGTATTCATGGGATTGATTGCCGCGGTGACGCTTGTCGTGGGTGGTATCGGAATTATGAACATCATGTTGGCGACTGTTACGGAACGCACACGAGAAATTGGGATACGTCGCGCACTCGGTGCCAAGCAAAACGACATCACACGCCAATTCCTTACAGAGACGGTGGTATTGTCCGTTGGCGGCGGACTAACTGGAATTGTTGGTGGATTGTTCTGTCCAACGTTTATCAACTACGTACGCGACTGGCTTTCCAAGGAATTCCCGGAAATGATGGCCACGCTACCATCCGCAGTGCAAAACGTAACTCCGACCATTGTTCCATGGTCGATCCCTCTCGCATTTGGCATCTCGGTAATCGTCGGCGTAATCTTCGGCATCTATCCGGCAATCCGTGCTGCAAAGATGGACCCGATCGAAGCACTGCGACACGAGTAACGCTGTGGTTTTGCGAGGCTTGGCCTAACCGCAACTCCCGTGTAACGAGGCGCTAGCCGAGGAAGGCGGAGGATGCGAGAATTCTGCCAACAATGCCCGCATCCAATTCCCGTGTCGCCCTAATAGCTCGTTGGAATATAGTGCGGTTAGGAAGCATGGGTGGGGCATTCCCCTTAGGGGAGGCCAGATTAGCTACGTCGAATCAGCAAATACGTTATGGCTTAAGTGCTTTTTCGCTAGTCTTAATGAACTTGTCGACAGTGGAACGCTTCAGAGAGTCCACTAGTACATTCAGCGGGATATCTTCTAGTTTCTTGAATTGCACCAATGACTTTCCCTTGATGATCCTCTCTGTTTACTTGGCTTTCTTAAGCGCCTTCTTAATCGCAATCGTCGCTTGTTCTGCCAGTTTAATAGAGCCTTCCGTCGTATAGTGGACATCGGCTTTACGTTGCAAATCACTGATTTTTCTGATGGAGTAGGTGTACTGATCATCAATCGCGATCTTCTGTTTTCGCATAATTCGTTTTGCAACGTCGTTGTATGTTTTAGAGTCCCCAACAACTCGCCCTTTTGCGCCTTCTGGTACCGGTGTTGTTGTACGCCATATCAATGTGGCACCAGTTTCTTGCATTCGCTCTACAAGTGTTTTTAGATTGGATTCATATTCATCACTTGGCACTTGTTGATGACTGCTGGCGTCGTTGGGGTCAGCAAGATTTTCGTTGTTCGGTCCCATGTATTTGAGATCATGTAGCCCCCAGTTGAAGTGAATGACATCCCATTTGCCATCACCCAGCCATGCATCAATATTCTCTAATCCTCTTGTTGTTGGACCACAATTCGTTAACGGTCTATGGACATTGGCAACGCCTTTTAGCATCGCGCGTACATGTGCTGTATATCCAATCGAAATGGAATCCCCGATCAGTAGTACTCTCGGAAGTCCTGGGACATCTTCAACCTGTGCAAAAGCAGGATTAGGATTTCGTTTCGGCGGTTGCTTAGTGGGCTGTTGTGCGACTGCTGTTGTCGTGGCAATCAGAGCGATCAACGTAGCGATGGTGAAAATATGTAGCTTCATTCGAGTCGATTCAAAAAGGTGCGGCGGTATAGCTAGTGTATTAATTTTCATTTTAGCTGATGTAAGTGCCACGCGGTTACATAGATCGTTTTTGCAC
>PAXU01000055.1 GCA_002714565.1 Rhodopirellula sp.
ACAGCAGGCGCTTCTATTTTGTCTGTGGTCTGCTTTTTCTCTTTTTTCTTTTTTGCGAAGGCTGGAGATGCTGAGGTGAAGGCGATTGTTAGTGTCAAGATTAGTGTGAGAACGAATGGGCGGCGTTTCATTTTCTTTGTCCTTTTGTTTTGTGTTTTGGTTTAGGCAAGGTCTTAATTGCCTCCTCACCAATAAAAACGGTATTCGGCTGGAAACCGGACACGAAATTAAAAAGAAAGTGACATATTATGGGCAGTGATCTGGAAACGTGCACAAACTGCGGAGGCCACCGCGTGGTTCGAGGCTCGTTAAAGAATCACGGAATCGGCGTTAAATTATCCCGATAGAATCGAGGAAGGTATTTTTGGCGCTATATCATGGATTCAAATAAGCCTTGAGAACATGCATCCAGCCCTTTTATGTCTTGATTGTGGTTTATGTGCTACCGCCTTAAATACTGATAAGGCGACAGATATCATTGAGAAGTACGCAACGTATAAGATTAAAGCAGGTTTAGAATCCGGCAACAGTAAGAAGAAATAACGTAATGTTTGAGGTGCGATTATTTCGAAGTCGATTAGTTTAGGTGATCACTGATGAATTCCCGTCTAACACTTTGGTTAGTAGAGCTTTGTTTGATCTTCGGCATACCTGTCGTTTTTGCTGAGGAACCTGCACAGCCGCTTCCTTTTGAGCAGTCTCAAGTTGTTGCAACCTGGGAAAAGTATGAAGGAATCCTAACCTTCGGTCGTAATCAGACATTGGCACTNGTCGATGATGGGTGCAATCTTTCACGTCCCGAATGGTCCTCGGATGTTAATGACGATTATCCAAAGGTGCTAGTCACATATGACAGTGTCGATGGAGATGACGATCCAAGNCATGAAGGCCGAGGGTATCACGGTACNACTATTGGTATCCCATCAAGTGTAAATCACGAAGGGAAACGCGGTGTCGCNTTNAATAATCANGTTGCAGTTATTCGATCNCTAGAGTGCTGCCATTGTAACGTCAAGGATTCGAAAACCCTTGCGAAGGCGCTAGCCTGGGTTGCCAAACACCATCGTAAATATCGGATTACCACGGTAAACCTTGCACCGGTCGACGACCGCGCACACGACGAACCCGTNCCAACAGAAATCGACGCGCAGCTGGCCAAATTACGCAAGCTAGGCATCTGGGTAAGTGCGCCCACTGGCAATCACAACTTCACCAATGGNATCTCCTGGCCCTCAAGCCAACCAAACTGTTTTGCAATTGGAGCTGTCCTTCCCGGCANCAACACCATCTATCTAGACAGGCATAAAAAAGTCGACCTAGTTGTGCCAGCAGCTGCAACCTCGTCATCAAACGCAATCCTCTGTGGTGCGGCAATGATCTTGCGTGAAGCGATAGAGGTTAGTGGCTTTAAATGGCGAGAAATAGATGACAACCTTCCGCAAGCAATGATGAGAATCTTNCAAAACACAGGTCAGAGTCTGAAAGACGATGCTACCGGTTTGTTGCTCAAGAGATTAGATCTCTTGGCAGCGGTCGATTTTGTGTTTGAAAAGTCAGCCCATAAATCNAAANCAAGCTCTGACCAGAAACCCGTCGGCACCGACGGAGGACTACTAAAGAGNTCAAGCGAGGCACCCGAATATTTTGGTAATAACAACTATGACCAAAAATGGAAGTCTGTGCTTAAAACCGGGATAGATNCTACTCGGGAGTACCTCGGCAATTACGGTCCCACAAACGTTTACATCATCGGGCAGGAANAAGATGAGTTGGCCGAGGCTTCAGTAGCTGAGAAAATCATCAAAGACTATTGNAAATGTCGTCATCCCAATAACAACGACAACTACGAACNTTGCCTGANGCGCAACGGCGCATCTTTAATAGAGCGTGCAAANGATGGATCAACCGAAGCATACCTATCGTACGTCGACTTTACAGAGTCCCCTTTAGCAGAACTTGTATTCATAAATCCACACGGCTTTCCGATGCCGTATCTTTATACACGTGGAATCCACGAATATACGCACGTCTTTCAACGCAGCTATCCACAGACGCCAACGTGGATGACCGAAGGTGGTGCTGAATTCATCGCTTTCTACCTTGGCGGACAACACGAGTGGGTCAACTTTCAGGATTCAATGCGGCAGTCGATGCGGATGGTCCAATCCGTCGACCCCACTGAAGCTACGATCATTGACTTTGAGGACATAGGTGCCATCGAACGCGATAGACCGGAGTTGAAGAAATACTATCGGCACCTCGCGTATGATGCCGGAGTCTGGGGCGTGGTGTATTTGATTCATAGNTCATCGACGCGGAAAGTTCGCCACTACACGACTAGGTTCTACCCGATGATCGCCAAGCTCGGTTGGAAGGATGCTGTCGTCCAATATACACACTTCNAAACAGTCGCNGNATTCTATGANTCGTTGCANGANTTCTTCGGAANACCTATTGGNGANCAGATGCGNTTATTNGAAGAGNTGAGGTGAGGCGAGGCGAGGACCTGTGGTCAAGCAAATGTGNCCCCCGGGTGCCGCCGTANATCTAACCGCCTGTTATCGAGTCGTTCCCGAATCGCGGGCTACGCTACCATGAGTCAGGCCTAGCGGCCGTCTTAATGACAGCCTANTGTGTTNTGCTGCGCCGACNCTNGCCGGTCGNTTGGACTGATGATCTGCACGGATGCTTTTTGGAAATGTGTTAAAATGGCGATGTCAAATTCACTCGTTTAGGAGGTGCTATGAATCTGCGGATACCCACCATTGACGACGTGTATCAAGCCAGCGAGATAATCTACCAGCACATCTCCCCTGCTCCGCTCATCCGTTCCTATCCTCTCGAACGTGAGCTTGGCTTGCCNGGCTCGCGACGGGTTTGGCTGAAAGACTACGGCTTCACACCTGTGCGATCATTCAAGTTGCTTGGTGCACTCAATTGGATGGCTAATAATTTGGAAGCCGCTGGCGATTCACCAATTGCAGCACATTCGTCAGGCAACTTCGCATGTGGTATTGCCTTTGCATGCAATCGCTATAACAAGCAAGTCATCATCGTGATGCCAGAAGATGCGCCAAGCATAAAGTTTGACACCGTGCATGCGTTAGGTGGCGAGACCCTTACCTATGACCGCGCTGAGGATCACCGTACCGGCGTTCGTGACAAAATGACTCAGGCTCTGGTCGATGAACAGGGCGCGCTACGGGCTTCACCTTATGATGATCCCTTTGTTATCGCCGGTAACGGGGTCGGTGGTCTGGAAATTGCCAACGCACTTAATTCTGAAGGCCGTGGCTTATCTCAGCTTTTCTGCCAAGTTAGCGGCGGCGGGTTGATGGCCGGACACTGCTTACCCATTGAGCACTTGTTTCCAACAGCTGAAATCATAGGAGTGGAGCCATCACAAGCAGCGGATTTCAAGCAATCTCTCGCCGCGGGTGAACGCGTGCGTTTAGATAAGCCGACGAGTATCTGTGATGGATTGTTATCTTATGACGTCGGCCTGCATAACTGGCCGATTCTCAGTCGCGCGGTATCGCGTTCAATCGATATCCCTGATAGCGAAACACGCGAAGCAATGAAATGGTTATACGATCAACACGGATTGCGAACCGAGCCTTCGGGTGCGATTGCCACCGCCGCTCTACTAGCCGGTAATGCGAAGCTCGAAGGAGAAGGCGATATCGTCGTGGTAATTAGCGGTCGAAATGTGGATGAGATCGCTTTTCGGGAATTGTTAGATGTTGATGGCTAGACGAGTGTAATCGATAAACATAAACACCACTAACGACTTTGCCGACACTTATATATCGCGAATATTAAAACTGCAGAAGTTATAAGNCGCTATTGAGGCGTTTTGCCCGCTGATGAAGGAATACAAATGGGAATAAGTGATCTTAAGACGAGTGTGTGCGAGACAATTGATCAGTCACGCGATCAGATAATCGGACTTGGTGAGTCCATCATGGATGACCCAGAACTTGGATTCAAAGAATTTCAGACCTCCAACCGTGTTAAAGAACAATTCGAAGCACTCGGACTCGTGCCAGAACAAGGGATGGCTATCACCGGCGTAAAAGCCATCCTCAAAGGTGGAAAACCTGGGCCAACCGTGGCATTAATGGGTGAACTGGATGCTTTGCAGGTGCCCGGCCATCCGCGGGCAAACCCGGAAACCGGAGCGGCGCACGCCTGTGGTCACAATGCACAGATTGCAGGAATGATGGGCGCGGCTATCGGTCTTACAAAATCCGGCATTGCCGACCATCTGTCTGGAAATATTGTGTTTTATGCGGTTCCCGCAGAAGAGTACGTGGAAATTGACTACCGAATTGGATTAGTGAAACAGGGTGAGACGTCATTTTTGACGGGCAAACAGGAGTTGGTAAAGCTCGGTGAATTTGATGATATCGATATTGCAATGATGATTCATTCAACGAGCCCTGATGTGGCGGATGGTTGCGCTGGACTCGCTCCATCGAGCAATGGCTTTCTCGCAAAGAACATTACGTTTGTAGGGAGAGCATCGCACGCGGGTGGATCACCGGAAAAAGGTATAAACGCTTTGTATGCAGCACAGCTTGCATTAAGTGCGATTAATGCACAACGGGAGACGTTCGCCGACGAAGATTGCGTGCGCGTGCACCCGATCATTACCAAAGGTGGAGACCTGGTGAATATCATTCCGTCCGAGGTCACGATGGAGACATACGTACGAGCCAAGACCGCTGACGCCATATTAGATGCAGCAGCGAAAGTAGATCGATCTCTTCACGGTGCCGCGATCGCAATGGGGTGTGAAGTAGAAATCGAAACAGTGCCCGGAAACCTTCCTTTGAGGAATGACCCCAATCTTGCTCGACTGTTCCGCAATAACACTGATCTTNTTTTCGGCGAGAATAGCTGTCGGGACTACGGCCACGCCGGCGGTTCCACTGATGCAGGGGACTTGAGCCAGTTTATGCCAGTGTTACACCCGATGATGACCGGGGGTGCTGGTGTTCACCATCAAACAGATTGGTGTATTGCAGATCACGATGCTGGATATGTTTCTCCCGCTAAAACCCTGGCCATGATGGCTGTGGACTTGCTTGCCGGAGATGCTGAACAAGGAAACAAGGTGCTTCGTGAGTTNGAGCCGGCAATGTCAAAGGAGGAATACCTTGACCGCCAAACTTCAGTATTCAAAACGGAGCGATTAGGGTAACCGAGGTATGAATATGGAAATCCAACGTAGAGGAATCATATACGATGCAACGCAATCATCCGATGCGGAGAAGATTGCGTATACGACGAGTCTTGTAGTGCTTGATTCCGGAGTACTGCTTGCAGGATGGCAAATGGGGACGGAGAAACACACGCCTCATAATACAATTGGGTTGGCCCGTTCGACGGATGGTGGACAGTCGTGGCAACGTATCCCGCATCGGTTTGAGCATGTACTAAATGGTGTGCCCGGATCCTTTCTCGCAGCCGAAATGGTAGAAGCAGTACCCGGACGGCTTCAAATCTACAGTACGTGGGTAAATCGAACTGATCCCACGTTACCTCTCTTTAATCCGGAAACCGAAGGCCTTTTGCCCACAAAGATCGTCGTATGTGAATCCACAGACGATGGCGATAGCTGGAGTGCATGGCGAGAGATTGACACTGGCGAACTAAAGGGCTGTGCTGTCACTGGACCAATTCTCAAGTGGTCTGATGGGAGTATTGGTTGTAGTTTTGAAAGTTTCAAGGAATTCGATGATCCATCACCGGTTGAACCTGGTGCGTGGATCGTGGTTTCACGTGATGCCGGAAATTCCTTTGCGTCGCCGACTTTGATTGCGCAGGATCCCACACACGGAAAGTATTTTTGGGATCAACGNCTTGCCACTAAATCAGAGCCTGGAGCATATGTTGGGATGTTCTGGACGCACAATCGAGCTGAACAATGCGACATGAATGTGCACATTATTCACGGTTCAACAGAGCAAGTGACTAATGCAAACACGATTCCGACAGAAACGGTGATTGAGGGGCAGATCTGTGCGTGCGCGGCGGATGGCAATCGAGTGTTAGCGGTTGTCGTTGATAGAGAACAGCCTGGTACGATCGCGCTTTGGATATCAAAAGATAATGGAGCATCATGGGGTATAGAGGATCGAATGGTCCTTCACCAGCATGATGAACAGGCGTTACTGACACAAGGTCGTACGGATATCGACTACGTGGAGTACTGGGACGATATGGCAAAATGGAGCTTCGGTCACCCGGCAATACAAAAAATAAATGACGGCTGGTTAGTTGCGTGGTATGCAGGATTNCCAGATCGCATGAGCATACACTTTGCAATCCTCAGCGAATGACGCTCAACGAAACACACTTAGATTCTATTTGCCAAATGTGTTAATCCAGGTCCGCACTTCGTTGGACCCGCGTTCTGCACCCGCGACCAAGTCAGGTTTGCCGTCACCGTTTACATCAGTGGAGATGATCATGTTCACGCGGCGCCAGTTCTTGCGAATGACATGTTCCTTCCATCCGGAACGCGGATCGCCAGTGTTTTCAAATAGTAGTATCCGATGTTCCTCGTCCGGCGTTTCTTTTATCTTTAGATCTCCGTACCCGATCGTCACGGCGATGTCATGATCACCGTCGTTATCGTAATCGAGAACAGTCGGTTCAAAGACTCCTAGCAAATCCTTTGAAACTACGTGTGCTGTCCATAACTTTCCACGTTTTGGGGCATCGTTTTCATACCAGATTAAGCGTTCTTTTTCTGCGTCGCCTGTAAAGCCCATGCCATGTGCCATAACCAAATCAAGATCACCGTCATGGTCNAAGTCTATACAGTGGCCGTGAGTTGGAGACGGCGATACGTTGTCTATAACCCGTCGCTNCCAGCCGTTTTCAATTGGGTTACCAATNTTTTCATACCANACCACTAGATTTGCCGCTCTCGCGGTGCCNATCAGATCTGGGTCACCATCNCCGTCAATGTCCTCAGCGGCNATGTGACGCGTTTCGGCTAAATTCTCATCTACGACATGTTTTTTCCATGGCCCATCAGTCGGAGTGCCATCATTTTCAAACCAAACGAAGTTGTTGCTCAGTCGCCAACTCGAGGCGGCTACGTCCAAGTCCCCGTCGCCATCGAAGTCAGCTACGGCGACATCGTATGCACCGACAAGTTGTTTATCGCAAATGACATGACGTTCCCAAAGCTCGCCATCTGTAGGTGTTCCATCATTGCGAAACCAAAGTACATCTCCGTGCAGATTCTTAACAATTACAAGATCTAGGTGCCCGTCCTGATCGATGTCTGCAAGCTTATGACGTTCGAGTCTTTCCGGGTCGTCCTTTTGAATGACATGTGTTTTGAAGTTCCCGTGGCCGTCATTCTCGTGCAAATAGAGCTTATTATTCGGCAAGGCATCGGCACTGGTCAGGTCCATATCTCCGTCACCATCGATATCTGCGGCGGCAATACCAAAACTATATGTATATCCATCATTCACCAGCCGTTCGTCAAACGATGGTGGCGCAGCCAGTGCATAGATTCCCAGGCAGGCCGAGCAAACAAATAGAGTTATAATGCGTCGGTTCATAATGGCATTGTAGTAGTCTTNGTGAAGACATTCACGAGATTGGATAAAAGGTGTGTTGAATTGAGTATGTGCAGACGACTTGTTTTTGTCTTGGTTATGACGGCATTTAGTTGCGGAGTCTCGTGCGCCGCAGAATCCCCTAATGTTCTACTGATTTGCGTGGATGACCTGCGCCCGGAGCTTCGATGCTTTGGAGTAGAGCACATGAGCACGCCGCACATCGATGCATTAGCAAAAGCAGGTCGCGCCTTCCATCGGCATTACGTTCAGGCGCCCACCTGCGGCGCATCTAGGTATGCGTTGCTAACCGGTACGTATGGTCCAGCTGGAAATGGTGCTCTTTTCCAGCGGGCATCTCAAATCCAGAAGGACTCAGATGCTGTGCCGNCGAGTTTGCCAGCGACGTTTCGAANGAACGGTTACACAACGGTGTCGGTTGGAAAAGTGTCGCACCACCCTGGTGGGCGTGGAGGTCCGGATTGGGATGACAAGTTACAGTTGGAAATGCCTCGATCCTGGGATCGGCATTTATTACCCGCTGGAGATTGGCAGCATCCTCGTGGTTGGATGCACGGCCTTGCAAACGGTGAGATCAGAATCAAGGCGGGGGAGATGGACGTATTACAGGCAACTGAAGGAGGAGATGAGATCTATCCGGATGGTAATTCTATAAACGAGGCATTAAATCAGATCGAGTTACTTGCAGATGATGAAAAACCGTTNTTTCTGGCTGTTGGGATCCTCCGACCGCACCTTCCGTTCGGGGCACCAAAGCTCTACCACGACTTATATATAGAAGCAGAGTTTCCACCTGTACCTCATCCCTTGAAACCGACCCGACGTACCACATGGCACGGAAGCGGTGAATTTATGAAATACAATCGATGGGGACACAATCCCAACAGTGATGAAGCCTTTGCGCTTGTGGTGCGGAAGGCATACGCTGCTTGCGTGAGCTATGCGGACGCACAGGTAGGGAAGTTGATAGCCAAATTGANNGAGACAAACCTNCAGCAAAATACAATCGTCGTGCTGTGGGGGGATCACGGTTGGCATTTGGGAGAGCACGCCATTTGGGGGAAACACGCTCTTTTTGAAGAGTCTTTGCGGTCACCACTTGTTGTCGTCACTCCAAAAGCAAAGCGTCCTGGAGTTCATTCAGATTCGATTGTTGAGACGATTGATGTTTATCCGACGTTGTGTGAGTTGGCGGGAATTGCTATTCCCGAATTCCTTGATGGTAAGAGCCTGTCGTCGCATCTAAAGAAACCACAACAACCTAATCGGGAAGCTATTAGTTATGCCGGCCGCGCAAGGACGATAAGGACTAATCGATATCGTATGATTTTGCATAATGATGGATATGTTGAACTATATGATCACACATCGAGTGCCGGTGAGTCCATCAACGTTGCCAGTCGTAAGCCGGAAGTGGTAGAGCAGTTGCAACAACGGTTAAAGGGCAAGCTGGGGTTATAAACAGCATTGATTTAGCAGATCAACGGTGATCGTACGGCTTGCTTGATTTGCTTCCTTTGGCGAGATTAAGGCAGTCTATCTTTCAGATCGACGATTGCACTTGCCATGCGATCGCGGAGATTGGCATACCAAGCGTCGTTTAACGTCCACTCAACCGTGCCAGGAAACATGCTACTGATTTCGTCCAGCACGATACGGGCTCTTGCTGTATCGACTCCTAACTGTTCGGCTCTATCGACAAGATCATCAAGGATGCGAGCGTATTCGTAATCATCAACACTTTCACGAAACGTCATAATCCGAAGTGATGGTGTAACGGTGAAGTCCGGTGCCTCTGGTAAGCCATCACGTTTGGGTGGATAAAAATAGCTCAGCGCGCCATTAGCTAAGCGAGCATATGGTTCTTGCCAAGGGTTCTTTGGATCGTCTTCCATTCCATATGGATGATCCCACATAAAGGTATCCCATATTACGTAGCCGCTTGCTCCGTTGCGGAACAGTTCAAGGCCCACCTGGCGATTCGTCATGCCTGGCACGTTAATGCCTAGTCGACTGCTATAAGCTGCATAGCCCCAAAGGCGGTCGCGATCTCGGGGGAAATCGTAGTCGTCGAAATAGTAGTCTTCCCAGCGGTAGTAGTTCTCGTCGATTTGCGGCACATGGGTAATGAGATCTGCAAATGCGTACTTTCCGTCTTCCATGTGCCTTAGGGATTCATAACCCTGTAGGCAGTGTGCAAAACGGATGTCTCTCGTCTCCGGATCACTCTTGAGCAACCGAATCAAATGGAGGATTTGATCTGTGCCGGATGTTTCGTCTATGAAGTAGTAAAACTTGTCGAGCCAGCCATGTTTCTTCAAATTTCGCGCAATGGCACGATAGTAGTCCAACACTAATCGATCCCACTGTTCGACACTGACTTCTAAACAGGTGTCATGCCAGGCGCCGTCGGGCTTTGTTTTGTACGTAACCTGATTCATGTTGCGAAATGTCTGCCATCCCATGGTCGTATGTCCCGGATAGAATCGGATAGGATCTGCAGGTTTACCGGGGAGGTGCTTAAAGACGTGGCTTATGCTGGGATTTGTGTGCGCCAGACAGACAGAGTTTACTTTCAAACCATCAATAAAGTGCCGCATTTGCTTATTAAATGCACGGAAATCCCAGTCGTATAACTCAAAGAAGTTATTGGGAGCATCTACTTTTAAACCTTTGGGCGGTGCTTTCCATTTCATGCCAATTTCAGTGAAAAGCGCGACCGTTTTGGGGTAAAACTTCTCGCGACTCATCAATTCAAAGTAGTTATTCGAAAGTGTCTGGATGTCTTCCTTATTTGAGACGCCGTGATACGTCATGATGGGCATGTCATCATCGCCGCCTCCCTTCTTTGCAATGTATTGCCCTCCCATGTGTGACTTAAAAGGAGAATACTCGGGTAGTTCAAAGTCGCTAACAACGAGCGAGATCGGAATGGTCGTTGCGGCGACCTTAGAACCGAGGATTGAGATGGTTCCAGTGTATTCACCGGGTGGCGTGCCAGTTGGTGTGCGAATAGTGAACCAATAGGCCACGTTGCCTTCAGATGCTTTCCGGCTCAAAGAGCTCACCGGAATTAACGGATCACCAATTGTTCCACGAAATGTAACTTGGTTGATAACTGCTCTGTTGAGCACCGGCACATAGTCGACTTGGTGAACCTCTACATTGGTTATTTTGTGTCGCCCTTGTTTAAGCGATGAGATGCGTACATCGTCAATTTGAAAATCAAGATTTGGCTTTAAGACTAATTGAAACGATTGTGATTCATTCGCAGCAGATGTAATTGTGATCCGCTTGCGCGATTGTGCAGGTGACGGTGTTTGCGGTGTAATCTTGACGGTNGTCTCAGCAAACCACGGTTNAAATCCGTCAANNGTCGGCAGTCTGTAGCGAGTATTGCCGAGCCACTTTTGNGATTCACCTACGTGGGGGACTTCGGCCACGGCTTTTGGTCGCNCTGAAAGCCGCCGGTTTGGAATCTTCAGGTAGTGCGCGCCCATCGGTTGATAATAAAGAAAGAGCTTGTGCCGACCTTTGTTTTCAAAGGGCGCCGTTAAGGCAATGTCAACTTNTTGGATCCGNATATTAGACGCCGTTGTCAAGTTGTTTACTAGCAGCTTGAGATCACTGCCATCGGATNGCAGCAGACATTCATGCGTGGTGGCCGTCTTCGGTAATAAGCGTGGAACATATGAACTCATATACGCATGAGTCCTTGATGGTGTACCTACTGGAAATGTTTGTTCATAAGGGAGNGCGGGCGAAAACTTGCCGCCGACGCTATCGTACGTGAGTAGATAGTACGCCCCTTTNTCGGTAGGGATGGGTAATGCTGGATCGGTCGCCGCCAANTTNTCTGCTTGGGTGATTAGCGTAAAGCCGGCATGTNGCGCTACGGTGTGTTNGTTGGTGGCTTCGTCAATGCTTGCAACGAACAGGTGGTTATAGGCCAGGAATTGAGGGTCAAAACGGTATTCTTCATGAGCACCGATGGCGTTGGATATCTGTTTNTCGGTAACCGCTACGATGTTTAATCCGGGAGCGGGAACATCAACTTCAATAGGCACTCGGTACTGGCAATAAGGCAATGCCCATGGCGTTATCTCAAGCTCTAAATCCCTGCATGCGATTTGGTACTTTCTGCGGAGCGTATCTACGGAGATGGTGACCTGATTGTCACCGTAGCGAATCAATTCAGAAGGAATAGACCCGGAAAAGCGGCCAGTATGTGGCTCTTTATTTGGGCCTTGTGGTTCAATGGCGCCAAAAAAAACACGACCGTTCATCAGCATTTGAACGCGGTCACCACCTGTAAGGCCGTCAAGTGTAACGGAGAACCGGACGGTATTAGGAAGTGTCTCTGGTGATTCCAGTACCGGAACGGTAAAAATTCCCGAACTGCGATTCGATTGATCACTGATGATGATCGTGCTGTCACTTCCATCGGTTACCGTGGAAATGCAAAGGCAAAATATGACTTGTGAAATACAAATGCGGCGGAATTGACTTGTCATTGGTACGAATCGTCGACCGTGCAAAAGATTGAGTAATTTAATGAATGCGTTAATTTTACTTTACGGGCACTCTGAGGGTTGAAGATGTAGCGGTAGAATCGCATTCGTTGTCTGTTAAAGAATCTGCGATTGTTGCATTTAAAGGGTCGTTTATGTTCCGTTTTTCAGTTGTATGTTTGCTTGGAGTGTTTTGTTGCGCACCGGTTTCGGCTTCTGAGCGNCCAAACGTGCTTTGGGTCATCGTCGATGATATGTCAGATCATTTTGCATGTTATCGAGATGTGCCGATTGAAACTCCCCACGTTGATGCGCTGGCAGCGAGTGGCATACAGTTCAACAATGCATTTGTGACAGCACCTGTTTGTTCGACATGTCGCAGCGCNTTTATTACGGGGATGTATCAAACAAGTATTGGTGCACACCACCACCGTAGTGGCAGAGGTGCTATCAAAATTGATTTACCGAATGGAATACGTCCTGTGCCGGAGCTTTTCAAAGAAGCAGGATATTACACGACTATTTCCGCGTGGCCGATTCGCAAAGATGAACGCCTTGGAAAGACGGACTATAACTTCCGATGGGATCCGGGGATGTACGACGGTGCGGACTGGGCAAAACGCGAAAACGACCAGCCCTTTTTTGCGCAAATTCAGTTGCGTGGNGGCAAGTTGCGCGGCGGCACTGAAGAATCTACAGAGAGGTATCAAAANAGCATAGAAGAACGGTTTGGCACGCGCACTCCGACTTCTGTCGTAAAGCTACCTCCCTATTACCCCGCGACGGATGTGATTTTAAACGACTGGGCGGCCTACCTNGATAGCGTGCGGGACACCGACCGAATTCTGGGGGAGATTCTGCTGAAGCTCAAAACGGAAGGTGACTTTGAGAACACGATTGTTGTCTTTATGACTGACCACGGGATCAGCCACATTCGAGGCAAGCAATATCTATACGAAGAAGGCGTCCGAGTACCCCTGATCATAGCCGGGCCGGGTATTGACGGTGGTGGTCAAAGGGATGACATGGTCGAGCACATCGATATCACTCCAACATCGCTTGCCTTGGCCGATCTGGAAATTCCAGTGTGGATGCAGGCGAGGGATATATTGTCAGGCGACTACGAGCATCGCTCTGAGGTGTTTTCCGCACGAGATCGTTGTGATGAAACCGTTGAGCACATGCGCAGTGTGCGGACCGATCGATACAAGTACATACGAAACTACTTGCCGGAACGCCCCCATTTACAGCCGAATGCCTATAAGGACAACAAGGCAATCATGATTTCATTTAGGCAAGCCGGAGAAGATGGTTCACTGACGAAGGTTCAGCGTACGTTGTTGGCACATGTTCGGCCGGAGGAGGAATTATACGATTTGTCACGCGATCGGCATGAGATACGTAATCTGGCAGGTAAAGCAAAATACGCCGATGTATTGAATGACATGCGAAAGCGACTGCTCGACTGGGAGCAGGAGACCGGTGATCAGGGAGTACACTCTGAATCCCCGGAGATGTTCGATAGCGATATGCAGGTCTACATTGACACACTAGAAAAGCGACGCCAGGATCCAAAGCGACTTGCGGAAATCAAATCAAATATAGAGTTGATGAAACGTTGGGCAGCGGAAGGAAAGTAGATTCCTGTTGTGTCAGCGGCCGATATCTTTCAAGGAAGATACATTCAGTCTTAGCAAGTTGTTCTTGTATAATGAATGCTGTCGCAATCTAGTAGATACAACTAAATGGATACAGATTCTTGCTTTCGATAATCGACCCAAATGATCGGAACAGTAGCGGGATCAATCGACGAGATTGGTTGCGTATTGGCGGTTTAAATGCACTCGGGTTGTCGCTTGCCAGCCCGTTGCTTGCAGAGGGGGAGTCGTCGATCACTGTTGAGCAGGCTGCTACTTTTGGCCGCGCGAAGAATGTGATCTATCTGTATTTGGGTGGTGGTCCACCTCAACATGAGACGTTTGACCCCAAGCCTGATGCTCCGGTCGATCTGCGGGGGCCATTCAAGCCAATTCAAACAAATATCCCAGGCACACAGTTTTGCGAATTGCTTCCTCGCACGTCTCGTATTGCCGATAAGCTAGCCGTAATGCGAGGGTTGTCGACCGATGACAATACTCATTCGACAAGTGCGTACTGGATGCTTACGGGTTTCAAGTACCAGGGACCTAACGCTCGTGAGTTGCATCCGAGTGACTGGCCAAATCTAGGTTCCGTTGTGAAACTGCTTAAGCCAAGTGACACGGTGCCGTTCAGTTTTGCATGGCTGCCTGAGCCGATGGTTGCTAATCCAGGCGTGCTCGTTTCCGGGCAATCAGGGGGCTTTCTTGGATCCCAAGCAGATCCGGATCGTTTTACCTGTAATCCGCATTCGCCGGAGTTTGCAATAAAAGAATTTTCATTGCCGGGAGATATTTCTCCATTGCGATTGAACAAACGAGCGGGACTGCTCAGTCAATTGAATGATCACTTTGCCACGGTGGAATCGAAGGCCAATGTCGAGAACTTCAGCCGACTGCGGCAGGAGGCGTATAGTGTATTGACGACTGGCCGGGCACGTGAAGCCTTTGACTTAGATAAGGAGCCCGAGGCTTTGCGTGATCGTTATGGAAGGGGTAAGTGGGGGCAGAGTGTTTTGCTTGCCAGACGATTGATTGAATCGGGTGTGCGTTTTGTGCATGTCCAGTGGCCAAGGGAGCCAGGGGATTTGTCATCGAATCGTCCGATGTGGGATACGCACGCTGACAATAACAACCGAGTAAAAGACGTGTTGTGTCCGCAGTTTGACGTTAGCTTTACGGCGCTGATTGAAGACCTCGAGGATCGCGGTTTACTTGATGAGACCCTGGTCGTGGCTGTGGGTGAATTTGGAAGGACTCCCAGTTTTAATGCTGCAGGTGGTCGAGACCATTGGGGGCCGGTATTTAGCGGAGCGTTGGCGGGCGCTGGTATATCCGGCGGACAAGTTTATGGGGAAAGCGATAAGAATGGTGCTTATCCGCTCAGTGGAAAGGTTTTGCCGCAAGAACTTTGTGCGACGATATTCCATCTTCTGGGAATCAGTCACGAAGCAACGATGCTGGATCGATTTAATCGACCGCTAAGGATTTGCGATGGTGAGCCGCTCTATCATCTGCTTGGAAGTAAGCCGGCAACAGAAGCACGGCAGGAAGCAACGGGCGTTGTGACAGAAATACCGGACTTTCGTCCGATCTATGAAATGAAGACTGGCTAATCAAGCGATCTTGGTTGATCCTAGGGCATTTCCACGGCGGGAAAACCAACGCCATCATCTTGATTTACAGTATCTTAAAAACCGCGATTCGCACGGGAGGTGCTGAAAGAGAAACACTCGCTCGCTGGTTAATCTCTCGTGTCCTCTGCTGCGGACATCAGTTGAGCCTTTAATGCCGGATGCGTCTCTATCAAGATTTCCTTAATAGACTTTCGCAATTCGGGGGTTAGATGATGGAATGTGCGGGCATCGGACTCTGTGTGCGTTTCACTTAAGATCTCTGCAACGCGGGCTTGTATGCGAGTCATCGACATAGGACCGATAGCGGAAAACGCTTGGCTATAGATCATGTAGCTTAGCGGGAAATCAAACATGCGAGTTTTCAAGTTCAACTGGTACAAACTGTTCCCTTCGCGAGAAGCAGGTGTCCGGGTAGAGAACTGTTTGCTGAATCCACTTGTTCCCTTGATCGGTGACGTGAGTTTGAATTCGCCCGCGAAGAACATATATTCGACCAGAGCCTCAGTTGCTCGTTGGATCCGTCGTTGTGTAAATCCGCTAGGCCCCTTTTCATCGAGGTCAAACGCCTTGTCATAGTGGACACCGCGTCGCTCTTCATAGATTACCTTCGTAATGAGATTCTGCATTTGTGTTTGATGTTCGAGCACCATAAGAGCAACGATATCGCTATGACGAACGGGGTATACTTGGTCCTTTACGGATCGTGGAAGCGTCGTAATATTAGCTCCAGATTTAAGGGAGATGTCTTCTTCCGGGTCGTTTGGGTAGACGAAGAGATTCCCCATGTGCAGCATCTTTCCGTGGCTGCCAGTGACATAGTAGCCACCCCACCGTTCTTTTAGGGGCGACGTATGATCAGACAAATGGCTGCCAAAGTTGTAGGCAGGTTGGCCGCTGTAGCTGGTAAAAAAACTGCGCACCAAAGGCCCGGGAACTTCTTTGGTACGTCTGTTTGCATGGCATTGCAGGCACTGACCGCGATCCTTCACAAATGCTGGTGTCTCGGTCTTCCGCTGACTCAAAGTGTAAAAGACCGTGCCCAGATTCGGATCCGAGGCGATGATTTCCAAAACATCACCGGTTGGTACCCAACCGATGTATACCTCGTCGTTGAAATAGAGTGCACGCGGGTTACGTGCTGAAATAGGGCGAAGTTGCAAGCTGGTTTTAGAGTACACCAAGGCCTGAGTGGTTGTTGAGATATTTAATTGCTCGAGGACAGCATCAAGATATCCTCGCACGGGATGGTATTTGAGGTGGGTTTCGCCCGAACNTAGAGTCTTATTTAGTCGGCTTATTGCATTTGCGGGGGCTGCGGTTTGGTAGTTTATCGGTTCACCTTCAAAGTCGAGCGGACTTTGCGCATAGNTCGGTAGGCTTAGGANGCAGGTCGCGATGGTGACAACAATTCGTAAANGCATGGAGTAAACGATAACCAATCACGCGTCGGAATGTTAGTTNGTTGATGATAGNTAACAANCGTTGGCGTTTGCCCAAAACAAGCNNGTCCAGCGGGANNTTTTAAGGTGGAAATCTGATTGGACGCTTCCGTTAGGCGATTACCCCANCGAAATATGACTGGCATTGTCGTCTTTGAANCGTTGCAGTGCGTCGTGGTCTAATGTGACTCCCAGTCCAGCCGAGTCTGGAACAATGGCTGCCGGAGGTCCAAGTGATAGTGGTTCGGTAAGCAGGTCGTGTACGTGATATAAAGGCCCGATAAAGTCCCCCGGATAGGTCGTGCTATCGATGACCGNTTGAGCAGATCCAACATGTAACATCGCTGCAGTACCGATCCCTAATTCCAGATTGCTGCCAANAGCGCATTTAATACCAGCCGCCGCAGCCAGTGCGGTGATTTTCAANGTGTTCAGAATGCCGCCATGTTTTCCTGGATATACGCTTAGGATATCCACAGCATCGCGTCTAATCAGATCTAACGCATTAGCTGTGGTGAANTTGCTTTCATCGGCCATGATGGGGATGTTACTACGACANCGNAACTCCGCAAGTTGTTCGGGGGAGTCGGTGGCGATTGGTTGTTCGACAAACAGCAGGTCAAATTGCTCCAATTCGCGGATAGTACGTTGTGCCTGATCGAAAGTCCANCCACAGTTAGCATCAACACTAATAGGAATATCAGGNCCNGCGAAANTTCTAATCGCCTCGACACGTTCAATGTCCGCGAGTGGATCCAAACCGACCTTTACCTTGAGACATCTNGTTCCCTCACCGATGAATTNCTTTGCCAAANCCAGGGCTTGAGGGACATCATAAGAGCCGATAACCATCCTTATCGGTAGAGCTTCGTGNACACTGCCGCCCAGCAACCGNNAGACTGGTTCATTGCAGTGTTTTCCCAATAGATCCCATAAGGCCATCTCTACCGCTGCTTTGGTAAACGGATTGCCTTTGATGACACGTTCCATACGATATTGGCACTGCTGTATGTTTAACGGGTTCATCCCTGTCAGTGNGTCGCAAATTAGCCCTTCAATCGCGGCGGTNCAACTCGCACTTGTTTCCCCACTCCATCTGGGTGCAACGGTTGCTTCTCCGAGTCCGATAAGGCCGCTGTCGGTATGCACTTGAATAATCACGTACGGCGAGGTGGCGTGTATCCCATGAGACGTTTTAGTAGTCATCCCGTCTTTTAACGGAACGTTGACAGGGATCGCTTCTATGTTCGTTATCTTCATGAGTTTGGTGTCATTTCTACAGGGCTCATGTATTAGGCGTATTCGGGAAGGAATCTCTTCCANTTCTCATAAATGATATTGTGAATCATTTCGTCGGGAATCTTGGGAAGATTCGTACCCTCCACCACGTCATTCACTTTATGTTGTCCGGCGATGACCTGAGGTGCGGTTGCTGAAGGGAAGTCGGAGCCAAANATGAGTTTGTGCTCTACGCCATATTCGATTGCAGACATAAACGCCTGATAGTGACGTAACGGGCGGTAGTGAAGTGCCGAAATGTTGGTATATAGATTTGGGTGTTTGCGAATGAGCACTACGCATTCATCTTCCCAGGGATGCCCCATATGCGCTATGACGATTCTCAAGTCAGGACACGCAACGGCAATGTCCTCAAGCTGTATTGGATTAGCGTATTTCAACGGTCCAGGTCTGACAAACGATGTGCCTTGATGGATATTCACTGGGATGCCAAGTTGTTCGGCCTTTTTGAAAAGCGGAATATGCTTCGGATCCTGAGGGTCCCAGTTTTGATAGATCGGAGAACATTTTAGGCCCCGCAAGCCGAGATCATTAACGTAGTATTCGAGTTGTTCNATACAGTCATCGTCATTTGGGTCAACGCTACACCACCCGATGAATTTGTCCGAGTGTTGGTTGACGAAGTTGGCGATTAATTCCTGATCGGCGTTGATGCCTGTAAAGGGGGCTTTTATTCCAAAAACGATGACGCGATCAGAGCCGACCGACGCNTCGAGTAACTGTTCGGGCTTAGAGTCAAACGCGTTAGCCTGATCAGTGCCCTCTCCTGCAAAGTAAACATCGTCAGAGAGCTTCATTTTGGCCCGTTTTGCTTCCCAGGCGAAGTCCACAAATTCATCGGATAAGTGGTCTGGGTACCACATTAAGTTGGTGTGCGTGTCAAAGAGCATGGGCATGAGTTATAAGCCTGCGATTTTAAACGAGGATGTTACGTTGCGACGACTTTATCTGGTTTTACAAACAGCCAGCAAAATGCTGCGCAAAAATAAAAGGCGGCGTGCAAATAGATTATTTGATTCCAGTCGCCATCCGACTGGCGAATCTCTTTGAACCAGCTGCCCAACAGCCATGGTAGCACGATGCCCGAAAGGCTGCCGGCCATGTTCATAACGCCCATAGCCACTTCAGCATTGCGATCTCCTACGTCCACGGTCGCAGCCCAGGCCGCCGGTGAACCCGCGCCGGAGAACAACGCACCAATTGCAATCATGACTGACAGTCCCGTGGCGGAATCTGGCCAAGCAGAACCAAGGGTAAAGAGCCCGCTGAATAGAAGGGTGATAAACGCTGTAGCAGACCGGCTGATATTTCGACTTCCCGTACGACGATATAGGAAGTCAACAAGGTATCCGCCTGTCAGGCTCCCAATTACGACGGCCATCAAGGGAAGACTGGTCAATAAGCCTGCCTGCTTCTTGTCGATGCCATATTTGTATTCGAGAAATGCGAAAAACCAAGTGACGAAGAATATATAACCAGCAGCGCGGAAAAATGACTGCACGCATAAACCTGTCAGCCCTGGTGTTTTAAGGACATCGAGCAATTGCTGCCAATTGAAATTGTCGCTTGTTTGATTTGGATCCCTTCCGGTCTGGATTAAGGATAATTCCTTGTTGCCGATTCCAGGGTGACTGTCTGGTTTATTGCGAAAGTACCANAAGAACACAACACACCANATAAAGCTGACAATAGAAAAGCCGACGAAAATAGTCTGCCACGACATGCCTTCTTCAAGCAGAGCACCAGTAAATGCGACAGTAACAACGCTTCCGATGGACATGCTGGCAGCGATAACTGCGGAGCTCATNCCACGGGACTTGATGGGCATCCAAACCTTAATAATTCTTGCTGAAATTGGAGTAAGGCCCGCTTGAAATATGCCCATGGTGAATCTAGCAATCCACAAGGAGCTCAAAGAGCTGACCAATGTAGACCAGAGGTTTCCTATGGCGCACCCAGCGGTGACGATTGTGAAGCCAATCCGTGATCCCAATACTTTGCCAAGCAACCCTCCCGGGACCTGGCATATGAAATATGCTGTTCCAAAGGCTGCTAAGATCTTTCCCATTTGTTCATCATCNAGATGCAGCTCTTGTTGGATGGTGGTATTTGCGGCTGAGATCCCATTCCGTAGCAAATATGCGCAGAATGCTGCAAATCCAACTAATAACATCACTCTCCAACGCACCCAGGTCGGCTTTTCAGAATCTTGCGTAGTGCGTCTGATGATGATCTGACTAATCCTGCCTGATTGTGATGTAGCGGGGGCGCGCGTTGTTATCTACAACGATCGTGTTTTTGACGCCGCCGTCATTCCACTTTATGAATTGTATGTCACCATCGTCGGTTATTCGCATTTCCGCATATGCATTCCGACCGGCTCGGTCGAGATAATTGATTCCGAATGTACCAGAGTAGATAGGGACATGTATTCGACCTGTGGCCTGTGCGTTTAATCCGAATGGTGAGCCGTTTGGATTGTTGGCATCGAATATGAAAAGTTTACGTTTCGTAAACCCGTCGAGCTTGATCGCGGTCAGGGCCTTTATCGGCGGTTCTTTGGGCGACTTGTAATTTGGATCGTCGCTTCTGTCTAACTGCCAGAGATCCGGCACCATGCAGGATCCAAGTGTGAGCCACAATTTGTTGTTATGAGCAACGACGCTAGTTGCGTGACGCGCCTGCCATGGGGTCCCAAATACCCGGTACCAGTTTTCGCCATCGGATGAATACCATACATCATTGATGTCTCCAGCGTTGTAACCGGCTATCACCCACATGCGATCGTCGTAAACGACCACATGATGGTATTGGCGTGCTTGCCATGGTGCGTGGCGCGTATGTGATACCCAGCTTTCGCCATCCTTTGTGCTCCAGATGTCGTTGTAGTAATTACGGCTCTTGGTGGTTGGGGTATCGTAGGTACCACCACCTAGAATCCAAAGGCGGTCGTTGAAGACCACGCTACCGCTGATCATACCGCGAGGCTTCCATTGAAAACTGTTTTCATCGCGCACGAGCTTTGTCCATTGCTTTCCATCTTTGGACGTCCAGATATCGCTATAAAAATGCTCCTTGGATTCTGCGAACGCTGGCATCGTCTGCCCACCAATGACCCAAAGTTTTCCCTGATAGGAAACCGTATAGTGTAGCGCACGTGGCCCCCAGGGTACGTCATTGGTTACGAGCGTCCAGTCTCTCCCATTTGTGCTGTTCCAGACGTCGTTTTGGTAGTGTCCCTGATTGACGTCACCCCCGATCAACCACATCTTACTATCGTGGACCACATATCCTCCTGTATGGCGACCCTCCCAGTCTGTGTCTGAATCGAATGTGTTATCAAGAAACGTGTTTGGCTTAACGAGTTCCCAATTCTCACCCGTAGTGGAACTCCAGACTTCGTTGTTGCATATTCGTGGAAAGTTCTTTTTGTCTCCCGGATTCCAGCCGCCGAGGATAAACACTTTGTCGTTAAAGGAAAGAATCCCAGCACCATCACGTGGTGCATACGGGGTTTGTTCGAGAATCCGAGACCATCGGTAATTCTCTACTTCCTGTGATGGGATTATCTCAAACGGAGAGCCATTTTGAATTGAGACATTCGTCTTTGTATTGGTGACTCGAATGAAACAGTTCTTAGCTATGATATTTGGGATTTTCCAGCGTAAAGAACCGTTGTCAGCATCGATGAACGGTAACGTGATCGTAGTCCACGTTTCCCGGTTGTCTACCGAGAGTTCGGCGAGCAAAGGAGCGTTCTTGCCGATGTGCTCTGGTTTCCAACGTACGATGTGGTAGCTATCTACAGCCCACGTTTCGAGGCCTNCTGGTGAGAGAAGNGCTGGACCCTGAGCCGCGACGGTCGAATGCAGCAAAATGCAGAGGAGTAGGACGCAGACACGTGATGTCATGATGCACCTCATTGGTGGAACGAGAGAGACTATTTTGACGTGTTTTCATACCAAACTACGTTGGCGCTACCACGACCCGCATTCAGGAGATCCAAATCACCATCACCATCCATGTCGACGGTCCTCAGGTCGTAACTCTCTTGCAAGTTATCAACGACATGTAACTTGAAAATGCCTTTGCCGTCATTTTCGTACCACATGACTCGTTTGCTTCCGTAGCCACATGTGGCAGCATCGATATCACCATCGTTATCATGATCTGCTACGGTCAGACTGTGAGGGAATTCAATCTTCGTGTCTATGTCATGAATCTTCCAAGATGGATTTTCAAACCAAATAACGCCATTACCATGACCGCGTGACGCCAACCAATCAGTCTTGCCATCACCATTTACATCTGCTGGCAATATATTTGTGGCCGCAGTTTCGTTAAGTGCGAGAACAGTTTTCTTCCATGCTCCTTTGACTTTCTCCTTGCCGGGATTTTTCCAGAAAGCAAACCAGTTTCCGTCGGCAAAAGGTTTACCTTTGGCCCCCACTGCAATCTCCTTCCATCCATCTCCATCAATGTCTCCGGCCCCCATGTAGTGGCTACCACCGCGAGCATCACCAAGAGCGAATACATGTCGGTCCCAGTTCGGTGCACGATAAGGATCCTTGGGTACGCTAAACCATGCCATAGAATCCTTTAATCCGTCATCTGGAAGAAAGTTGTTGATAACCAGATCGTCTTTGCCGTCGTTATCGATATCCGAGGTCAACAGACAATGGATTCCAGTTATGACTGTATCGATCGGTCTTGCCGCCCAAGCACCTTTAGAGGCGTTTTCAATGCCGGGGTTTTCCAGCCAAAACGGATGATCACTTGCGATGGTACCGGCCCAGTCGAGGTCGCCATCTCCATCGACGTCGATAGTAGTACTATGAATGCAATTGCCGCCGGCTGTGAACCGGTGCAGAACGACTTCTTTTGTAAAGTCAGGNGCGATAAACAGGCTTACTTTTCCACTAACGCTGGCCACAACATCCATTAACTTGTCACCATTTGCGTCTATGGCTACAGCAGTATTGCAGTGTCCCTGTTCCATCACGGTATGTTTTTTCCATGAGGGTGATTTGGCATTGAGAACGCCGGCGAGGAGGAGTGAAGCGAAAAGAGCGACGAGAGTTTGGCAACGCATTTGAATGCTCCGGAGTTGTAGTAAGTCGATATATGTATCGTACTATTTGTAATGCANGGTGTGTGAAGGTCNTTCAGGGCATCTACTGGTAACAAACTCTTTAACCAGGGCATCGACGTTTTCTTGCTTCCTGGAGCCTAAAAAGATAGGCTGAGTTCTGTTCTTAATTTAGTGACTTTGGAGCCGATGATGTCCAGAAAAATAGTTTGTGCAATTAGCTCGCTACTGTTATTTAGTTCCTTGGCAGATGCTGAAGACTGGCCTCAATTTCGTGGGCATAATGCGACTGGCGTGTCTACGGAGAGTCGGAATCTGCCCGTTGAGTTTTCCTATGAAAACGGTGTGTTGTGGAAACAGGAAATCGGTCAAGGAATTGCTTGCCCAATTGTCAGTAACGGTAAGTTAATTACGACGAGTATTAAGGAGAAGAACACGTTTGAGATTCAATGCTTCAATGCAGCAAACGGCTCTGTGAAATGGACAAAATCATTCGACGTTGGTGANTTACCACCNATTACAGCACCGAACGTGCCAGCGTCTAGCACTCCTGCTGCCGATGGTGAACGTGTCTATGTGTATTTCGATACTCTCGGATTGATGGCATTTGAACTTGAAGATGGAAATCAGCTTTGGACCAAGAAGATTCAACAACCNTTTTACCTCTTGGGTTGGGGAGCGGCACATTCGCCAATCATCTACAACGATCTTGTGATCTTCAACCAAGACGATGATTTGGCTCCCTTTGTGGTTGCTTNTGACAAGGTCACNGGGGAGCAAAGATGGCGTACGGAACGNCCAGAGATGTTGGCCGGATATGCTGTACCGGTTATTTGTAAGGCAAATGGTCGGGAAGATCTCGTGATTGCNGGTTCGGGAAAGATGAAAGGTTACGACCCGAAAACGGGTAAGGAGTTGTGGCAGTGCAATACACTGTTGCGAACGATCATGACGACGCCCATAGTTGATGGCGAGAACATCTACATGACTTGCCAAAGCTATGGTGACACTGACCGTGTCCTTAAGTTTGCGTTGTTGCAATGGAAGGATACCGATCAAGATGGACGACTGGATAAGAAGGAAATCGATGAGCCATTTTGGGAGAAGTTTGACAAAGGAGATGCAGATAAAGATGGATACCTAGTCGACGATGAGATCGACAACGCTTTTCAGGCTGAGACGAATCGAGTGGGCGGTGGAGATATCACTCAGATGATCAAAGGCGGAGGTTTGGGTGATGTGACGGATAGTCACTTGGTATGGAATGTTGATGAAAAGACGCCGTCGAATATCGCCTCTGCTTTGGTGTACGATGACCAGCTATTCATGGTTAAGAAAGGTGGGATTTGTGCGAGTTATGACAAGAAGTCGGGGGAGAATATCTTTATGAAACGTCGGCTCAATAACTTTGGCAACTACTATGCAAGCCCAGTGGCTGGAGATGGAAAAGTATATGTTCAGGGTGAAAATGGATTCTTGTTAGTTGTAAAACTCGGTGAGGAACCGGAAGTGTTAGCCAAGAACGATATGGGTGACAGTGTTGTGGCGACTCCGGCAATCGCAGACGGCCGCATCTTTGTGCGTACTTTGAATACGATTTACTGTTTTTCAAAGGAAGCATCTGAATAACAGCCTGTCACAGAGATGCTCCCCTACTCCAGTACTGGATTCCTACCATGACGACTCGACTCAAGATAACAATCATCTCGATTCTTACGATGCTCCTCTGCCACTCGACGAGTGCATTGGCAGATGGTCATGTACACATAAATACAGGTGCGGAGCCCTCGGATTTAGAGATGTATGCGGCCGAAGAGCTCGAGACGATCCTGCAACGACTATTTGGCGTGGAAACGTCCATCGGTGCACAAAACACAGATCATCCGACCGTATTCCTTGGTAATCCCGGAAGCAACAAAACGCTTGCAAAGGCGATTGGTGATCTCTGGCCAAAAGTCACCGATCAGGGGATTGTCGTGAAGTCACATCCAAACGGTCGTGCGATATTCGTCGGTGGGGGCAGCGACGCAGCGACGTTGTGGGCAGTTTATGAATTNGGTTACCAGCATGGCGTTCGGTATCTATTGCGTGATGGCGACGTGTATCCNGACGAAAAGTCACTGGACTTGTCCTCGCTGGATGTGGTGGATGAACCTGAATTTCGCACACGCACTTGGCGTACGGTAAACGATTTTGCCATTGGGCCAGAATCATGGTCGCTTGACGAACATAGGAGTGTATTGCGGCAGTTGGCTAAACATCGNTTCAACAACTTGATGATTGCTGTATATGCATGGCAGCCNTATGTGCATTACAGCTTCAACGGAATCGATAAGAGAACAGCATTGATGTGGTATGGAGAAAAGCTGGATTTGCCGCCAGGAGCTCCGGGACGCAACGCACTGCGAGGATTAAAGTTCTTTGAGAANCCNCATTTTTCTGGCAAGTCTACTTATGAAGAAATGATCATAGCAGGCNAGTCATATCTGAAGGAGATTATTAAAGAGGCAACACGTCTGGGTATGACCACCGGAATAGTGGTTAATCCGTTTCAATATCCGAAAGAGTTTAAGACCGCGCTAGAGGGTTCGGTAGATGCGCGTGGATTAAACGACTTGACTATCAGGCCGGGTGCTAATCAGTCGTTTGATGACGGGCAATTGCAGTTATTAGCAAAGGCCAAGATCAGNGCCTATTTACATACCTATACCGANGTNGACTACATTTACATCACAATGCCTGAATTTCCGGAATGGGGAGAGCATGCGGCGGATGCCTGGGAAATGCTGCGCAGCGACGTAGATGTAAAACTTCCTGAATTAGAAGAGTTAATGCAGGCGGTTGAGAGTCGCGGGATTATTGCCAGTGGCGAACGCGGCAAACAGGCACTCAAAGGAAATGTCGTTGGCCTTGCGTTTNTAAAGTCGTTATTGGCGAATCACGAGGATCTGCTGAAGAAGCCAAATGGTGATGCTGTGAAACTCGTTGTTCGAAACGTCGATGCTNAGCTGTTTCCGTATTTGTCGGCACTGCTACCTAAGGATGCTGAGACGCTGAATTTCATAGATTACACGGCCAGACGCGTTGATGAGAATAGTGAGTACCTGAAAAAGCCGCCGACTGACAAGGTTAAATGTCGGTTTGTTATGACTCTGGCAGACGACAATATAGGGCCGTTATCGCAGCAGGTNACCCAGCGTTTGGAGAAGATCATCAACAAATTGCGTGATGCAGGATGGGATGGGTTTTCGACGCGTTATTGGCTGATGGCGGATCTTGATCCTGTCGTGCATTTCCTCGGTCGTGCGGCCTGGGACCCGGCCACAACTGCGCGGAACGCCCATGACAGCCTCTTTACGGTAATTACCGAAAAGCAGGAAGTCGCAGATCGACTTTGGTTAGCCATGCAAGCGATCGAGAAGGCTACAGAGATCACGGATAAGAACGATATCGGATTCAACTTTCCTGTCCGCGGNATGCTAATGAAACATCACAACAATCAACCCGTGCCGGAATGGTGGGNGGAAGTNAATGAGTTGTATACAAACGCGATGGTNGAGATTTATCGATCGCACGATGCAAGCCCGCCGAAGGCAAAGCGATTATTGTTCTACTGGGGAAAACGCGGCGAATATGTTGTGGAATATCTGAGTGTGATCAAATCAGTCCGGGAAGCGGCTATAGCGAATGCAGCAGGCGACTCGGAGAAAGCGCTCGAGCATTATGAAACTGCAATGGAGAATCTCTACAACGCGATAGATACTCTGAGTGATATTGTTAAGGATCAAGGTGATCGCGGATTAATTGCCGTGCTCAATAAGTTCGCATTTGAGGCTTTAAACGAGGCTTTTGAAAAGGCGCTCGATGCGGAATGATGCCAGATTATGTCAGTCCGTGCGCAGTTGGGTGATAAGGGATTGTTGAATGAAGCGGCGGACATTTGGACAGGTTATGTTTACAGCGGCCGGTGGCATTGGCGCTGCTGCGCCGGGTGGTGAAACGGCAAATGCAGGTGTGCCGGGTCAGGAACAAGGCGTCGAGGTTGGAGAGATCAACGAGGCGGTCAGCATAGCGGATATTCGCCTGATGGCAAAAGCACGCATGCTTCCGGCGACCTTCGATTACATCGACACAGGTTCGTGTGATCAAACAACGCTCGTTGAAAACGTCTTGGCATTCAGGCGCATACAAGTATTGCCGCCCTTGCTCTCTGGTGTGGGTATGACTGATATGTCCACAGATGTACTTGGTCGAAAAGTGCAAATGCCAATTCTATTAGCACCCGTGGCTGGTCAGCGGATGTTTCATCCAGAAGGAGGTCTAGCTGCGGCACGTGCTGCGGATCGGATGGGGACGATTTATGGCATGAGCAGTAGTGTGCACAATAGTGTCGAAGAGATAGCGGAGGCGTCAAAGGGGCCAAAGTGGTTCCAGTTGTACGTGCCGAAAGACCGGAAAGTGACCGCAAGGCTGGTGGAACGCGTGGAAGAGGCGGGATTCAAGGCGATTGTCCTGACCGTAGACCTCGGAGAGTGGAAGGATTCTGACCGACGTAACAGATTCTCCGTGCCTAAAGATATTCTCGTT
>PAXU01000056.1 GCA_002714565.1 Rhodopirellula sp.
GGATGGTGATATCCCCATGGAGCTGTAAGAAACCCACCCCAGTCGCCACCTTCGATTCCATATTTGTCATATCCGAGGCCTTCGGTGAGAAGCTTGTCGTAAAACGCCGGGTGATGCTGAAAACCAAAGCCCTGTTGGTCGGGATAATCGGAAAGCCCATAACCCACGATAGATGGAATTATCACAGTGAAGGAATCTTCCGGATCGCCGCCATAAGCGGCTGGATCTGTGAGCATTGGCAAAATGCGAAGCAGGAGAATAAACGACCATGGGTAGCCATGCATCATGAATAAAGGCATCGGGTTTGGCCCTTTACCTTCTTGCTTTACAAAGTGAATCCCTAATCCGTCGACGTCGGCTTTAAAGTGAGCGAGTTCATTAAGTTTGGTCTCTTGTTCGCGCCAGTCGTATTCGTCGAGCCAATATGCAACGAGCTCTTTCATGTAGTCATAGTCAATACCGCGATCCCAGCCAGTATTGCTGACGGATCCAGGCCATCGTGTTTTTTCGAGTCGATACCGTAGATCGTCAAGCGTTTCCTGAGGTACATCGATCGTGAAGGGAGATACAGATACGGTCATTTCAAGAGAATCCAATTTGTGGTTATTCTGGCACGACGAGGTGTAAACCATGTGTCAGATATCATAGTCCACTGACCATGTTTTGCGTTTACCATGACGAGATGCATAGGCAGTATTTCTATCAGTAGAACTAAATCCAAGTTGCAGCAAATGTAGGTAGGCTGCTACTATAAAAAGAGCCGAATATAGGAAATAGGCACCCATCGAGAATTTGTTGCAGGAATAACGCGGCATGTTAACCATCTACAACACTGAAAAATCGAGCTCTAAGTCATGTGACGGTGTTTCACGCCGGAATTTTATCAAGGTTGGAGCATTAGGTGGCGCGCTGTCACTTGCTGACCTCGTAAGAGCTGATCAGCGAAATGGAAATCCGCGAAATCCAAAATCCGTGATCATGATCTATTTGGTCGGCGGCCCTCCTCATCAGGATATGTTTGATTTGAAACCTGATGCACCCGCAGAAATTGCAGGGCCATGGAAGCCGATCCATTCAAATGTCCCCGGAGTAGATGTAGGTGAACTGCTGCCGATGATGTCGCAGCGAATGGATAAATTCACTGTAATTCGTTCACTCAATGACGCTCAAGCGGGTCACGACGCAATTCAATGTTATACAGGCCGCACACATGCTCCTCCGGTTCCGGCAGGTGGTTGGCCACAGTTTGGTTCAATCGTCAACAAGCTGCAGGGCCAGGCAACGCCCGGAACGCCTGGATTTATCAGCCTTTGCTACACCTGTACACATGGCCCGTATAATGAGCCAGGTCCGGGATTTCTTGGAGCACCATACACTGGTTTTCGCCCACTAGGCGACACTCGCCGCGATATGATCCTTAAGGGGATTACTTCCGATCGTCTGGGTAATCGCGAACAGCTATTATCAAGCCTTGATCGTTTCCGCCGGGAAGCAGATTCCACAAAACAGATGGATGGACTGGATGAATTCACCCGTCAGGCGATGGGGATACTGACAAGTTCAAGACTCGCTGAGGCACTTGATTTGTCTCAGGAATCAAAAGCAGTTCGTGAGCGGTACGGCGAAGGCGATCCAAGTGTAATGATTGACGCTAATGGTGCCCCAAGAGTTCCACAGAGTTTTCTGGCTGCTCGCAGGCTGATTGAAGCAGGTGCCCGTGTTGTGACCGTTAACTACAGTAAGTGGGACTGGCACGGGGGCATGAATACGGAAGGTCGAGTTGATAACCGCATTTTCACCCGTGAAAAGGAAGACTTCCCGATTTTTGACAAAGCAATTACAGCTTTGATAGATGACCTCCATGAACGGGGACTTGATAAAGATACGGCTGTGTTGGTTTGGGGTGAATTTGGACGTACACCGAAGATCAGCGCCAATGTTGGCCGTGATCACTGGCCGCGTGTTGCCTGTGCATTAATGGCAGGTGGTGGCATGCGTCACGGTCAAGTNATTGGTGCAACAGACAGTCAGGCCGCAGAGCCTGCTGATCGCCCGGTTGCATTCCAGGAAGTGTTTGCAACGCTTTACCATCATCTTGGACTTGATCCACGCACGGCAACGGTTGATGACTTGCACGGTCGCCCGCAATACCTGGTTGACCAGGGGCGATTGCCAATTGCTGAATTGATCTAGGTGCGACGGCTAGTCCCTAGGTTTTACGGAGTCGTATACAAGCTTTCCGCCAAGGTATGTCTTTAAGACCNTGGTGTCTTTGACTTTGTCCAAGTCGACTTTCGTGATGTCACGATCGATAATGACGAAGTCCGCGAGCTTTCCCTTTTCGATAGAGCCCTTTTGCTTTTCTTCAAATGTCAGGAAAGCATTGTTAATCGTATAAAGTCGCAGAGCTTCCTGACGTGTAATAGCCTGCTCAGGGTGAAGCGATGTGGTCATGTATCGTGGTTGTCGCTTGAGCGTGATCCACATGCCGAGAAATGGATTATATGGATTCACACTCCGTAAACTCCCAATTCTTTGCATGTGATCAGAGCCTCCACCGATAACGACTCCGTTATCAAACAACGTCCTNTAGGGTTGGAAGAATTCAGTTCGCTTCTNGCCAAATTGCCGGAGCAATGTCTTGCCATCCATGTACAGCCATGCAGGNTGAAGGTCAGCAACCACTCCCAATTCTGCCATGCTCTGAATAGCGTCTGCACTCATAAAGTTACAATGCGTGATGCATGGCCGATGTTCTTTTATCTTGAAGTCGGATTCATCGATCATTCGATACGCATCCAGTAAGGCATGAACAGCCCCATCACCAACACTATGCGCAGTCATTTGAAAGCCTTTTTCCAGCATCAGTTTTGAGAACTGATAGAGTCGTTCCTGCTCGATGTATCGCATCCCCTGATATTTAGGATCTGTAATTGAATATATTTCACTTACGCCCCATGGTTTTCTCATAAATGCACTTCCGGTGAGCATGCCACCATCCAGGAATACCTTGACACCACGGAGCCACAAGTGGGGATTGTATTGGTGAAGCGGGTCGGACGCTGCCGCTTCAATACGTTTGGCGATTGCGTCGGGTGCGGCTTTTGCATTCATCGAGTAATACAGAAACACCCGCACATTGAGTGTTTTAGTTTCATGAAGAGTACGCCAAATATCTACAGCACCGTCGCCGGCATTTCGGTCAGAGACGGATGTGATACCCACACTGTTGTAGTCATGAATCAGCTTTTTGACTTGGCTGATACGTTCCTCTTGAGAAGGTGATTTCGTATTCGACTCATACTTTAATAGAGAGCGGCCACTGCGTAATACTCCGGTCAGTTTGCCATCGGCATCGCGTTCGAGTTTGTAGTTTGCACCTTCAGGAACTTTAAANGTGTCGTCGATGCCAGACAGTTCAAGCGCTCGAGAGTTCACGGCGGTGTCAGGCCCTGTCCGAAACATTACAGGGTTGTTTGGAGCAACGCTGTCCATTTCATCGCGTGTAGGGAATCTCTGTTCCTTTAACCGTGTGATAAATACCTGGCTTAGAGAAATCCACTGGTCATCCTCAAGTAATTCTGCTCGCTGTTTTATGTAGGACAATACGTCGGCGATTTCATGCATGGGTGGGACAGCATGGTCGTATTCATAAACGGATGCGCCGGTAGAGTGTACATGCGAATCAATAAGACCAGGGATCACGGTAGCGCCCTTTAGATCCACAATTCGCGTGGACTTGCTGCGATGCAGAAGTGTCTCTTCACGCGTGCCAACTGTTAAGAAGCGGTCACCCTGCACGGCAAATGCGGTTGCCGTCTCATTCTTGCCATTGACCGTTAGTACATTTCCATTGATGTATACGGTGTCCGCTCGCTCTAGTCCCTGAGAAAAGACGTTGTTGTAACTCAGTAAACAACACGCGGTTATTAGAAGAAGTCTCATGGGACAACCCTTTTTCCAATAAACCAAGAGTTACGAAGCATCCTGTATACAGACGATGATACCGACATCCCTATTAGAAACTCTTGGAACGATCGTTTCACTTGGCAAAACGACTTTTTACGATTGGAATCGTCGGTGATACGGCAGNTGCTCGCTGCTAAGAACNACTTAAACGCGANCAAGNCCGCCNGTNTATCCAGCGAATTTATCCGTTTCGACTCCNAGTCNTTGCANAACNGTGACAAACAGTTTCGCTAGCGGCAGTTCTTCAGCTTCAATCTTTCCTCGCCATCCAGCATCGGTGACGATGCCCGCACCTGCTTGATTGTCTTCATTTCCGGAGCCGAATTTCAGATAACGACCGTTGTCAAATCCGAGATTCTTTCCACCCGCAGAGATGATTGGGTAGTTTCTCGAGAGATGGAAGCTACTGGAGGCGGAACCNTGCATTGCAAATGTATTGTCCANCATGTTTCCAGAGCCATTTGGCTCGGGTGTGTCCTTCAATCGCTGAATGAATTTGCCGAATTCCATGGCTTGATACCGATTGTATGTTCCAAGGTTCTGCCATCCGTTTGGCTTCTTGACTGAATGCGTCAAGCCATGAGCCCCGCCAAGNCCAACTGCCTTTGAAAGAAGGTCATGTGGACCTTCGCCGTTTTCCCGTCCGAGTTGGAACGTCGCAACGCGTGTTGAGTCGCTCAGGAACGCNAGGTAAATAAGCTCGTACATCGTTTGGAAGTACATACGTGCTTCTTTGGGATCTGCGTCGAGCTTCAGATTGCCTGTATCCACAGTTGGCACTGGTGTATCNATCCACTTCTGTGCCTTTGCCAGCTTGATCTCGGTATCACGAACAGCATCGAGGTATTGTTGAAGCGTTTGCCTGTCTCGAGCNGATAGCTTGCGCCCAAGCGCACGTGANTGAGAAATGAGCACATCGAGCGANCTCTTGCTGCGTGCGAGTCGTGCGGCCGCATCNTTGCCGTTTGTGACAAACAGCATGTCAAAAATCTGCTTGGGCCGATTCATNGCNGGAATCGGACGTCCCTCTCGATTGAATGATTGAGTTTGCGCGCCGCGTGGGCCACCAACACCACCNTTGGTCGACATGACAATTGAAGCGTGACGAGTGAAATCGCCAATATGTGCTGCGTAAACCTGATCCAATGAAATTGAATTNTTGTAAGCTCCGTGNCCGCCTGTTGCAGCGCCAGTTAGGTATTGATCTGCATTGGAGTGNCCGTGNACCTNNCGCACTGCTGGGTGCGATAGGCCGGAGTAGATCGTGATGTCGTTACGGAGTGGNTCTAGAACATCGAGGACCTTTGTTAGTTGGAAATCCCGTTCTCCTTCGCCGGGCTGCGGGAACCAACTCCAGTCTGTCCATGCCGGGTCNTTCTTTAGTGGCAAGCCCACACCATCTGGGTGATAGACGCTTACGAAACGGCGCGGGTTCTCACTTNGAGTCGCAGAATCAGAGGCAAACGATTCCAGACGCGGTAAGGCGAGGGCTATTCCTGTACCTTGAAGGAAACGTCGACGATGAATTGCGTGTGGCTTGCTGGACATGCTTTAGGCTCGGTTTCTACTTGGAGTTAAAAATGTCGCTCTGGACGATCAAGTGAATCAGATCGCCTAGACGATCTTCTTGCTGCCGTAGTTGTAATACTATTCTATTTATATCGGCATTATCACTAAAGGCTAATGATCTTCCGAGAGCATATGTTGTAAGCTTTTCTGCGAGTGCATGTGCGAACTGATCTTGCCGCTCGAGTAATAAATACCGNTTTAATCCAGTCATGCCGTTGAGCTTTTCTTTGTTGAATAGTTCGGAAGTAGCATCAACAGGACCATTNTTGTGTGACGTGCGAAATGCACCCAANGCATCNTAATTCTCAAAGGCGATACCCCAGGGGTCGATTTTGGCGTGACATGANCGACATGCTGCTTTGTTGCGATGATCTTCGATTCGCTCTTTAAGCGTCATTTTCAAAATATNGGGGTCCGTGAGATCAACCTCTGGGACATTTGGTGGCGGAGGTGGTGGAGGGTCATGTAATATGCGCTCGAGCATCCANATNCCGCGTTTTAATGGGTGCGAGTCGGTACCGTCGGAATTCATCGCTAACATACCAGCGTTTGTTAGGACGCCACCACGGTTTGCGTTTGGATCAATGGAAACTCTCCGAAACTGTGGACCAAATACATCGCTGAAACCGTAATGCGCTGCAAGTCGCTCATTAACAACTGCATAGTCGGAGTGTATGAAATCCATAACACTACCATTTTGAGCGAGTACTTCACTGAAAAACGCGACGGGTTCATCGTGCATCGCACTCTTTAGCACTTCATCGTTGATATGCGTTGTGTTTTCCAGTTCTTCAGTGCCGAGCCACTGCGAAACAAACTGTTCCGAAAAACGAACTGCACGCGGATCCTGCAGCATTCGATTGACTTGTGCGGTCAGNATATCTGTATNATGAAGCTTGCCCTGCTCTGCCANCGCTAGTAATTCTTCATCCGGTATGCTCGACCACAGGAAGAAGGAAAGGCGACTGGCCAATTCCCAGTCAGTAATGGACTTTGGTTTCTTCGAGTCCTGGTTGGCTCCTGTTTGGGCTATATAAAGGAAGTCCGGTGATGCCAGGACTGTGGCAAGAACTTCCTGCATCGCTTCTTCAAAGGAAGAAAAATCACCACGATAGTTGTTGAAGAGTGCCGTAAACTGTTCGACTTCTTCTGTTGTCGCGGGTCGTCGCCAGGCACGTCGCATAAATCGAATAAGGACTTCTTTAGCGTATACCTCCTCATCATCTTTGTTGTCNCTTTNAACGAAGATNTCTTTGTGACTCTGTGGAGGCCATTGCTCATAGAATGGAGCCGTGATTTCTATGTGATCAATGAGGATCTGCAGTGGGTCTTCTCCACGGTTACCGTTGGAGATGTTCCGGATGTGAAGGAACTCATCACGGCGTGGAAANGTCGTTTCCAGCTTTCTAAATGGGTTTCTTTGNATNTCGCCTANTGANACGAAGAAGTCNATNATNTGCGGGCTTNCCGNNGCTGCGGTAACTGGTACATCACGGTGGCTNATCACCTGAGCGAAATTTGCATTGTTGCTAGTGTGAGCGCTGAAGATTAATTGCAGGCTGGCAAAATCCTGTGGATTCATGTTAGAGCGTGATGCATGTATGCGGATTCGCATCGTGCCTTCATCCGGTAGGAATCGGTCGAGNTTGAACTTGAGCTCTCTTGCATGAGGNAAGGCAAGCGTAACNGGTAACTCGTTGGGCAGTTGCCCCACGATGGCATCCGGGTTGGGTTGNAGATTGCCACCGCCGAAATGGATTGCCTTGCCGGATTCGCGATGCAAGAAGTGCGGCGTGTTTCGCTGCTGGCGGTAGTTGTCTTCGTTTTTGTTAAATGTCTTTGGATTTTGGCCTGATGTGAGTCGGTTAAAGTGGTCCTGCGTGATTAGCGAATATGTCACAGGTTCGGGTGGGGTGCCGATGACCGTTACACGCTGCAGCGCTTTAAGCCCGATTTCTCGACTAGTCTCGAATTGCATTGCTGACATCTGTAATAGTTCAGAGCGGTTCTTGAACCCATCATCAGAAACGGTGTCTGGTGGAAGTCGTTCCACCAAATCGAATCGGTAACCAAGTAAATCTTGCAAAGCATAGTTGTATTCGTAGCGGGTCATCCGGCGGAATGAGGAATGCTGCTCGGAATTTTTTCGTACTTGATATGCTTTCGCCAATTCAGCTCCGATCCAATCGACCAACAACCCACGATCTTCATCTGCCAATGCGTATTCATATTCATCAGCGGGCGGCATTTCAGAATTGCCAAGGGCGTTGTAAACTTCTCGCCACTTCAGCACATCGTCTCCGGTGAGGAGGTTTGCATCGAGCTTATCGATGCGCAAACGCCCTTCGGCTCGCTCGGGACCATGACAAGCAAGACAACTGTTGGACAGGATCGGTTGCAAAGTCTTTTTGAAGGTCGATAAGTCCGCCTTGGGGGCCTTTTTAGTGTCGGAATGGTCGGCGCCATTCGTATCAAGGAAGCGGGACTTTGCTCTCCCTACCTCTCTTGCATCTGAAAGGCTAACAGGATCGCGTGCATCCTCTTGACCCATCAATAAGCCAGTCGTGGAGAGAATTAGAAAAAGGGAGAGTTTACAGCGAGTCATATTCGTTATTTAAGCTTTGGATTTGACGGTTCGGTACGCTGGAGAACCAAAATTAATACGCAACGGTATATTATAGGAGCAACCGATGCGTGACCCTATAGAGGATAAGCGTAAGTCTAGAGACGATCCGCTGTAATCATTGCAATCGGCAACGGTCCAATCGTTGAAAGGTATGAGGAACAAAGATGCAGACTTTATATGTAGACATGGACAATGTGCTCGTGGATTTCCCCTCAGGTATCGCGAAGATTTCAGATGAACTGCGGGAACAGTTTGATGGTGATCTAGACGATGTGCCGGGCATCTTTGCGTTAATGGANCCACTGCCCGGCGCGATAGATTCTTTTAATAAGCTAGCACAGGTATTTGACACGTATATTCTTTCAACTGCGCCTTGGAACAACCCTTCAGCCTGGAAAGATAAGATTGAGTGGGTTCAAAAGTATTTGGGTAGGCCAGCGTTTAAGCGATTGATTCTCTCCCATAACAAACACCTAAATATCGGTGATTATCTGATNGATGACCGATTGGCAAATGGTGTGGAGAAATTCACGGGNGAACACATTCANTTTGGTACAGAACGATTTCCAGATTGGCAGTCTGTTTGTGACTATCTGTTGCCAAGTACNTAACAGCCNGCTGATNAANTTAAGTNTGGAATGCTTCAGCAGCACTTCGGAAATGAATTATCTCGTTAGGCCGTCGCTAACAGTTAAATGTTNAAACGACAAATGAATCAGGCGAGTATTTGCTTCACGACGTGTCCATGTACATCGGTAAGTCGAAAGTCACGTCCGGCATGACGATAGACCAGCTTTTCATGATCTAAGCCCATTAGGTGCAGGATGGTAGCATGAAAATCATGCACGTGTACAGCATCACGGACAACTTTATTACCGATGTCATCTGTTTCACCGTGAACGACTCCTCCCTTGATGCCGGCGCCTGCCATCCAGCAAGAGAATGCATGTGGATGATGTGCCCGACTCTTAGTACCCTTGCCATCCTGAGCCCACGGTGTTCGACCGAATTCGGTACAAAAGATCAACAAAACATCCTGAAACAAACCGCGTTGCTTGAGATCCTGAATTAGAGCCGCGGCCGGCTGGTCGACACGCTTTGCATACTTTTCGTGAGAGGAAATGTCTCTATGGGCGGCATCCCAATTGTCACGACAGGCACCAACGGCATCGATCACTTCAACAAATCGCACGCCGGCTTCGATCATGCGACGTGCCATGATTACTTGAGACGCATACGACGTAGGGTTNTCGGCTGATGCTCCGTACAAGTCAAACGTCNCTTTGGTTTCGTTCGACAAGTCCATGATTTCGGGAGCTTCGGACTGTAGGCCGCTNGCTGTTTCAAACGAACTCATTCTGGCTCGGAGTTTATTGTCAGATTCGCGACCNACCAAGTGTTTCTTGTTGAATGAATTCAGTAATCCAAGCTCCAATGCCTGTTGCTTGACGGTCGAGGTTCGATCGAGATTGGCAATGGGTGTTTTACCGGGGGTGATTTGTACACCGGCATTTTTGCCTGGCAAAAATATAGAGTCCCAGATTTGCGGTCCTGCATATGGTCGATGTTCCGAGATGACAACATGNCCAGGCATAGAAGGGTTAAACGTGCCTAGGCCNTAATTCAACCATGAGCCAAGCGANGGCATCGCAAAGCCAGTACTGCCCGTATGCAATTGCAGCGTTGCTTCGCCGTGATCAATGTGGTCACAATTCATCGAGCGGATAAGAGCACATTCGTGCATTTGTTCGCGTATGTGGGGAAATAGGTCACTCACTTCAGTGCCGCAATGTTGGTTTGGCTTAAATGCCCAATTTGCTGCCTTCAAGTATCGGTCAAAATCCTTCCGTCCAAACTCATAACCAATCGATGTGTCGTGCTCAGTTGCGAGACGCGGTTTCGGATCAAATGTGTCCACATGAGAGTATCCACCCGACATGTAGAGGACGATTACTTGTTTGGCTTTGGGTGTGAAATGTGGTTGCGGCAGGTCTTTTCCCAATACTGCGGAACTACCTGGCACTACCGCAGGAAGAGATGCGGCCGCCATTGCATGACTCATACGTTTGAGTGCATTTCGACGGCTGATATTGGAGGTGTAAAGTGTCACGAGATTAGTCAATAAAGAAGAACTGATTGCTGGTTAACAAGACCCTGCACAAAGCCGGATACTCCGGTGGCACTACAGTTTCCACGTCCTCCGAGATTGCCGGCGCTTGTCGATAAGCATTTAGGAATTGTTGGATTTCGTTTCGTTCGGATTCTGTTACCGCTCTGCCGTAAATCCTTTTGAAGAGCCAGTCGATCCTTGCAACCTCTGTGTCAGCTTGTTCGACTGCAAGCCCGGCCAAACTTCGTGATTGTTTTCGAATGAATTCGGAATTCATCAAGAAAAGAGCCTGCGCCGGACTTGTTGTTGATGATCGTTCGGCCGTGCTACTGTTCGTGTCGGGACTATCAAACAATCCGAGTATCGAATGCCGAAAGATGCGTTGTGTTATCAGATACACGCTTCGGTGATTGTGATCGTATTCCTTATGGAATGGGTTGTTGAGGTTGTATCTGGTTTTGTACCAGGGGTCTAACGGGTGCGCACCTGGTTGCGATAATTCCAGATTGCCACTCGCAAACAGAATTGAATCGCGGATTGACTCTGCATCAAGCCGCCGTCTCGAAAACTTCCAAAGCCACGTGTTTTCTGGATCGCTGGTCTGAGTTGCTTCGTTTCCGTCCAAACTGCTTAACTGGTATGTTTCCGTTAGCATAATCTGTCTATGGAGCTTTTTGAGTGACCAGCCATCACTGATAAATGACTCCGCGAGCCAGTCGAGTAGCTCAGGATGAGTTGGTCGTTCGCCTTGCCGACCAAAATTATCAAGCGTCTTAACGATACCCTGTCCAAAGTGCTGTGCCCAGATTCGATTGACCAGAACACGAGCTGTAAGTGGGTGACTGTCTTCAGTTAGCCATTGTGCTAGTTGCAGCCTTCCGGAACCATTCGCGATCTTCACCTCATTTGGCGGCGTAATTGTGGAAAGGAAGTGTCTGGGAGTGACTTCGCCATGATTCTCCGGATTGCCTCTCAGGTGGATCGGTGAGTCCGAAGCATCTCCCTCCCGGACGCTGAACACGAACTCGTATGGTGGCTGCTTGCCAAGCTTGTCTTTTTCCTGAACGATCCAATTCAATCCGTGAAGCATGAGTTCCCGGAATTTGCCAGAACGAAAGGCGAGGTGGGACTCGCGTTCGCTCGCCAATGCTTCAATCGACTTCATGAGAGAAGCGATCGCATCGGTGTCCTTGTTCGCAGCACCTTCCAAATCGACAAGCATTGCCTTTTGTGATTTCAAGGCGACGTCAGCTCGTTTGAATGCGTCGAGCGTTGGTTTGAGCCATGGTCGAAAGTGATTGTTGACTTGATACTCGTATCTGGCAATCAACTCCCAATATTCGCGGGCTACTGTTGTTGAGCTGTTTAACAGGTCGTGTGGGTTGAGATTGAGAGGTGATTTCTCATCGGACATCCCCATCCACGGATAGACCGTACTGTTGAAGATGCCATAGATTCCGTAGTAATCTGCTGTGGGAATGGGATCGAATTTGTGATCATGGCAACGAGCACATCGGAGTGTGATTCCCATTACGCCACGTCCAAGAGTATCGATCGTGTCTTCAATCGTCATGTGCAGGCTGTCAGCCTTTCGATTGCCGAATCGCCGGCTAAGGGAAATGAAGCCAGTGGCGACATTCAACCCCTTCGCTTCTTCTGAACTAGATGACAGCACTGCGAGTAGGTCGCCGGCAATCTGTGCCTGAACGAAAAGCTTGTAGGGCATGTCCTCGTTTAGAGAGTTGATCACCCAATTCCTATATAGATATGCGGAGTGGATTGGGATATCTCCGACATCTCCCTGAGTGTCGGCATACCTGGCGATGTCAAGCCAAAGACGTCCTTGTCGTTCACCGTAGCGTGGTGACTCCAGTAATCTATCGACGACGCTAGCAAATGCAGTCTGTTCATCCTCTGGATCCTCGAGGTAGGCAGTTACCTCATCTACCGTCGGAGGCAATCCTGTCAGGTCGAGTGTTGCACGACGAATAAGTGTAAGACGATCTGCACGCGGGTTGGGTGTAAGCTTCCGTTCAGCACGGGCTGCCTCAATTAACTGATCGATGGGGTTTTGGTTCCAACGTTCGTCCGCAGCCTTGGGTGGCTGCGTAATGCGTCTTGGAAGAAAGGCCCAGTCAATCTCCGGATCAAATTCGACGGCCTCTGAAGCGTTTGCCCGAGAGGCGTTCTCAGGGATTGATGGTGCTCCTGGCCAAATCGCTCCGTCGTCTATCCACTGGTAGAACAAGGCGATTTCTTGCCGTGTCAAATTGTCGTCTTCATCCGGCGGCATCCGTAGCTCTTTGTGTGTCTTTTGGATCGCCGCAATCAGCAAACTGTCTTCTGCTCGAAAAGGAACGATGGCAGGGCCGTGTATGCCGCCGGTTGTTAAGTCGCCTCTGGATTGAACGGAAAGTGCACTTTCAGAATCGTCGTCGCCACTGTGACATGCAGCGCAACGATCGCTGAGTATGGGCCGGATACTCGTTTCAAAGAAACGCTCCTTGTCAGCCAGACTTGGATTTCGAGTGACTGCCGGCGTGATGAGTTTTGTGCCGACTTCAAAGTGTTTGCTGATTTCAGGCGGGGTTAGAGTACGTGGGTACAAGGCTATCTCATCAAGTCGACCTTCCCAGGGGCTGTTGTGGGAGTGGTTGTTTCCAACAGTCAACTCACCCGTGTTGTTGAACTGCACAACGCCTTCGATGTTTGACTGTGAGACGGCTTTGCCGTCCAGGTATGCGGTTGCTTTGCTGTTATTGTCTGTTCGGCGAACTGTAATCGCTAAGTGATGGAANTTTCGTTCACTGCCAGGCACTTCTAATGCCGGATTCTTAACGTCAAGTCGAATCATCGCGTCGGATGAACCCTGGATGGTAAACATAAGGTTGCCATCTTGCCGCTTCCGATAAAGCCACATTGAGTTCTTGGTAAATGCATTGGCATCGGCTTTATAAAGGATGGAGTAATTTATTTTGTCGTTCGGTGCGCCGGCTTCATCGAGGAACCATAATTCCAGCGTGAAGGAATTGTTGAGCAAGCTTATGAGCGANNTGTTGCTCTCATCGTTAAGT
>PAXU01000057.1 GCA_002714565.1 Rhodopirellula sp.
AATCCAGATGGATCCGGCTTTTCAGAATGGCCGCTTTCGTTCAATGCTCAGTTCAGTTTTCAGTTGAAGGTCACGCCATTTGGTCACGTGGGAGTATTTGTCGAACAGTCTCAAAACTGGTTGTGGATCGCGGATCAGGTGGCTCGTCAGGCAAGACGCCACTCTGGCGAAATTCGTGTACTGAATCTATTCGCCTACACGGGTGGCAGTACGATGGCAGCTGCCAAAGCCGGAGCAAGCGTCGTACATGTCGACTCTGCAAAAAACGTTGTGCAGTGGGCAAGAAACAACGCTGATTACTCCAGCCTCGGTGATGCACCGATTCGATGGATCGCTGAAGACGCGATGTTATTCTGCCAACGGGAAGCGAAGAGAGGAAATACTTATCACGGTATCATCCTTGATCCGCCATCATACGGTCACGGCCCTAAGGGTCAGGTGTGGAAGATTCAGCAATTACCTGAACTTCTTGAGTTGTGTAAACAGATCCTGATCCTTGAATCACATTTCATATTGCTGTCTTGTCATTCACCGGGAGTCGGCCCGGCAGAGTTGCAAGCATATCTCTCGCAAATCATGGTTGGCCATTGTGGTGGTAATACTCAAGCACATGACATGGAGATTATCGCGAGTGATGGTCGTGGATTACCATCCGGGTGCTGTGCACGGCTCATCATCTGATTTACCGCTTAGTCCTTACCGAGCAAACTGCGTACGGCCGCGCCGATATCTGTTGGCCTCATCAGATGTTCACCGACGAGCATTGCATTTACACCATTGGATCGGAGCATCTCGGCATCATCGTACCCATGAATTCCACTTTCGCCGACCAGTAATACATCGTCAGGGATTTGGTGCCGCATGCGTACGGTATGCTCTAAATCTGTTACGAAGGTCTTGAGGTCCCGATTATTAACACCAACCAACGTGGCACCTGCTTCGAGGACACGACTCAAATTGTCAGGTTCGTAAAACTCCACCAATGGCGTCATCCCCAACTCCAACGTTTCATTGTGCAGCTTTCGAAGATCACAATCGGTGAGGCACTCGGCAATCAACAAAACAGCATCAGCACCAGCACAACGGGCTTCGAGTAGTTGGTATGAATCCAGAATAAAATCTTTACGTAGTACTGGAATCGAAACGTTTGATCGGACGCTAGTCAGAAACTCCAGACTGCCTTGAAAGAAATGTTGGTCTGTCAGGACACTGATACATCGCGCCCCATTGGCCTCATAACACTGTGCAATATTGACCGGATCAAAGTCTGCTCGAATAATCCCCGCCGATGGGCTTGCTTTCTTTACTTCCGCTATCAGGCTAATTTCACCGGAGTGGTTCAGGGCTTCGAAAAAATCGCGTGGAGCCGGAGCATCGGGGATTCGTTCCGCTAAGGACGCCTCGGGAACCGCCTCCTTCGCTTCAGCGATTTCCTGTCGCTTCGTCTGAACGATCTTGTCCAATATGTTTGTTTCAGCTGTCATCTTCTGATTCGACGAATTCGGTCGTTAGACCACGTTCCGTTTTATACCTACTAAGTAGTTCTCTGGTTTGCTCGCTTCCAAGAAACCTCACGATCTCCCAATAGGGTCTCTTGCCCCTTACGAATCGCTTACGCCTCGGTTCCTTAGTGCCATCATACCCACACACAATGCAGTTCTTTAATGGGGAGCCCTCTGATTTGCCATCTGAGATCTTACATCGCGGACAGTGGCTATCTACAAACCAATTGTTTTCGAAGACTTCGCCAGACGGATACGCATCCACGCGTATCTTCAGGTCGTTCTCTATTGCATTACTAATTGCCTGATGAAAATACTGCCAACACAAAGGAACAAACCCAACTAACTGGTGCTGGCACTCAAGTACAGATTCCAGTACCAATCGAAGGAACATCAATTCCTTATGTGACCCAATGGGTTTCATCCAGAGTCCATACCAAGATGGTTCTGTTTCGAAAAACCCCAATGCTGACCGTTCTAGTGAATGTTGATCTAAGAACGGCTGAGCGAGCTCTGAAATGTTTTTTTTCATAATCGGTGATGACCCGCTCCAATCATCTGGATCAATTCCGTTTTCCGTTACAAAGCCATAACAACCGGCCATTGCTCCGGGATCGGTAGATAGAAATGCATTGGCCGGACAAGCATTACAAGACTCTGATACGTCGCCACCATAAAACTCGAGGGCTTCACTCACTCGAAATCCCATCACATCCGTAATCTGGATAGATTCCAATTCAGAGAAAGGTTGGATGCAAATGTCACCATCAATGCGCGATTCAAGCTGGGCTTTACGGATCGCCCTCACGGGACGCAGCGCTCGCTCTATTTGCAGCGGATCATCCCAGCCGTCAAATTCCCGTAACGCGCATTGCCGCTGAAGACTCCACGCCAGAAATCCAGGTGTTCTATCCGGCATGATTCGCGGTCACTCAACTGAAGATTGACTAGTGTTTAAAGTGGCGTCGTCCGGTGAATACCATTGGAATACCACGTTCGTTACAAGCTGCGATCACTTCATCATCTCTTCTCGAACCACCGGGCTGAATGATTGCTGCAATCCCAGCGTCGGCTGCAGCATGGATGGAATCGGGAAACGGGAAGAATGCATCTGACGACAACACGGCACCTTGTACCCGATCGCCGGCCTTACGAATGGAGATTTCAACCGAATCCACCCGGCTCATTTGGCCAGCCCCTGCTCCCACAAGAGATCGATTGCGACAAATTGCAATGGCATTGTACTTAATGTGCCGGACGATTTGCCAGGCAAAGCGTAGTTCACCCTCGAGAGATTCATCCAGTTGTGCTTCCGTAACAACTTGCCATTCGTCATAAGCATCGGCAAGTGTATCACCGTCCTGTAGCAGCAGTGCGCCGGCAATTTGCCTCAATTGCCCATCACCAGCAGATAGTCGGCCATCTCCCATTTCCATTAATCGCACATTTGCTTTCCATTTTGGACGCGTGGTAAGAATCTCTACCGCAGCACTACTAAAGGAAGGGGCTGCGATCGCTTCGATAAACAAACCTGGTTCTGCCAGCACTTCAGCCGCTGCTTCATCTACTTGCTGATTAAACCCAAGTACTGAGCCAAATGCGCTAAGCGGATCACCTGCCATTGCATTTTTGGTAGCCTCAGCAATGTTGTCAGCGACCGCTGCTCCGCAAGGATTATTGTGTTTAATGACCGAGACGGCGGGATCGGTATAAGATTGCGCAATGTTATATGCAGCGTCCAAATCCAATAAATTGTTATATGAGAGTTCCTTACCGTTAAGCTGTTTAGCTCGCACCAAGCTTGGTCCTGAAATACCAAGCTGTTCATACACAGCTGCTTTTTGATGTGGGTTCTCTCCGTATCGTAGGACAGCAGATCGTTTCAGTTCGACAGAAATCGTATCAGCAAAAGCATCATCACTACTCTCTACGGATGACTCTGCAGTACCGCTTTGGCTAATGAAGTAATCCGAGATAGCAGCATCGTAATCAGCCGTCATTGCAAAAGCATCACTGGCCAATGCAAAACGTGTTTCAAGCGAAGTAGTGCCACTGTCCTTGATCTCTGAGAGCACGCGGTCGTACTGGCCTTTGTCGGTCACGATATTTACAAACTTATGATTCTTTGCGGCAGCACGTACGAGACTAGGGCCACCGATATCAATTTGCTCGATCGCTTCAGCCTGGGTTACACCTTCGCGCGCGATCGTCTGCTGGAAAGGATACAGATTCACAACGATTAACTCGAATGTACTGATGTCATGTTCAACGAGCGACTGCATATCGTCTTCTCGATCAAATCTGCAAAGTAGCCCAGCAAATATTCGCGGGTGGAGTGTCTTAACGCGACCATCCATCATTTCGGGAAACCCGGTGTACTCCGCAACATCCTTGATGGAAAGCCCGGATTCTTCCAGATGGCGTCGCGTACCACCGGTGCTATAGATTTCCACGCCAACCTCTACCAATCCGGCTGCGAATTCTGAAAGTCCTTCTTTGTCGCTAACACTAATCAGTGCTCGCTTGACTGGTGGTGAACTCATGGTTGTAACAAACCCTTGCTCTTAAAATCCTGCATTGATCGCAAGCTGGTTATTAGCGAGTAAGTAAACTACTAACACCTGCCGTAAACAGCTAACAGAATAACGGTTTTCACAAGGTCTGTTAATCAGACGGCATCAATCAAATAGAGCAATTCTGCATCAAGCAGAACTGTTTTGTCACTGACATTTAGATGCGTGCACTATTTAGGAGGAGCAAATGGGTTGGCACCTGGTTTAGCACCACCGTTCGCAGGTTGCCCAAACGGATTTGCGTTATTTCCACCAGCATTGCCACCGCCATTAGCAGGCTGCCCGAACGGATTTGCATTGCCGCCTCCATTGCCTGCTGCTGGTTTCGGTGCAAATGGATTGGCATTACCGCCGCCGTTATTGTTGTTGGCAGGCTTTCCAAATGGATTTGCATTACCAGCGTTTGGCATTGGGGCTGGCTTCGGTGCAAATGGATTTTCTTTTGGCTGATCATCTGCTGCATTGGCATCAGCTGCAGCGGCGTCGGCAACAGCAGATTCTGATGCCTTAGTATGAACAACCGGAAAAGTCTGATTCAGTTCACGTACACACTGAAGCAATCCGTCTTTGGTCCCGATATACATCCGATCAGTCATCGTATTCAGAAAAGTAAAGTCGACAGACTGCATCGGAACTGTACGCAGAGGTGTACCCTGATTTTCATCCAGTACCATCAGATTACCGCCAACCTGAACACAGTAAATGCGATTNTCGCTGATCGAGATTACCCGTTCTACATTTGGTACGATCCACTTTTCAGCGCCTGTCGACAGATCCAGTTGATGCAGCTTGTAACTGCGTGTGACTACATACGCATTTCCATCTACAAGAATTGGTTCACGATAAATTGGTTCACCAATGCTACTTCGCCACATGTCATCGGGATCATCTTCTTTAAAGCAATATACGTAACCATCACTTGAAGCCGTTAAGAACCTTCTTACGCCNGGGATATAAGCCACCGGTGAAGTGATAGTACCGAGCGTCCTAAGCTGACGGTCCACTTTATTTGTTACAAGATCTGCGACATATACGACGCCTTGATCGGTAGGCCATGCTATCGACTTAGAGCCAAGCGTTGGTTGCATCAGACCACGGCCAAANCCAGGAAGACCTTTTGGATAGGAAGCCAATGCATCNGGTCCANCGGTTTTGATTTCCTTATCCAGGTCGTATAGATCCATCCGATTTTCAATCGTTGGAACATAAATCATTGAATAGGAATTCTCGCCATTCTGGTTTACTTCGTAGTTAAATGTTGTTGCTGTTCGACGCTCGGTGATCACTGGGCTAGCACCCGCAACTCCCTTGGTAATCTTCTCGCTAATTACATGACCATCTGAATTGCGAATCACATACATGCGCAGCCCTGTAAGCACGACCGTCAGTTCATCATTCGTGCAAACACCTACAGCTGCATGTCGCGGATTACCAACCGTTTTCGTCCACAAAACAGCACCAGTCTCGCCATCAACTAGTGTGACGTCACCTCGATTAGTGAGAAGCGCGATACGTACGGTCGGTACACCATGTTCAAGAATCTCTGCGTCGCCTAACTCGGCTTTCTTATTAGCAGCCAGAATCTCAGCTGCTTTCTTACCAACGGGCCGCCCAAACTGATCAAGTTGATCGTCTGCAAAGAACCAGGATTTGGGACCTTGCTGAACCTCATATACCCANCGAGCCTGCTGCGTACTTACGTGCACATAGACATCCTTAATCTCACTTGCGTATGGATTCATAGGAACCTGCAAATGCCAGGTACGTTCCAATCCAAGATTACGTGCTGCATTACGATCAATCAGCCCTTTACGTGCAAACTGTGCATTTGCAGCGGATGTCACGACTAAGATCTGGGCAACAATAAACAGGACACCAAGAAAAAGCTTTCGCATGATTTTGCCTACGGCTTATTTTGAAGTGGCGGAAGTACGTAAATACCAAAAGTACATGATCCATATAAGGTCATCATATACCTTAGACTCGCAAAGACAAACAAAGTTGTGTGTCACTAAGTGCCACAGAGTCATGAGACTCTAAACGGGCATAACACCAGAAATTATGACGTATGCCTGGAGAAGTGAGGGTTTAATCTCGTTTTTTAATGAACACTAAACCGCACTTATATCAGAGCAAATGCATCGCCACACTCCGGTTGCCCCCCGTAGACCGCAACTAATTCCAGTAATACATTAAAAACAGGTTGTGCAGCCAAAACCGAATAAATGACCTGTGAGGATTGCACGTTACGAGCAAGCGTCAGACACCGTTGAAATATCACATTGCTGATGTGTCGCCCAGCAGGTCGAAATCGACATTACCGAGTGATACTGTCCTATGAAGTTCTCGGAACTAAGTTCTGGAGAAAAAAACGCCTTTGAACAGGTGTTAGGATATATCAATTTCTCATCGGGCAGCCATGATGCGGCGTTCTATAGCAATCTAAGGACGGTCAATGAGTCCGTTGAACAAGACGGTGATCTACTTTACGTATCAATGCAAAGTGCGATGTTGTCTGCGCTAGATGAACTCAACGGCAGCAGTGGCGTACTGTCGAGCTCTAATCAGGCGAGAACAGCAGTCGAACTTGTTTTCTCACACGTGATCCCCAGCTTTCTGACATTTCATCAGCAAGTGCTCAATACTCACGACGTGAACGAAACTGTCAACACGTTTTTTATTGGACGTGTGTTTGATGTGGTATTGAAGCTACAGGACGAATGGGAAAACCCGGTCGTTGTGGATCAGGCGGTTCACTACCTGAATGACTTTGTTGGTTATCGACCAATTGCGACTCTTGAAACTCATAGGCACGAACCATATCCGCATGAAAAAATCAGGCCTGTACCGTTGTATATTGCGAACGCCGGTGTGTGCAGCGGTCCATTTCAGGAACTGATTGAACTCACCATTGACTTGTTGAAAGATACCAATGAGTCGATTTTACGTAGAGCGTTTTTCGACATAAACACACTGGATGAACTGGCATACGATCCAAGAAGCTACGACTTTGATCATCCGTCCAACAAGCGGCCCAATCATCAATTCGGAATGTGGGATCCAAACCAGATTAATTCCGGTGGATTTTATGATCGATTCGTTATCCAAAAAGTAACGCTTGATGCCGTCCTAAAGCGAGTCAACGAATCACGCGACATGGAGTACCAGGAAGCGCTATTAGAAGGCGCGGCGGTTTTAGCGGGTACGATTCTGATGGCAAGCGGCATTAGCGGAAACAGCCCTGGCTGCCATGCTTCTGAAACGACGCTCTCCAAGCTGATGCCATATATCGCGAGCTACCGTGACGATTTTTATCATTCACTCATCGAACGTTTGTCGTCACCACATGTCGACCGTCTTAAACGAGAGGCCGCCGAGAGATTGCAACCATTTGGCGCTGCACGGCAGGAGTTAAATGCATGTCTAACCAAGACCAAGGCCCAGCAACTTGAACATGTCCATCTAGCTCAGGTCTTCGCGTTCATCGGCCAACACGATGCTGCACAGAAACAAGTTGAATTCGTCAAAGTTTCTTCCGCTCGAACGCGTTGTAAAATCGCGTGCCTGCTGGACGACTCCGCAAAATGTCTCGAAACAGACGAATTGGAACGCGCATCTGAAAATGCAAAACAGATCTACCAGTTAATTCTTGATGGAATCGAGCATGGTAGCCTCATTGACCCATGGAACATCCTGGGCTTTGATGCAAACTTTAGCCTCTTCCCTGCATTAGAAAACAGCTCTCATGATCATCGTGCAGATGAGTTGATCGTCATGGTCGAACAGCTATTTGCACTTCTGGCCAGGATTTGGAGTGAGGCATCTGCAACAAACAATCATGAACTAGTGGCATCCACAGAAAGTGCCTTTCAGGAAACTTCCAAGTGGTGGAGACAGTTTGCTGCACATACTGTTTCAAGTGTTTCAGCGTCAGACCCACAACAGCTTTATACGGCATCAAGCCGCGTGGCAGCTGCCCTCAATGCCTGGCAACAGGATGGAGCTGCTGCTGGAAACATCGGTTTTTGGGCTCCATTTGCTGACTCGTTTGACTCCCCGAAAGCCTATTCACTTGTCATCCACACGCTAATCAGAAAGAAAGACCTCATCGCCTCAATGGCGTTGCTTGTACACTGGCTCAGCCGCTCTGAAGATATCCCGTTGGAACAAAGTGAGAGCTCTTTCTATCTGTTGGCAAGGCGATGGCTCGACGAAGCGAGAAACGTCTCGGACGACAAATTAGACGCCGAGTTGGCGTCAAAGCAATGGACGCGAATTCGTAAATTCTTCGATTTTCTTGAAGCAAATGCTGAAGAGCTCTGGCGTGTGCCGGAATTCCTAATTGACCATGAGTGGGTTCAGGAAGAAGTTGAGAATCAGGATGATACTCTCGACGACGACTTGTACGGCGCCGCATATGAACACTTCACTTATCGTGACACGACAGATGACGGAATCGATGGCAGTATTTTTGAAAACAACAACTCCGATCAGGATGAGTTGATACGTGCCGGCGACTTCATTGACGCACGCCTAACTTTTCTGGATACGGTCGCCAATCTCTGGTCTAACGCTGTTCTTAACCAATGCAAGGTCATCCATGAACTGGAGGATGTACCGACTGACTTGATAGAAGATACGGTGAATTCGGTTCGCCAGTGGACTGCTCATACAGCTTCATTTGAAACCCAACTGAACGATCTGGTTCAATTTGTCCGATCCTATGAAGTCGCTGAGCCACAAGCCGATCATGAGTCCATGATCGAATACGACCGGCTCCGGGTGACGCTCGACTCGCTACTGGAAAGAATTATTTCCAGCATGGTCGAAATTGGAAATACCAGCCGTCTATTGCAGGCCACCTCACTGTTTCTGGACCATCTTTTGGGTAAGGAACAACCGCAGGCAGGGGCGATCCTCGAATTAGATGAGCTAACTCAACGGGTGTTTGCTGCCGTGCTCACCGGAGACGCAAATGCCGTCCGCGAACATTGGTCACTTTTCAAGAACGGGCTATTACAATGCCCGTTACTTTACGTCCGACTAAATCGGGGCGGAAGTCCGCAAAAGATCGCGACCAGCAGAATCAGGCAACATGTTATTACCGACCTGTTGCGTTGGCTGCCACGTCTTGGGCTGATTTGGGAAACATGCGATTTGATTGAAATCGCCAGAGACATGGAACGAAACCACCCGGTGGGCCCCGGTGCGGTAACAGAATTTGATACTCTCTTTTCGATCGGCTATCAGTCACTGGTTGAACATCTTATCGAGAATTCAGCTGACATGATCAGCAAGTCCACCGACGAAGAGACTCTCGATGTCATTGAAGAAGAACTCGTCCGTACGCTTGAGAAAGTCACTGAGTCGCTATTGGTAAGCTGGCTTTCTCATAGCCAGACGTTGCAGTTATCGCGACTTGAAATCGTATCCGACCCAAACAATTGGGACTCAATCATTCAATTTATTAAAGACTATGGCGAGGAGTTGTTCACCCAACACTTTCTCGCGATGGGCAATATACGCGGTATCTTACTTCAGGGTGTGCCGCAATGGCTCGACTCACTTCAGGCAGACGGTTACGTATCCCTGAAGCTGCTGGATGATTTGGAAAGCGGACAAATCAATGTCGCGGATGCTGCGAAATACCTCGACTTGATTCTCGAGTCGATCGTTGAAAACTATCACGAGTACCGCGACTACAACGGGACGACAACGCAAAGTGATCAGGGTGACAAGCTATATATGCTGCTGGACTTCATTCGACTACGTGCGAAGTACGACCGCATTTGTTGGAATCTCCGCCCAGTAATTCTTGCCCATAAGATTCTCGTTTCACACGAACGTGAACATGCTGCTGAAACATGGAGAAACGGCTTAGCAGATCGAATCAGCGATGAAGCTGACTCGTTCGAGAACAAGTTAAACGATCTCCAATCTCGTTATTCAATGCGTATGCAGTCCGTTTGCGATAGACTTAGCGAAAGATTTGTCCAACCGATGGCCATTGATTTCATGCGGTCACTGGTTAAACCATCTATCAACGATGCAGAATCGGATCCGGAAACGGTTAAAACTGCATTTGAAAAACTCAAAACTGAAACCGAGAAATTCCTGCAATCACCTAGTGGCTCTGGTGTCGATGTCCCTGAATGGCTCCTTGCCTTAGAAGAGGAAGTCGAGATACTTCGAAGCCCATTCGGATGGCGGCTCGGGGAACTGGATTTAAAGAGTGCCGTTCCACCGCAATTCATTAGTTTTGATGACATCTGCACCCAACTAGATAACTGGGCTGACGAACAAAACTAACTCAAGTCGTCTGCAACGTATAATCAGTGGGCAACAGACTGACATTGCTATACGGCATGCCAGCAACTCTAAACTAATGCTACATGTCATGCATTCAACCGCAACAGAAACTCGAAGCGTCTATGTGCATGTGCCATTTTGCGCACATCGCTGTCCGTACTGTAATTTCACATTGATTGCCGGACGGCCGGACTTACATGAAGCCTACCTCGATGCAATTGAGTTGGAGCTCTCTACACTCCCCGACGTTTTGGAGATCGATACACTGTTCTTCGGTGGCGGAACTCCAACGGAACTAAACTGTCAGCAGTTAGACCGGCTGTTTTCAATTTTTCAAAACAAATTCCAGTTACTTGGCGACGGCGAGTTTTCGATCGAAGCAAATCCGAAAGACATCACCTCTGGCTTACTGGAGGTTATTAAGCGTCACGGTGTAAATCGAGTCAGCCTGGGTGCTCAATCGTTTGACAACCACAAGCTGAAGGTGCTTGGACGAGACCATCAGGCTATTCATATTCACCAAGCCATGGAGTTNCTCGTACCGAAGGTAGACTCGNTATCGCTCGACNTGATCTTTGGTACACATGGGGAATCAATGGAAACATGGAGTGCCGATTTGAATCAAGCCATCGATCTGAAACCGCAGCACTTGTCCACATACGGACTGACATACGAAAAAGGCACAGCATATTGGAAGAGCCTACAGTCCGGGGTTCTGGAACTAACGGATGAAGAAGTCGAGCGGAACATGTATGAACATGCTATCGACCATTTGGCTGGTGTCGGGTTTGAGCATTACGAAGTATCTAACTTTGCTAGACCGGGATTTAGATGTCGCCATAATCAGGTCTATTGGACTGGTAAGGCATTTCACGCNTTCGGCCCNGGTGCCGCNCGGTTTGTGAACGGTGTTCGGGAAGTAAATCATCGAAGTACCACCAAGTATCTAAATGATGTTTTGGCAGGGAAGTCAGCCGTTGGCGAACGTGAAGAACTTAGTCCGATTGATCGTGCCCGTGAACGTCTGGTGTTTGGATTGAGGCGATTAGAGGGTGTCTGTATCGAAACACTGGAAGAGGAAGTNGGGTTCACCCTATCTGAAATCTGNGGAAGCGAAATCGATCAATTAGAGTCGCGAGGATTGCTACAAAACCAAGCNGGCCACATAAAGCTCACCCGATCTGGGCTGCTTGTTAGTGATTCAATTTGGCCGCGGATTTTAGTNCCCAATGATGGGTAATTAGCTCCGCCAGAATTGCCACCAAGNTCGTTTGAGGCNACTCGATTTACTCTTGGAAGACGCGCGTTCAATTCGTTTTCCNTGTGGGCCGATTGCATCATCCATCTTGGCACGAGCCATGCGTACATCAACCATCAATGCATCGAGCATATTCGCGCCGGTAAGATTAACGCCGTTCAAGTTGGCTCCGGTAAGATTCGATCCTCGAAGATCTGCATGAGCTAGATTTGCTTCGTTGAAATTCGAACGCATGTCCGCAAGGCTCATATCGCAACGTGTCATCGACGCGCCGCTGCAATCAGCATCGGTTAACCGTGCATAACGCAGTATCGAGTGTGACATATCAGCGTCTCGCATACTGCACTCTTCCAGAAATGCATCAGTAAGATCCACGTGCTGACAAAACGCACCGTCAAATATGGCACCCTTTAGATTGCTNGACTTAAAGTTTGCATTTTCAAGATTNGCACCTGCAAAATTCGCGTTTCGCAAATCTGCATTATTGAAATCTGCACCTTGTAAGTTCTNGCCTTCAAAGTTCGCGCCACTGAGTTGCGTTCCNCCTAAATGGCATCCCTGCAGAGTTTCCTGATCTACTTCCATAAGAAGATCATTTGTTTCCGAGTGACGTATTAGAATCATGACATACACTCCAGGCTCTCTAAGAGCTGAACGAGGAATCACCCAACTGATCACGATATAGCACTCAGAATGGCTTCAGTCGCTTGAGACCTTTGCCCACTGCGCGCCATATCAAACAAGTTGAATATCAAAAAGCAACTGAATCATCAGTCGCACAATTGCCACGCTAAATGGAGAGCTATTAAACGTATTGCGCGTCGCTACTCGTGCTCCGGTGAAATGGTGCTAGAGTGTTTTTGGTTATTCAAAATTCACCGGTCTACGGACAATATAAGGCATTTCCGATCGAATCAATATCAATTTATATGAAATAGTAACTTCTGAGGGGATCTTGATCCATCACCACTTATGCGTTGTAGCTTTATTCTGCTATCGCTTGAATTGAACGATNCCACTATTATTCCGCTGTTATTTAGTAAATACAAATGAAANCAGAGATCCCTGAAAATGGTTCAGCAAGGTGATTTTCAAGTGAATCTCGATTTGTTTCGAGGTCCGTTAGATCTGCTGCTTTATCTGGTTCGCAAACACGAGTTGGAAGTCACCGACATACCCGTCGCAATTATTTCTGAACAATACCTCGAGTATCTGGAAGTTCTCCAACAGCTGGATATTAACGCGGTTGGTGACTTTCTAGACATTGCCAGTACACTTACCGAAATCAAATCTCGCATGGTTCTACCGCGGGTAATTGAAGACGGAGACGCCATTGAAGACCCGCGGGAAGAATTNGTCCACCGTTTACTTGAATANAAACAATACCGTGATGTTTCATTGCAACTGGAGATGCAANCCCGAGAATGGCAACAGCGCAATATCCGATTAGCAAATGATCTGCCACCACGACGAGTAAACGTAGCAGAGCAGCCCATTCAGGATGTAGAACTTTGGGATCTGGTTAGTGCGATTGGCCGAATCCTAAAGGATTCCGAACAAATCAACACTACTGTTGAGATCAGCGACGACACTCCAATACATGTATATATGAAAGAGATTCATCGCCGGATCCTTCATAATGGCAGGACATCGTTTACTTCAATGTTCGTGCCCGGAATGCACAAGTCCGCAATCATTGGAGTCTTCCTTGCCATTTTAGAACTTGTGAGGCATCACAATGTAACAGCGGAACAAGACGGTGTTCACGGTGATATCTGGCTAAACGCCGCCGAGGGGTTTGATCAATCGCTTGATGTGACCAATGTCGAAGAGTACGATGCCAAAACTCCTGATCAAAACGATATGCCGCATCAAATGCGATGACCTTTTCAAGCTGAACATCGCAATCATAATACCAATACGGTTTCCAGCAAGCGTTTTTCCCACACCGTCGTTAAGCACCAATGGTTAANAACCTACCTGTCATCACTCATGAGCATGATGGCCTTACGATCGAAGGCTATTCCCGTGCCGCCGTACAATCATACTGGCGGATACCGGAACTGCGTCTGGGGTTTGATTTGGGAGCACAACCATGGTCCTTCATGGGAACGCCCAACTGGTTCATTTCACACTCGCATCTTGATCATCTGGTCGCCTTACCCGTGTACGTCGCACGGCGACGAATGATGAAGATGGAACCACCGGTCATTTATTTACCAGAAAAAAACGTCGACGATGTAAACGCCATGCTTGATGCTTTTGTGAAGCTGGATCGTGGACGCATGCCATGTGAACTAGTTGGAGTCATGCCGGGNGATGAATTCGAGTTGTCCCGCGAATTGGTGGTAACCGTCGTCCCAACCAAGCACACGGTTCCATCGGTCGGTTACATCGTTTGGCAGAGGCGCAACAAATTAAAGACGGAATTCAGTGACTTAAGTGGTGATGAAATCCGAGATTTGCGAAATTCTGGCACAGAGGTATCAGAAGAACTCCGAGCACCACTGATTGGATACGTTGGTGATTCAGCTCCATCCGGACTGGATAACAATCCAGAATTCTTTGAAACAAAAATCCTGATAACTGAAATGACATTCGTGGCACCGGATCACCGTAAAGAGAAAATCCACAAACACGGTCATATGCACCTNGATGACATCGTTGCACGCAAAGACCAGTTTAATAACGAGTGCATTATCGCATCACACTTCAGCACGCGCTACCATGACCAACAAATCAAGTCGATGGTCAAAAAGGCACTGCCCGANATGATTGNCGGGNGTCTAAAACTGTGGCTATAGACGACTACTTGCCTTGATTTGCCTTGATTTGCCTTGATCAGTNCTCTTCTGAACTGCCCAGACCGGCCAGCACATATGGCCCCTTGGGAATCACGGCAATCGTAGCGTCATCACCGTGCCGCTTTACAGCCTGTTCAATCGCCGCTTCAACGGATTCCGCTGATTCGACGTAAAGGCCACTTAACACTTCCGGCTTAAGTCCATCTGTCACCACAATGACATTTGCCTTACGCAGTACTTCTGCCAGCTTTTCCATTTGCCACTGATCCATCACGAAGTATTCAGGATCGTGAATCGCCCGCATGAATGACTCGATGTCATCATGGTCCTGGAACAATTGCTGGAACGGTTCACTTCCAATTCCTTCGCTCATACTTGCGGCCAGAATAATTGTGCCGCCTTGCTTGATCACTGGCAAAGCAGCACTCATCCCTTTAACCGATTGGTAGAAGGTGATATCGAGCGGGTAGCCGGCTGAAGATGTCACAACGATATCTGCTGGTTCATCAGCAATAGCAGTGACTACATCTTTGCAAAACGCAGCGCCCTCGTAAAACGCTTCCTTCATATCGCCCGCAACAAATTTCAGCGGTCGTCGTTGATCGTCAATCACGACGTTAATAATAAAGTCACAACCGATGCGCTCCGCAATCCAGCTGTTTTCCTCATGGACGGGATTCCCTTTTAATACTCCTGAACGAGCATTAGGGTGTTCCAGAAAGCGTGGACTATGCCACTCTCTGATCGTCTCGACACCACAAATCCCCGGACAAATCAGCTTCCTTCCACCCGAAAAACCTGCCATAAAGTGTGGCTCAATCAAGCCAACTGTAATCTTTACGTCTGATTCAATAAAGTGTTTATTCACCCAAATNGGAACCTGGCGTGGGCTCATCCCGAGAAACACTAGCTGTGTTTCATCATGTCCGTCGTGGCTGATTACGTTGTAGGTATCGGCGATATCTTCGCCAAGCATTTCCACGATCTCACTCTGTGTGCTTGCTCTATGTAAGCCGGTCGCAATGAGAATCGTGATGGATTCCTCTGGCACACCCGCTGCTGATAATTCGGCGAGAGCCTGGTCTAGAATAAGCTGGTTGGGTACCGGTCGCGTGATATCACAAATGACAATGCATGCGTTTTCACATCCGGATGCGACGTGCCGAAGTGGAAGGGTACCAAGTGGTTCGCGCAGCACTTCACGNAGTTCATTTACTGGTGACTCAAGCGGCACTGCATCTTTGTANCTGAGAGTTGCCGACAGTCGGTCGTCCGGAATATCAACGGAAAGGCCAATTCGGCCATATTCCAGTTGAATTTGCATTTGTTATTTACTCTTCAGATGCGTTCGAAGCGTCATCAGCACCTTCTGCACCTTCGGCGCCTTCTGCTGTGAGAAGTTCTTCTTCACCCTCTTCCACCTTGGACTTCTTCTTACGCTTCATCGAAACCTTTTCGACACGAACCTTAGCCAGACCAAAAACGGAATCTCCTTCTTCCCAGCGGTCCATTTCCGCTAGTTTTTTTAGACGTTCAATCCGCGTTAGCACGTTTCGGTTTCCCATCGAGCCACGGCGAATACGTAAACTTCTGTCGATCGTCATCTGACTTCTCTCTTGTCTGGTTCGCAAATTTCGTAATGCGGTTTTAGCTTTTAACTCTGTAGTGCTTGTCTACATTTCCCATGTGGAAACACTCAGTATATGTGTGGATTCAGAAGTCATCAACGGGGTAATTTAGTCCTGTTAGACCTCATCTATTTAGCCGCGCTAACCAACATTCCCGACGTGTGAACGAACATCACTCATCATCTGAGTCACAATCTTTAATTTCCGATAGAAAATCATCCATAGTACGGAAGCGATCCTTTGGATTTGCTTCGATACACTTCATGATGGCTGCTGCAAGCTTCTTATTCAGCCTTGGCCGATAATAAAGTATGTCTTCCGGCTTTTGCGTGTCGTGGCTCAAAGCGGCAAGTCCCGTTGTATCTGTTACGGGCCATGGAAATTCATATGTACATGTTTGATAAGCCGTAACACCAAATGCAAAAATATCTACTCTGTGATCTGTATGGCGTCTGCGAATGATTTCCGGAGCCATGTACAACGGCGTGCCCGTGCGATTTCCCGGTTGGTGGTAGACTTCCTGGTCCGGTAATGTGAGTCCAAAGTCAATTAACTTGAGTGATTCACAGTCCGGTGCACAGATAAAATTCCGCGGACAAATATCTCGATGAACAAATCCAGCGCGATGCACAGCGCGGATCGACTCAGCCATCTGCCTGACAAGCTTCACTCGCCTGCCTTCAAGAATGCTCTCGCGATCGTACAGTAATTTATGAAGCCCTTTACCCTTGATGTACTCCATAACCACGTAGGACTTACCATCGGTTGTAGTACCGTACTCGTACGTGGTAACTACGTTTGGATGCTCGATTTCAACAGCAATGCGACCTTCCGGTGGCTTCTTCAACTCTCGGAAACGGTCTTCAAACGGTGCAGTCTTTTCCGAATCTGCGACTTTCAACCCAATAACTTTGTCGGAATCTCTGTCCTTAGCCATGAAGAACTGAGACATCGTTCCAGAAACACCACGCCGCATCAATTCAAAACGCTTAGATACGTTTACTTTTTTGCGTGGCTTCTTTTTTGACTCCGCCGGTGACTCAGCACTGCGACGCTTAAACTTGTCTAACAAGCCCATCAGCAATCAGACCTCTTTATCAAACTTGCTACTTACCGCAGTAGTCAATGGTCCTAGCGATCTCACTCTTAAGACGATCGCGAGACACGATACGGTCGACATATCCATGCTCTAACAGGAATTCACTCGTTTGGAATCCTTCCGGAAGTTCAATCCGAATCGTGGCCTTGATCGTACGTGGTCCAGCAAAGCCAACGAGTGCTCGTGGTTCAGCAAATACGACATCTCCAAGGGAAGCAAAACTAGCTGCAACACCACCCATCGTCGGATTCGTCAGTACTGAAATAAACAAACCGCCGGCCTTGTCGTATCGAGCCAATGCCGCGGAGACTTTAGCCATTTGCATCAAGGAGAGAATCCCTTCATGCATTCTGGCACCCCCTCCGGATCCGCTAATGATGATCAGCGGTAGATTCTGTTCGGTGGCCCTCTCGATTAGCCGAGTAAGCCTTTCACCAACTACGGAACCCATGCTTCCCATGATGAACGCTGAGTCCGTTAAACCCAATGCGACACGACGAGCTCGAATCATGCCTGTACCGGTAATGGCAGCGTCATTTAAACCGGTTCGCTGCTGTTCACTTACAATTCGATCGGCGTATGCTTTTTTGTCTTTGAATTGCAGTGGATCTGTCGGCATCAGGGCCGCATCCCACTCCTCAAATGTGCCTTCATCGAGCACCTGACGAATGCGTTCCTTACCTGATACGTAGAAGTGGTGGTTACATTCAGGGCAACAACCAAGCAATTCATCCGCAGTCTTGGTGTAAATCGTCTCGTTACACCCTGGGCATTTCTTCCACAGCCCTTCTGGNACGCCGCGTTTTGCTCGTTTTGTGGTCTCTGTGCTCATCCGTTACTTCTTATACGGCTTGGATTTACCAAAACTACTGACGTTGCTACTGCCTGAAGCAGTCCTCGCATGACGCCATATGTACTTGGTGCGAACTCACCATTAGGGGGGAAGGATAGTACAAATTGCTTGTGTTTCTCAATAGATATATCGTTTTACGCTTGATTGATGACTCTGACAACCGGCAATTTTGNGTTGACCACTCAATCTTTCAGCACACTAAGTGCACAATTCCACCAAATTCCTAGTGGCAGCTTCATAGCACTCCTGCTTAAAAATAGCTGAACCAGCTACAAACCAGTCCGCTCCAGCCTGAAAACAGTCTCTGACGGTGCTTGTATTGATTCCNCCATCAACTTCCAGAGACCATGAATAGCCGTTTGCTTCCCTTAATGCCGCGAGTTGTCTCAGTTTCTCCAACGCCACCGGTTGAAATGACTGTCCACCAAATCCAGCCTGCACGCTCATGACAAGGACCACATCAACATCGGCAAGCACAGCATCGATAGCGTCGATTTCCGTTGCCGGGTTTAATGCTATTCCACTTGCTATTCCCGATTCATTGATCTGCTTAATCACAGAAACCGGATCCTCGCATGCTTCAACATGCACCGTAAGCAAATCACTTCCAGCATCCACAAACTGCTGCACATAACTTGATGGATTGGAGATCATCAGATGTACATCCAGCGGCATGTCAGTGAGGTTTCTCAAACCTTCAACGATCGGCATGCCGTAACTTAGNTTTGGCACAAAATGTCCGTCCATTACATCAAGGTGCAGTGCATTTATGCCTGCATCNTGTAAGCGACCNACCTCAGNAGCCAAATTGCCAAAATCACATAGTAATAGCGATGGGAGGATGACAGGCCGCTGNCCACGAATATTCTCTAATCTCAAGCTCATATATCACTAGTATTGACCAGCGATTGTAATGTGCAAGTCATCAACCTGCACGACATGCACGAAAAGTCGTTTGGTATTGCCTCAGTCCAAAGAATTGAAGAACATTACGCCCTCAATTGAAGCAAACCTTATATCACAAAATTCCCTGTCAATCATTACTTATTGGTGTCAGTTATGGCCAGTGCATTGCCACAACCTGAGAACCACCGCCCTCATGAAGGCGCTGAGGAAATACGCGATCCCGAAGTCGATGATGGCAATAATCTTGGGTTAGACGGATTCGCTGATGCCGACGATGACGGTGGACTCTCACTTGATCAACTGAGCAATGCATATTCGCAACTCCTTAACGACGGAGAAAACCCGTACGTCGCAACCGCATCTGACGAAGATGATCCGGATGCAAAACGTGACTCCGAATTGCTGTTACAAGACCAGCAACATGTCGACTCCTCAACGGAGATTTCACCGACAAGCATTCTCGAAGCGATGTTATTTGTTGGACATCCTGCAAATCAACCACTAACAAGCCGTTACGTTGCAAGCTTAATGCGTGGTGTGTCCCCTCGAGAAATAGATGACCTCGTAGTGGAACTCAATGAACAATACGAGTCCGAAGGGGCAGTATTTCANATCAAGAGCCAAGGTGCTGGTTACGTGATGACCCTTCGAGAGGAATTCCATTCCATTCGTGAGAAGTTTTACGGGCGCACACGCGACGCACGGCTATCNCAGGCAACGGTCGATGTTTTAGCAATTGTCGCTTACCATCAGGGCATCCGCCGTGACGAAATCGATAAGCTCAGAGACCAAAACAGTGGTTCAATGCTATCTCAACTGGTNCGCCGCCAGTTACTGCGGATCGAACGGGAAGAAGGAAACAAACGCAAGCCAAGATATTTCACAACGGAGCGATTCCTGGAAATCTTTGGAATCGAATCTGTTGAAGACTTACCTCAGGCTCACATCGTTGAGCAGCAGTGGTAATTACGACCAGCGTTTGGCAACTTCAGCCTTCATAAATGCCAGGGCATCAGATGCCAACTGTTCTTCGCTTTCGTACATGCGTCGCCAGATCTTCGTGGCAGCAACCAGTTCAGGCAGCGCNAGCCCAAATGCTTCAACAGTCATCCAGCCGTCGTAACCAACTTCGTGGAGCGCATCAAAGTTAGTAGCCCAATCTACGTTTCCGGAGCCCGGTGTACTTCTATCGTTTTCAGAAATGTGGACATGGCAGCAAACATCCGCACAACTACGAATAGCCTCCGCAATATCCTTTTCTTCAATGTTGGCGTGGAAGGTGTCATACATCATCCGGCAATTTGGGTGATCAACTTCACGTACGAATCTGGCTGAGTCAGCATGAACATTGAGCAAGTAAGTCTCAAATCGATTCAAGCATTCAACTCCCAGCATGATTCCAAGTTCACCAGCGTGCTCTGAAACCTGACGCATACTGTCCACNCCCCAATTCCATTCGTCCTGTGTTGGGCCTTGTCCAGAGAATACACCCAAAGCGCTNTGATATGGACCTACAAGCGTGGTNGCACCCGCTGCTGCNCAGCAATCCAGAATCGCCTTGTTATTAGCAACACCGGCGGCCCTCACTGTGGCATCGGGGCTAATCGGATTATCTTCTTCTCCACGTACCGTTACTGCAGTCCGCTCCAATTCCAGCTCATCCAGCCGTCGACCCCACTCGGCGTACTTCTCGACATCCATTTCAAAAACCGGGATCTCAACACCGTCATATCCCATTTCCTTGATCGATTCGAGCACAGGCATCAGCCCGTCATGCATTTCACCGGTCCAAAGTAACAGGTTCATTCCAAACTTCATTACAACAACTCCTCGTTTGAACTTGGCGCTTGATTACCAAGCGTCACATTTAATGACAGTGTTTATTTGACTGGNAATCCTAGACGTCTTCCCAACTACCACTGGCAGCAGATTTCAAAACGGCATCGCAGACTTTTTGCGTTTCAAGCGCNGTGCGGAAAGTGGGNTCAGCAGGCGNTTCACCTTCCTCAAGGCTCTTAAGGAAGTCCGCTACCTGATGAACAAATGAGTGCTCATAACCAATTTGCAGTCCCGGNACCCACCACTTATCCATATAAGGCATATCGCCGTCNGTCACGTGCACGCTTCTCCAACCACGGACGATGGAATCATCTCGGTGATCGAAGTACTCTAATCGGTGCAAGTCATGCAGGTCCCAACGGATCGATGCATGCTCACCGTTAATTTCCAGTGTGTACAGAGCCTTATGGCCACGAGCGTAACGAGTGGACTCAAATAGTGCCAGCGAGCCGTTACTGAACTTACCCATAAAAGTGCANGCATCATCAATNTTGACCGGCATCACTTCGCCCGTTTCCTGATGCACACGTTCCTTGATAAAAGTCTCGGTCATTGCTGAAACAGTATCGATGCTACCGTTAAGCCAAAGTGCAGTATCAATACAGTGAGCCAGCAAGTCCCCAGTCACGCCACTCCCTGCTGCTTCCGCATCCAAACGCCAGAGAGCTTCACCACCTTGCGGCAANTCCGATGAGATCGTCCAATCCTGCAGGAATTGAGCACGATAGTGGAAGATTCGCCCGAGGCGACCTTCATCGATCAGTTGCTTGGCAAGGGTAACCGCTGGTACACGTCGATAGTTGTACCAAACCATGTTCCTTACTCCGGCTGCCTCCACAGCCTGGCACATTTCCTCACCCTCAGCGGTATNCATTGACAGCGGCTTTTCACAGAGGATCATCTTGCCGGCTTCGGCACATGCTAACGCGATTTCTCTATGGAGGTTATTTGGAACACAAATATCAACCGCATCGATATCATCACGGGCAATGAGAGCTCGCCAATCTGTTTCGATCGATTCATAACCCCAGTTATCGGCAAAGGCCTGCACCTTTTCAGCGTTGCGGGCACATGCCGCTTTCAGTACCGGCTCATATTCCAGGTCAAAGAAGTTTGAAACCTTGCAGTAACCATTTGTATGAGCACGACCCATAAAGCCGTAACCGATCATTCCAATATTCAGAGGCTTCTTTGACATATCTCTCTCTTTTCGAAAACCTGAGGTTCAGACTGTTTAGCCTGGTTTGTGATTGAATTTACTTAGTACTCATTAAGAGTATGAAGTTAGTTCCAGCCATGAGCATCGCGGACGTCTACCATCGCTTTCAGGATAACATTCCATGTATCGGGGGTTTCCAGAACTTCATTAGGGAACATACATCCGTCCCAACAAATGTGCTGAATGCCTCGCGAAGGAGCGTCTTTTAGCCAGTAACCGGCAGTTTGAGTGATATCAAGTTTGCCGTTGGGATCATCGGCACGACAGTGCTTGCCAGTTTTATCATGTGAACCAGCTCCGTGAACGGTACCGTCATTNTGTGCCACATGGAAGTCGATGGTCCACGGACGCAGCTTGTCAGTCATCGACTCGTAAGCTGCATAGAATTCTTCTTCGGAATAACCATCATGCAGCAATGCATGTTCCGGAGCGTTGTAACCCATTAGGTACAGATAAGTGTGAGCCTGATCGGACTGGAAACCAAACGACTCTGGCCTGCCAACCGCTTCGAGGATATCCAGCATATCTTTCCAACTGTGCATTCCGGCCCAGCAAATCTCTCCTTCACATGCCAATCGCTCACCATATCCTTCGGCAATGTCTGCTGCCTTGGTGAACGTATCAACAATGCGTGCTGTGTTTGCCGCTTGATCTTCACGCCACTTTTCTACGCCGAACTCTGCTGAGTCGATTCGAATGACGCCATATTCCCTGATACCATGGTCGTTGAAAACGCCGGCAATTCTACAAGCCTTCTCGATGGCATCGAGGAATTTGGCCTGTTGCTCGTCGTCACCCATCGCCGAATCGCCAACGGTACCNGGCCAAACTGGAGCAACGACCGAGCCAACCCTGAGGTCGTAGCTGCCGATCAAATCCGCGATTTCCTTCAGCTCATCATCGCTGGCATCTGGGTCGGTATGCGGGTGGAACAGGAAGTAGTCAACACCTTCGAATTTTTGCCCGTCTACTTCAGCAGCAGCGGTCAACTCCAGCATTCGTTCCAAACTGATTGGCGGTTCTTGACCTTCTTCGTCACCTTTACCGACCAGACCGGGCCACATTGCATTGTGAAGTTTTGGAAATAGATTTGTCATGTGTCATTCACTCCTGCTATTCATTGGATGAACGTCTGTGATTCAAAAAAGGCGATCTCAAATGACCGCCTGTTTGGTTAGTTCTTGTAAGCACCCATCTCTGGAAGATTGTCATGCATATCCGGGCCGAAGTAACGTAAGCCGACGAGTGCTTCGCTACCTGTGTTTTCTATTTCCACGCCGGCTGCGGCTGCTTCGTGACTGATGAACACTTCATCTTCTGTTTCTTCGCCAAAGCGGATCAAGCCTGNTGTCTGCAAATTGAGTTTACCCATTCGCCCTTTACCTTGTGTCGCAATCCAGCTGCTGGATTCCGGATCCTGCAACGTACACTTGGAAATCATGTTATCTGCTGACATTTACATTCCTCTGATCACTAACAAATGGTGTCACCCGTTGTTTAGGTTGATAAAACAGCAACGGGGAATTTCNACTCTCTACTGAAGTATTTAAACGCTAAAGCGATTGTTGAGCTTTTGCGGCATCATGCGTGAAAAGCCAAATGCATAACGAAGTGCCGCGCGTCCTCTTTAGCTACTTTTTAGNTCTTTTATTTTCCGATGACAAGAACCGGTAAAGGGGTTCAATTAAGGTGCACACCAGCCTTTGCGTGGTTTTCGATATACGTGTGTATCTTTGCCTTCCAGAAGTTTGGCAACTGCTGACTCCTGCTGAGTTACTTCCGCCTCATTTTCCAGAAAACCGATGCCAAGTGAAAACGTCGTTGAGCCGAGTGGATCCAGTGGAGTTTCCCTTCCATGTTCNCCTTCATACGTTCGCGGATTCGGATAATTAGTCCCNGGTTCAATTCCGGTTACGTATCCNTCTTCGACCGCCGTTGTNTTTTTCCACATGCTAAANCATGGCAGTTGATNCACATTGTAGTGCAGACTCGCCCCGCGGGTNCCGTGAGCATTCTTAAGTAGCACAGTCGTTTCACCATCTTTATCACCATGCAGGTCGGTGAAATANACCTGTTCTTCAAANCCGGCTTCTGGTGCACCGTAGCTATTCCAGTTATCNATACCGGATGCCGCGTGGTCATTTCGCGGAACGATCGTCTTACACGGAGCAATCACCTGGCTGCCTGCATCCAACAGCGGCACGCCAAAGTTAACGTGATAGAGCATCTGAGTTGCGGATGCGCTTGCTGAGAGGTTTTTAACGGTATCATCGATTCGCAATGAATTTGAACCGAAACTGGTTGTGACTGATGCTGTCAGTTTTAGTTTTGCGAAATGAAAACGGGTTTCTAGTACTTCGCCTGACACCGTAATAGTACCGGCATCTTCATCCACGCTTACGTCGACTTTTGAAGCAGGCTTGTTGGCGATCCGTCCGTGAAGTGGATAAAGCACGCGACCATCGTCATCAAACTCCGGAGCACCGTTACTTTCCAATCCGCACCGCACCATTAGTTCATCAAAACCATCAAGCCAACCGAGTCCGCTAGATTCACCGACATGAACATGTTCGGGATTAACTGGACCCTTCACCGGTGATTGCCAGCCATACTTAAAGTCACCGATCCAGGCATTCCAGAGGCTCAGGCCGCGGTTAACCAGAATGTCAAATACCAGACGACCGTTGTTAACGCGGATGATTTCGACACCGCCGCTAAGNCCTCCGGAATAGACTCGTTTGGTAACAGCCATCGACTCAGGTGCCCCCTGTATATCCTTAGCTGACACAATGGTGGACTCTTCGACCGATGAACTGCTTGATGCGTCGACAACATTCCAAGACTTGGCTGCCATTTGCAAACTCCGACGGGGTGGTGAACCTGTAATGATTTATATGTACCCATGATAACAACTCTCGTGGGGGATTGGGTCTGCTCACGTAGCCCAGCGGGTTCGGCTGCGCCGACACCCGCGGTTGCCAGAGCATCGAGCACTAATGTTATCCCAACCGCACCATATTCCAAGGAGCCANCGGGCGACGCCGGAATGGGATGCGGGCTGCAGGGCCAAGACACCNGCGGTTGCCCATGTATTAGCCGTGCAGACGTTTTACCCACTCTGTTTTGCGCACGTCCATCGATGGCTTTTCGATAAACACAAACAGTAAGTAGGAAATGAAGAGCCCAATTAGAGATACAGAGATACCGTTGAGCCAGAAACCTGTTTTCAATCCGAATTGGTCATAAAACCAAGTGGATGTGTATGGAAACGTAACCTGCATGACAAGCATGTGCACTAAATACCACGAATACGACAATTGCGCGATTGGATACCAAAATTTCATCGACAGAAAACCGCCAACGGCTCTGTTTACAATGCCTCCTCCGGACAATACGCCAAGAATGACTATGGCGGTAGCAATTGAAAATAGATCGTGATAGCCAATGTAATAGGTCAATTTGGCCCAATCTGGCAAGTCAAAGATATAGGTTTCGCAGTTGCTATAAATCCAATCCGTGGCCAACCAGCCTATGATTAACAATGCAAACAATTCCATGCTCTGAAACCACCACTTATGGCAGATACGTTTAATCTGGTCACCAAAACGCATGTGAATAAGTGCGCAGAACACACCGATTATTAACTGGTTCATTCTTGTATGTGGCATCGTATACACCGTATCCCACGGCAACAGCGTGTCTGGATTGCTCACATCCAGATCTGGAAACGGAATACTTAGATCGTAGTAGAAAATGGTTATGGCCCTGACAACAACCATCAAAGAGATTATGGAAACAAACCAGATGATCTTTGTTCGAGTAGATTTAGCGCAGCAGAATATTAGGAGTAATAGTAGCGGACAAAACGTATAGAACTGCTCTTCTATAGCCAGAGACCAGCACCAAATCATATAGGCATCTGCAATTGAGACGAAGTTGTTTACATAGAACACGTTCGCCATGAAGGTCCATACCGTTAGCCCCTCTATTTGTGTCGGCAAGAAAATAGCATAGACCGCCAATCCAGCCAGCAATACAAAAAAGTACACAGGTAACAGGCGAATAAATCGGCGAAGATAGAATCGTTTTAGGTTTAGTGTCTGCGTTTCATAAAGTTCTTTCAGCAATATGGAACCAATCAAGAAACCGCTGAGAACAAAAAACAGATCTACACCAAATTCACCTCTGGCAAAAATGCGACCAACACGTGAGCTAAAGATCTCTTCAATATATGAGTCGGTGTCATAATCGCTTACGCTGACTTCGCTCAGACTGCCCTGCATGAAGACTAGATGCACACCGACCACCACAATAATGGCAATCGCTCGAATTCCATCTAGCGCTGGAAGTCGCTCGTGCTGACGACAGAATAAGACCTTGGTATTTCGCTTGATAAGGGATNTCATAGATCGAAATTGCAACACAGTTCACATGGCCCGTCTTACTATTTTACTCCTGCGGTTGCATTCTGGATTAGGTGTAACCGGTCAATCGGCTTACGACTACTTAAGGGCATCACCATAACCATGTCACCCTCTTCACCAATCGGCCTGTATCGGACGCCGGGAATTTCGATGTGATCAATTGAGAACTCTTTTACCGCGTTTGGAATCTCAAAATCCAATTCTTCNGCAATTGAGACNGAGTAGAAAGTATCACCCATCACATACCAAACTTTTTTCCCGTCAGCACTCCAAATCCCTTCGGTTCCACCTGCTGTGGAGAGTTGTCGAATGCCAGTTGCATCAAAGGGAAACGGTGCTATGTAGACTTCATTGCGTCCGGTAACGTCTGAACTAAATATCATTCGTCTCTGGTCNGGTGAGATCGCTGGATTCCAGTCCCATCCACCGAAGTCAAACGGTTCACTGACCCCATCATTTGTCTTCAGATCGAGAGTATAGATGTTGCTATCCGCTGTAAACACAAAGAAATCCTCGTCTTTATTTGANTCGGCCATTATCCCCCAGTCGGGCAATTCAATGATCTTCTCTTCCTCGGAACCGGTTAACGTTGTCTTGAAAATTGCGGCAATACCGTCTAGATCCCGCAGGGATGAATAATAGAGCGACTTACCATCATCCGACCAGGACGGCGCAACATTTACACCTTGGACCGTTAGTCGCTTATTTGTTTTCTGTTTGAAGTCATAAATCCAAATATCATCCCGCTCAGCCACAATGGAGATAGCTAAATATCGTTCATCCGGTGAGATCTCAAAATGTGAAAATGACCCGAGTGGGAAGTTCTCAAGCGGCTTGACTGTCCCATCTCTACTGACAATTGAAACCTGACCGTAATCTAGACGCGGGCCTGGCAGATACACCAACGTACCTGAAGAAGTAACATCAAATTGAGCATTGCCGAAGACGCCGGTTGAAACAACATTCGCCACAATCGTGTTGGGTTTACCAACAACCTCGGANGCAGCGAGATCAAATCTAATGGCATTTAAATCACCACCTCTGCTATATACGATGTGTCCAGTATTCACATAACGCAACTGACAACCGATTCTTCCGATGAGCAACTCTTCTTTTGTTTTTGGATCATATACGTAAGCATTGGAGTAATCTTCATGAATGCTACTATGTTGCCGCGTAAACAGCAGACGTCCATCGGGTAAACACGACGGGCTCCGATACTCACCAACCCATCTCTTGCCAAGAAGTTCACGATCACCTCCTGTATCGGGGATGCGCCAAAACACTGCTCCAAAACTGTTGGAGTAATAAATCCACCCATCTGAATTCCAAGTAGCACAAGTGTCTGCTGTAACATCTGTGAGCATCGTCATGCCAGTGCCATCCGCTGACATCACATAAATGCTGGAATCCTTTACGAATCCTATCCGGTCACCGTCCGGAGAGAAAAATGGACCACGTGCTCCTTCGCTTCCCTCCACAACTATCGTGTCGTATCCATCGAGCGATCTCAGTATTAACGGTGAATCGACATCTCCAGCTGAAGTGGCAATCTGCCGACCATCTGGCGATATCGCGACATGGGAAACAAGCCTTATCGATGAACCGGCTGTTAAAACTGCCGGTTGTTCCAGATGTATTGAGAGAAACGTAGGCCGTGTAAAGCCTTGCTCTTGTGCATTTTCATTTGATGGGCTACTCGATCCACCAAAAAACATTCCAAGCACCACCGCAGCAATAAGCGCTGTGATCCAACCAATCCAACGAAAGGAATTTGGTTTTGCTAAGGTTGAAAGACGACTGGTAGAAATACTACTTGCTCCGCCACCACTTGAAATCTCTTCGAGATCAAGTCTTACTAAGCCTGCATCTGTAAGCCGCAGCTCAACATCTTTTTGTAAGCATCGTTCAAGTAATCTCAGAATNGCCGGCGGTGTGTCACTGGGGATCGCATTCCAGTTCGGTTCTCGCTCCAAAATNTTTACTAATGTGTCGGATAGGTTATCTCCGCCGTATGCCCGCTCTCCGGTAAGCATCTCAAAGATAATGCATCCCAATGCCCAAATGTCAGTGCGTTTATCAACGACACGGCCTCGCGCCTGCTCAGGACTCATGTATGCCGGCGTGCCTAGTATCTGACCAGCAGCCGTCTTCGCCACTTCGTCGATTGAGGATTCTGAATCTCCAACGCGTACATTCTTAGCCAAGCCGAAATCAAGGACTTTTACATTGGAGCCACCAGTGATTCGAATGTTTGCAGGTTTCAAATCGCGGTGAATTACTCCATGGTTATGTGCAGACTCCAATGCGGACGCTACTTGAGTAGCAAATCGAATCGTTTCATTTGCTGTCAGGCTTGAAGATTGAATTAGTTCATCCAAGCCCTGACCTTCCACATATTCCATTACTAAACAGTGCTTGCCATCAAACTCCTCATGGCTGAATACCGTTGCAATGTGAGGATGACTCAATGACGCTAAGAGCGATGCCTCACGGCTAAACCTGGAAACTCTGTGTGAATCCTGTGCAAATTCGAATGGCAATGTCTTAATGGCGACGGTACGACCCAGTTTTGAATCGACCGCCTCATATACAACCCCCATCGCGCCCTTNCCAATAACGCGGCTCAGCTGATATGAACCCAATTCTTGTGAAACTACCTCGTCAGACGACTCACCTGGAGCCATCGTCTCGTCATATGCACCTGAATTAAATTCGGGTTGATTGTCCTGCGTTGGCATTTGTCCGTCAGCCTTTTGTGTCTAGAAGTAACTCTCTGCTGCTAGCACTCATTCTCAATAGAACATTGCCGTAAATGCAACCCCGTGATAATTACGTATAAACGCGCGTTGATGAGTGAGGTTCTGCNGNGAACCTACGGCCCGNTAACGCATATGTATTGGCGGTAGGCCCTTGAGGGTTCAGCTGCGTCGACACCCACGGTTGCACGATATTGTACATCTCGACGTCCGGTTACTGCCGGTTCCATGTTGCCGCCGGTAGGGTTTCGTTACTAAGATATAGGTAGGACATCCCTTTGTTCATATTCTCCTATCGGGAAGTAAAACTCATGCGACACATTTGCAAAACACTCGTTGCATCGTTGCTCATCCTTACAGCAACCTCTGTTGCTGACGCTCAGGATCCTTCCAAGCGGATCAAGGATATTACTTTCGATTCGATCAAATTCGAAATGAAGAAGGGCACNGCATGGAAACGTGAAATGCTGACTCCGGAAATTGAGAAGCTAGAAAACCAGTCCATTCGGATCCGCGGTTATATGCTTCCAAGTTTCAAGCAAAACGGAATCACGCAGTTTGTGCTTGTACGTGACAACATGGAATGCTGTTTNGGACCGGGAGCTGCTATCTACGATTGTGTTATCGTGGAAATGACCGGTACAACTTCAGCCAGCTACACCATTCGACCAATCGCNGTAGAAGGAAAGTTCACCGTTAAACCATTCAAAGGTCCGGACGGAAGACATTTGGCGATTTACCATCTATCCGGTACTGCGGTTAAGCAATAACTACCGGTGCCATCGGATTCCTTTAGCGAATCCCCACCGCTACAAGTTGGTAATATCCACCTTGAAGCTGCTCATCGCCCATTACGGTGCCTGTTGTACCTACTGCTATTCGTCGTGATTGATTCACAAGAAGCTTNCCCCAGATTTCACGGCGTTCACGGTTGTACTGAATCGTGACGTTTTCAGGCAATTGTACTTCGATCATATCCCAGGCCTTTGGCTGTCCTCCATAACAGCATGTATCAAAGTCACCAACCAATACGAATTGAGCAATGTTACCCATACCCGANACACCCGGGTGNACATAGCCTTCGATATACACATCTTTCCCGTCCGCTATTCCAGCTCGCTTAGGAACTCCCCCACGCGAACCGAAGTCTTCGGGCTCCAAATGACTCCACTTCAGTGGAATGTGATTCTCCGGCACACGNAGATAGAAGGAATACTCTTGCCAGNCATATCCACCCACCAAACCAACGAGTGAAAAAACCAATGCTGCTCTTGCNGGCAGCTTTCCGATAACGCTGCCATCACTTGTATTGATTTGATAAATACCGAGCGCCGAGATTATCAGAGCCACGGCAGCAATTAACCAAAAAGTGGAGAAATCCAGTAAGGACAATAAACCAACAATGGATGAGGCTAAAGCGCACAACGCAATGCGACTGACGACACGATATTGCTTTAGGAATTCTGCCTGACGCGGATCAAGTGACTTGTCGCTTTCAGATATAGGATCATCCTGCAGTTGCTCGTCTTGGATAAATGACTCGTCTTGTAAATCTTCAGTCGCCATTACTACATATTTCCAACGGTAATTTATCTACTCTACACACGTATAGCGGTTCATTTGGTTGTCCTGCCAGGGCACGGTTTCGCCATGAAACCATGTGCCACACCTTCCAATTGCCCATACAACACTACGACATTTCCATACATGAAATTCAATTACAGCTATAGGAACTAGATGTGTGCAAAATTTATAGCCGTAGAGCCGACATGATTGCTACAACACGAACTGACTTACACGTTGGATGGCCCAGCGAGAATTCGCCATTGTAGCAGCAGAATACCGGCAGCTACTAAAAGTGGTACGCCAACAGTTGTCCATAAGTTCGAATTATCCGCCACTTGCCGCGTGGGAATGTTCGAAGCAGCATGATCTGAACGTGCGTTATCCGTTGACTCCGCATCTATGCTTGCAACAAGATTACTCGTTTTCGACGATTCGACCACTTCGGCTTCCTCATCAACTCCTGGCAAATCTACACTCGTCTGTGTCGTTGTTGCATCAACCGTGGGCACCGTGGATGTGGATTCATCACTTACGCTTGTGTCTGAAGCTGAAGTCTTACGACCTTCGGATGTTGCTCCGGGGCCAGGTGCACCGCCAGCAGCACCAAACGGGAAGAACGTATTGGCACGTCGCACAGCTGCTGGATCAATTTTCTCCAATGCCTTGATCTGTTTCTCTGCAATCGGAAGCGGGCAATGTCTCAGATAATTCACAACGGGTACGCGCACCCAGCTAGTTTCTTCATCCGCGTCCTTGAACAGCTTTACCAGCCGATCAACATGTGACCAGTCTTCCCAACGAGCAAGATCCGGAATAACCAAATCTGCTAGCTGTGGACGATCCAGCATATATGACATCGCTACTAGTATCCGTTTGCGTGGAATAATGTCCGCTTCAGTTCCGTGGAATCGGAGTGCCATGATTGCGGCATACGTGTCAGCGTATTCAGATTTCCTGTTCTTAAGGAATTGCTCTTCGATCAGAGGCAAACCTTCTGAACCCTTCAGGGTAAGATAGCAACCAATCAATGCATCCAGACCACGTTTCTGCTTCCGGTCTGTTGAGCGAATCATGTCTTCAAGCATTCCGACATCATTCTTGTCGCCACACACGCCGAGCATCGTTAAGTACAATCGACGTCGACTTGCAGGAATCTCTACATCTGCGATCCACTTTATCAACTGTGCTTTGTCCATTTCGCCTTTGATCGCCTTGACAGCGCTGTATGGTGACTTGGCAAACTCGTCATATGCATCCATTGCGAGTGCTTCTTCGTCATCTTCCAAGTGTTTCTGGAAGAAGAGTAGTCTCTGTTTTGGATCTTTAGGTAAGGCCAGAACCAGTTTTAGATAGTCCTTTGTGCGATCTGAAATCTTAAGTGGTGTCGACCACATTACGTTTGGAGGATCAACGCCAAGCACGAGGAACTCACTGCCAATCTTAGCTTCGCCAAAGAAAATAGCGCGAACCACTTTGGACGTGAAAACCTGATCACCTTTAATGATCTCTATGATTTCAAATTCCGCCTTGGGAATCTCCTGACCTTCAGAAAGACGCGTTCCAGGCTTAATGGGCGGTGCTGGCTTAACCAATCTTGCATAAACAGCGACATCCATCGCTTCAATGCTCTCGGCAAACGTCTGTGAAGTTGCCTGGCAAAACGGGCACGCATTTGCGGCACGCTGCACAAAACAAAGTCCAGCGATCAATGAAAACGCTAACGTTGCATCGACAAGTCGTTTCATTTTGGAAACCCTCAACACGCAAATTGAATAACGCGTCTGTATAATTCTGACAAGATTAGCGTCGCCGGCGGATTAATCACCGCGCGCACCGACACATAACTTACGTAACATACTTTATTTTAAGTTAAGAATGCATCGGTAAGGCAATATTTAACCAGACATTATCCACTCGATTTATCACATTCAATACACTTTTTTAACTGCAAAAAACGTGCATTTACCGAAGAAAAATGGTGTAAAACCCAACTAATGCATCACTTAGCCCGTAAATCACGTATACAGTTTTATTTATTTTTGTTTATGCGAACTGATCCTGATTCAAGGTCTACAAGCTCATCCCCGCTCCGTGCTATTATGGGGTGAGAGCAGACCGTATCAGAAGTCTCTCGAACCAGCAAAGCCACTGCACTTAAAAAGCTCTCCTAAATGCTCTTACAAATCCATGATCTAAAAAAGGCATATCTCCAGCCGGATGGTGAGGTGCTGCCTATTCTGGACATCCCTTCTTACGAGGTGGATAAGGGGGAGCAGGTGGTATTAATTGGAAGAAGCGGAGGCGGAAAAACTACTTTCCTTCACTCCGTTGCTGGAATTACAACCGTTGATAGTGGACAAATCCTATTTGATTCAAATCCAATCCAAAGTCTACCTGAAGAGGCTCGGGACAGATTCCGAGCAGATAATATCGGATACGTTTATCAAACCTTTAACCTGCTTAGCCCATTCACAGCATTAGAAAACGTCTTATTGGGTATGACGTTTTCCAAAGGGAAGGCGGATAAGGAATATGCCAATTGGCTGCTCGAACGAGTAGGTCTAAGTCACCGATTAACACATAAGCCGGATGCACTAAGTGTCGGCGAACAACAACGCGTTGCTGTAGCCCGCGCACTGGCAAACAAACCAAAACTACTTCTTGCTGATGAACCTACGGCAAACATTGACCCGGCTAATCAACAAAGCATCATCGATCTGATTCGTGAAACATGTAATGAGAATGACGTGGCGCTAATCATGGTCACTCATTCAATGGAAGTTGCTGACCAATTCGACCGGGTCGACAAACTGGATGATATCAATGAGTTGGCGCCAGCCGTCACTGCAGCTACCGGAGGATCGCACGCATGAACCTCTGGAACATTGCATACCGCAGTGTAAAGCAACGACGATTGGCTTCGATGCTTACAAGCATCTCGATGGCGCTTGGCGTAACGCTTGTAGTAGCTGTCTTGACCATTTCCGGTGTCGTGAAGACGTCATTCGAGACGAGCACATCGCTTGGTTACAACATGGTCGTCGGCGCCAAAGGTGGTGCTCTTCAACTAACGATGAACTCGGTGTTCTACCTGAGCGAGCCGATTGAGAATATTCCGTATGAATATTACCTCGAGTTTCTACCTCTGGAACAACGTCAAGCCGCATATGAAAACTCGTATACCTATCAGGCAGTTTCTCAACAAGACGAGTTGCGCAATGTCGTCATTTCAACGACCGCCGCAACCGGTGGCCTAGCATCGTCCATTACTCAGGAAATACTAAACGACCATCTCGACCAACAACTAGAACAAGTACTGCCATGGAAACGGCAAGGTAAGTTCTCCGCATTCACCGGATTGGTAATTCCACTTTGCCTAGGAGATTATTTCGGGACATTCCGAGTGATCGGAACCACTCCAGCATTATTTAACGAACTCAAATACGGTCCTCAAGCCGACCGCCAGTATACCTTTGCCGAGGGACACAACTTTGTAACCCATAGCGAGGAGCATGGATTTTATGAAGCCGTCGTTGGTGCAACGGTTGCTCGGGAAATGAACCTGACGCTCGGATCAGAGATTCAACCATCTCACGGTGCACAGAGCGGTGAAGTCCACGCGACAGCCTTTACCGTTGTCGGCATCCTCGACTCCACCGGTACTCCAAACGACCGCGGCGTATTCATCAACATCGAAGGGTTCTACCTGATGGATGACCATGCCAAGCCGGTCGATCAGGAAGAAGATTTTCAAGGTGTCGAAGTGGACAAGACAGCACCGAATGGGTTGACGCTGGAAAATCGTGAAATTACCTCGATGCTGTTGCTAACAGATAACCCGATTTTTGCCCCAAGCCTTGAGAACACGATAAACGAAGCGAATACTGCCCAGGCTGTATTCCCAATCAAGGAAATTTCGATATTGTTCGATAGCTTCGTCGATCCGGCTCGTGATTTATTGCTGGTAATTACTATCCTTGTATGTCTTGTTTCAGCGGTGAGCATCTTGGTCAGCATCTACAACACAATGAGTGAGCGACGCAAGGAAATTGCTATTTTGAGATCACTGGGTGCACGTCGAAACACGGTAATGTTCATCATTATGATCGAGTCATTCATCCTCTCCGCGTTTGGCGGCATCCTAGGATTCATTTGCGGACATGGCCTCATAACACTTGGTAGTGATGCAATTGAAGGTCGAACTGGCATCTCCATCGGGTTCTTTGAATTTGCTCCGCCACTGGGCATGAATCCTGAAACGATAATGGGTAGCGTCAGCCCGGAATTGATGATCATCCCAGGCATGATCCTACTGAGCGTCGTTGCAGGTATTCTGCCTGCAATCTCCGCTTACCGTACAGACGTCTCGCAAAGTCTCTAGACGCTGAGAAAGTGGCGCAACTCATTGCAAGGTAGGAATCCTGAGCTTTCAAAGCTGCATTCGAGTGTTCCTTGATGTCGAACCTGACATCTAACAACGAAAAGCCATTTGTTTTACGATTTACTCATGGGCAAGAAGAACAAAAAGAAAAAGACAGCCGGGCAGTCGGAAAATCCGAACTACAAGCCCATTGCCGAGAACCGTAAAGCGCGGCACAAGTATCAGGTACTCGATACGCTCGAGTGCGGTCTGGCACTTATCGGCAGCGAAGTGAAAAGCTTGCGCCTCAACCGTGTTTCGCTGGACGAAGCTTATGCCAGAGTCCAAAACCGCGAAGTTTGGCTGGTCGGTTGCGATATTCCTGAATACAAGCAAGCAAGCCAAATGAACCATGCTCCGAAGCGACCGCGCAAGCTACTGATGCATCAAAGTGAAATCCGCAAATTCGCCGGACAGGCTCATGAAAATGGCCTGACCCTCGTCCCTCTAAAAATGTATTTCAATCACCGTGGAATCGCCAAATGCCTCGTTGGCCTCTGCCGCGGCAAGAAAACTCATGATAAACGTGAAGCGCTGAAGAAAGCTGATACACAACGTGGCCTTCAGCGGGCGATGCGTAGAAGATAGTCTGGAAGCGGTTGAGACCTATGCGGAATTTCAAAGATAGCCGTGTAATGTTTCACCTGCTTGGAACAGTCAAATACGACCTGGTTAACCAACTTCAAAAACAGATCGTTAATCTCTCGACGTTTTCAACTGCCATTAATCCTCGTCAAATAACCGTGCTTCTTTGTGAACATGATCCCGTTGTAACTGTTGGCTACTCCGGATCACGATCGCACATTCGTCTTAAAGCAGAACAACTCCAAAAGCAGAACTTAAGAACGCAGTGGGTAAACCGTGGTGGGGGCTGCTTCCTACATGGTGAAGGACAACTTTGTGTTTACCCGATTGTGCCACTCAGCACGTTCTCCGCATCAACCAAAGCGATTACGCGACTGCTACGTGATGCAGTACGTTCCGGCCTCGAAGAAATCGACTATCAAACGACCACCTACAAATCCAATAGAGCTGTTTGGGGACGAACCGGAGCTGTTGCAACGGTTGGAGTAGGCAAACACGAAGATATGAGCACTCATGGAGCATATATCAATGTGAATCCGCAGATGAAGCACTTTGGATATATCGATAGCGTGACAAAATTACCAGAGGGTCAAGCCAAGCAGACATTGTCATGTCTGCTGGCCGAAAGACGTCGTGCTGTTAGAATGTCGCAAGTAAGATCTGCGCTAATTGAAAGTGTTGGTCATGCCTTTGGTTGTGAAGATTATCACATAACAACCGGACACCCCGAACTGAGAAGGATGGTCTCAACAGAGCATTAAGCTATGGCCGAATCCTCTTCACAATTCGAATTACCCATTGTTCAAGCAATGCCTGAACAGTTGCCTTCTCGTACTACTGAGAGAGAGCGGCTTCCCAAATGGCTAAAGCGCGAAGTGCCCAAGGGAAATGCAAATCACTTCACTGAAGGATTGCTGGATGAACTCGGATTGGAGACTGTTTGCGATAACGCAAAATGTCCAAATCGAATGGAATGTTACTCGCAGCTCACTGCAACATTTATGATTCTTGGAAATGTCTGCACGAGACCTTGTGGTTTTTGCGCTGTGGGTCGCGGTGTACCAGATGAATTAGAAGCGGACGAACCGGAACGTCTAGCCGAGGCAGCCGTTCGCCTGGGGCTGAAGCATGTCGTGATCACTTCTGTCACACGTGATGACTTACCAGATGGCGGTGCTGAGCATTACCGCCAGTGTATTCTGGCTGTTCGCGATCGATGTGATGCGACCATCGAAGTTCTCACACCAGACTTCATAGACAATTTGCCGGCATTGGACCGTGTCATCGAAGCAGCACCGGAAGTGTTCAATCACAACACAGAAACGGTCCCACGATTGTACCGTCGGGTACGTGGCCCCAAGAGTCGATACAAGTGGACGCTCGGTATGCTAGGGCACATCAAACAACAGGATTCAAATATCAAGACAAAGAGTGGATTGATGCTTGGACTTGGTGAAACTCGAGATGAAATACTCGATGTACTAGCGGACCTTCGAGAATATCAGTGTGACTTCCTCACTCTTGGTCAGTATCTGCAGCCTGGACCGGGTTACCTTGGCGTGCAAAGGTTCATTCCACCGGACGAATTTGATGAGCTTGGTGAAATAGCGAAGCAAATGGGATTTAAAAAAGTAGCAAGCGGTCCGTTTGTTCGCAGCAGTTATCACGCGCGTGATATGGCAGAGTAATCGATTTAAGACTGCGGACTACCTCTATTTGTCCAGCGTCAGCGACCCCCACAGACTTGGATCTTCCGTAACCGGATAGTCATTTCCAAGACTAAAGTGCTGTGTCCCTAATTCCCGATCGGTAACTTTATAAAAGAATCCTAATCGCTGGTACTCATCCGGGTTAAACCCCGTTAGTGCATCGGACGGGATGAATGCCTGAAGTTCATAACCATCCCGCTTGATGGCACCTTTGACTCGAATGGCATCCGGGATAATCGGATTCGGATGTTGCTTTGCACGGTTGATCGGCAGCATCCTCGCCGATGGTTGCGTAAAGCCTTTGCCAGCACCAACTGGTAAGAGCACAAACCAATGGCAATACTGTGTCGCCCTGTGAATCATGTGTGTATCGCGAGTATCAATCCAGATCTGTAGTCCATCACTATCTTCTGGCTTTTGCGTTCGAGCCCAAATCGACTGAGTTTTTCCGTGGACACGCAAATGCACATAAATTCCGTTCGCATTCCAACCCATTTTTAGATCAGCGAATTGCTTCTTACCTGTTAGGTCATTAAACGTCCCTAAATCGTGACGCTCGGTAAGCTTAATTCCTGTTTCATCTGACCATTTGCTACGTGTCTTCTCCAACGACTGTGAAAACTGGAACAGCAATGTGGGGTCAATCAATTGTGGGCTTTGTGTTTCTGCCATGATTTGCTCTCCTATTGCTCTAATTCCATTTGTTCACGCAGGAAGCTCTCAAGGTCACCGCTATAAATATCTTCAACACTGCGAAAGTAAATTTTCACGTGATCACGATCTGCTTTACCACTGGCGACTTCGCGCTTACGCCCTAGGTCTGCAATTCGACCAGTTGTCGTTTGGCCGGTGGGCGTATTAACGATCAACACCAGATCTTCAGCTTTCTTGGTATTGATCGTTACCCATGGCATACGACCACCTTTTTGATACAGGTGTACCAAAACCTTGTTGTTCCATAGGAACTGACCATCCGGTACAAGGCTATGCAACAATCCGTATAGGTCTTCCCAAACTTCCGCAGGCCATTGAATATTTCGCCCACCGGTAAAGCCCTTTCTCGAAAAGTGCCACTGCTGACCAGCTTTTTTCCAGGGCGTGTGTTTGTTCGGATCCTTGGCCGTTGAATCTGTAACTTTGGCAAACCCTTTCGCCGCCGTTTCAATGAACTCCCAAAACACCGGGTTATCGATTTCTTCCCAACTGTGTGCTCTGATTTCCACTTCTTGCCAAGGGCCTCTCAGTGACTTTACTTTCACCCTAGGTTCGTTGCCATAAACCGGCAACTCATCCATTTGATTAAGCGTTTTCAGTCCCATGGCCGGCACGAGTTGTTCACGCCTAAAAGTGCCCGTTGCTGTACGGAATTTCATTTTCAGCAACCACGCTTCGGCGGTAATCGCATGAAAGAACCACCCCTGACTCTTCTTTTGAGCAGCGATTTCAACAACGGTTCGGCTACTGTAATCGGTGTCGCTAAAGCTGCCATGCTTTTCAATTCGCTGGATAACCTCGGCCAATATTTTTCCGTCCCACCGGCACGGCTCGCCGCGTCGTCCAACACGATCGACTGTGTGCCACTTAAGACCGTCAACTTCCCACGGCATGCTGGCCTGATCACCAACGTCACTTATCGATAGGTCGCCTTCTTGCTCTGCGTCAATTACTGACGGATCAAACGACACACGTTTTTCATAAGGTCCTTCATCAAGCACCGGCGCCAACGCTTTTGCAGTGTGACTCGGTACTTTTCGTTTCGTCTTACCGGCAAATTTCTTTGATAGAGCTTCGGGAGTACCTTGTCCGACGATTTGTCCACCTGCCTCGCCAGCCTCCGGTCCAATATCGATAATCCAGTCAGCGGACTTGATCAGATCCAGATTGTGTTCAATCACCACAACGGTATTTCCCAGATCAACGAGTCGTTGCAGGACATCCAGTAGCTTGCGCAAGTCATCAAAATGTAATCCGGTGGTTGGTTCGTCTAACAGGTACAGCGTCTGTCCTGTATCCGGGCGAGACAATTCTGCCGCTAACTTAACTCGTTGTGCCTCACCACCTGAAAGTGTCGGAGCAGATTGGCCTAACGTCAGGTAATCAAGGCCCACATCACAAAGCGTCTGGAGGATCTTCCGAATTTTTGGAATGCTATCAAACAACTCCAGAGCTTCTTTGCAGGTCATTGCAAGAACATCACTAATAGAGTGACCACGGAATTGGACGGTCAGCGTCTCATCGTTGTAGCGTTTACCTTCACAGGTTTCACACGGGACCCACACGTCCGGCAGGAAATGCATTTCAATGCACTTTTGTCCTTGTCCATCACAATCATCGCAGCGACCACCTGGGACATTGAAGCTGAAACGTCGAGCCGTGTATCCGCGAATCTTAGCATCCGGCAACTTTGAGAACAGTTCGCGAATTAAGTCGAACATTCCTGTATAGGTTGCCGGGTTTGACGACGGCGAGTTACCTAGTGGATTTTGGTCTACACGAATCACCTTGTTAATGTATTCAAGTCCATCAATGCGCTCATGAGCTCCAGGAATCAGCGATGCGCGATGAAGTCGGCGGGCGAGTGCCGGATACAGCGTATCATCGATCAGAGAACTCTTTCCGCTACCACTGGGGCCGGTGATTGCCGTTAGGGTTCCAAGCGGGATGCGTAAATTCACATGTTTGAGATTATTGTGTGATGCTTGAATTACTTCGAGCCACTGACTGCCAGATTTTGCACTATTAATGACCGGCCTGCGGTTTTCCGGTATTGGGATCGATTTTTTTCCCTTCANGTACGGTCCGGTCACGCTGCCTTTGTGTTTGCTGACTTCATCAATACTGCCATGGGCCACAATCTGTCCACCATGACTTCCGCTACCTGGACCAAAGTCATACAGGTAATCGCTGCCTTCAATCACTTCGCGATCATGCTCAACAACAAGCAGTGTATTTCCGAGATCACGAAGTTTGTGCAATGCTCGCAGCAAGCGGCCGTTATCTCTTGGGTGCAAACCAATCGTCGGCTCGTCGAGCACATACAGCACCCCACACAGCCCGCTGCCAAGTTGGCTGGCAAGTCGAATCCGTTGTGCTTCCCCGTTAGACAAAGTGGCAGATGGCCGATTCAGGCTGAGATAGAACAGTCCAATTTCATTGAGAAATTCCAATCGTGCTTTAATCTCACGCAGTAACTCGCCGGCAATCAGCTGTTCTCGNTCGTCCAGCTCCCACNTATTCACCAGTGAAAGCAGATCACCAAGCGGTGTGCGGCAAAGCGTTTCAACCGTTTCATTCCTAAATCGATATGCACCTGCGTCATCACGTATTCGACTGCCTCCACACGTTGAGCATTCGACTTCGTCAATCAAATGTTCTAATCTGCTTCTCAGTGAAGCGGACAACCGTGATGCTTCAGCGAGAGCGGGATACAGTCCTTTGAATTGAAAACTGAATTTNCTCGCCGGATCGCTGCCATCAGCCGGTATCTGNACNTCGATCCATTGAGGAGGTCCGCCATGAAGCATGATTCGTCGCTGGCGAGGTGTAAGCTTCTCGAATGGCAAATCGGTNGGCACTCCGAGTNTTGCGCCNAGTGCCTCGAGCATCGCGCGGCTGATTCGATTCTCAAGNTCCGGCCACAGTTTGAGCACGCCTTCNGCCAACGTAAGTCGGGTATCAGGGATCATAAGGCNGAGATTTGCACCCGTTTGAATACCGATTCCTTCACACGATGAGCACCAGCCAAGATTACTGTTGAAGGAAAAGTGATGCGGCGTGAGATGTTCGAAGCTGCGTCCGCAGGAATTACAGGCAAGATGCTGACTGTGTGGTATGACTTCCCANTGCGTTTCATCTTGGGATTCATTCACCAGGGCCACTTCCATTTCGCCCTTACCAAGCTGCAGTGCCAACTCAATACTCTCGGCAATTCTCGACCGATCGCCTTCCCTCGCAGTAATTCGATCCACGACGACGGTAACGTGATGAACACTGCGGCGGTCAAGCTCCGGTATTTCGTCAACGCGATACGTCGTGCGATCGATACGCACACGCTGGAAGCCGGACGTGCGAATCTCATCCCATAACTGTTCGTACTCCTGACCCGGATCCAGCTCCACCGGCGCCATTAGGAACATCCGAGTCCCTTCTTCACAATCCAGTACCTTATCGATAATCTGATCCGCGGCCTGTGTTCCGACTTCAATGTCACAGTCAGGACAATGTGGCACTCCACACCGAGCCATCAGGATTCGCAGGTAATCATAAATCTCTGTGACAGTACCAACCGTGGAACGGGGAGTATGGCCGAGATTCTTTTGTTCAATGGCAATAGCCGGAGAGAGCCCTTCGATATAGTCGAGCTGTGGCTTTTGCATTTGATTTATGAACTGCCGGGCATAGCTACTTAAACTCTCAACGTAACGGCGTTGACCTTCGGCATAGATTGTGTCCATTGCCAGCGATGTTTTGCCAGACCCACTGGGACCGGAAAATACCGTCATGTGATCACGGGCAATTTCCGTATCCACCATTTTCAAGTTGTGTTGGCGAGCACCAGTCACCTTGATTCGCTTAAGCTCCCGATCCGCCTTGGCCGCGAGTTCCTGGTCACGTTTTCTTTCAGCCGCGGGGTTTGCTTCTCCGCGTAAGACACGTGCTAATGCTCGTCCTGTAAAGGACGCTTCGCAATCGGCAATCTGTTCCGGCGTGCCCTGACAGACGATCTCACCTCCGTCTTCACCACCTTCGGGGCCGAGATCAATCACCCAGTCCGCTGTCTTAATAACATCCAGATTATGTTCAACGATTAAGACCGTGTTTCCGCTGTCCACGAACGCATGGAGCACTTTCAGGAGCATCTGGATGTCGGCGAAATGCAGTCCGGTTGTCGGCTCGTCAAGCAAGTACAATGTTTGGCCGGTACTCTTCTTCACCAGCTCTTTCGCTAACTTGATACGTTGTGCTTCGCCGCCTGAAAGAGTAGGAGATGGCTGCCCGAGTTTGATGTACTCTAGCCCCACATCTTTGAGCGTCGACAACTTGTGGTAAATCTTCGGGATGTTCTCGAATAACTCTAACGCTTCACCAATTTCCATTTCGAGTACATCGGCGATGGAATGCCCTTTGAACTGCACCTGCAGCGTTTCACGATTGAAGCGATTACTGTTACATACCGGGCAGGTCACCCAGACATCAGCCAAGAAGTCCATTTCAAGGCGATTTGTACCGTTGCCTTCACATGCCTCGCAACGACCACCTTTGACGTTGAAACTAAATCGTCCCGGCTTATACCCACGGCGTTTTGCGTCAGGAAGTTGTGAAAACAGGTTTCGAATATCATCGAAGACTTTTATATAGGTAGCCGGATTCGATCGTGGTGTACGTCCGATGGGTGATTGATCGATGGCAATCATCTTGTCCAGATATTCCATACCATCGATACCCGCATGATCTCCGGGCGTACCAAGACCGTTATTCAAGTCGCGTCGAAGTGCTTCGACAAGAATGTCGTTAACCAGTGAGCTTTTGCCGCTGCCGGATACTCCTGTAATACACACCAGATTGCCTGTGGGAATCTCGACATCCACCGATTTGAGATTATTGTGAGCAGCTTCTCGTACCGTAACCGTTTCTCCGTTTTGCGGTCGTCGCGTTGGCGGGATTTCAATCTCACGTTTACCGGCAAGAAACTGACCAGTCACGCTTCGATCCTGCATTTCAATTTCGTCGATTGATCCGCGGGCTACAATTTCGCCTCCACAGATGCCAGCGCCAGGGCCGAAGTCCACCAGGTAATCTGCCGTCCGCATGGTGTCTTCATCATGCTCAACAACGACGACGGTGTTTCCGATATCTCGCAAGTGCTTCAGCGTTTGCAGCAGCCGGTCGTTATCTCTCGGATGCAATCCGATCGACGGTTCATCCAGAATATATAGGACGCCGACAAGACCTGATCCGATTTGTGCAGCAAGTCGGATCCGCTGTGCTTCGCCACCAGAAAGTGTCGGTGCCGTCCGATCCAGTGCCAGATAGTCCAGTCCGACGTTTAGTAGGAAGCTAAGTCGTCCACAGATTTCTTTAAGAGCTTCTTCAGCAATAATTGCTGAGGTTGGGCCTAACTTGATCTGGTCAAAAAAGTCTGCCGCATCTTTCACACTAAGGGCACATACATCAGGCAGACTTTGCCACGGTGACTGTTCAAATTGAGGATGAGACGACTCCAGTTTTACAGACCGAGCTTGAGCTACTAAGCGCTGGCCGTCACATGTAGGACACTCGATTGTCCGCATATACTTTTCGAGCTGACGCAATTGAACCTTGCTTTTGCTGCCCGTGTACTTGGACTTGAGCTCAGGTATGATCCCGTCAAAGGTGCCGCCATATTTTAGAGGCGCATTTCCACCTCGCCAGGTAAATGTGATGTGATGATCACCGGCTCCCCAAAGCCAAATATCTCTCGCTTGTTGTGGCAGGTCAGCCCACGGTGTTTCAAGCATCAGACCTTCAGGGAAGTCGTGAATACGTTCCATCGTTTCAGCCACACCCTTATAGATGTGACGTCGCCAACGGCCCATTTTTTTCCACGTGTCGGTTGTGTCGATACAACCTTGCATAAAACTCAGTGAAGTATCTGGGATTAGCAGGTTTTCATCGAATGAATACAGTGTGCCCAGACCGTCGCACTTCTGACACATCCCTCGTGGACTGTTAAAGCTAAACAGTTGTGGGCTGGGTGTTGGGAAGCTAATTCCACATTCGGTACAAGCATATTCACTTGAATAGATTTTGTCGGTGACATCTTCATCCGTTTCCAATGCGACGAACAGCGTGCCATCACCAATTTTTAAGGCTTGCTCGACAGACTCTGTGAGTCGGGAGCGGATGTCGGATTTAATCTGCAAACGATCCACGACCACTTCGATATCGTGTCGGCGCCGTCGATCGAGAGACGGAGGGTCGCTCAGTGGGAATATCTGCCCGTCCGCACGGATCCGAATGTAACCCTGCCGGAGGAGGTCTTCGAACAGATCCTTATGTTCACCTTTTTGACCACGTATCAGAGGTGCCAGGAGGCTGAAACGTGTGCCTGACTCGAGAATTAAAATACCTGAGACAATTTGCTCGAGGCTTTGTGCTGTGATTTTTCGATCGCATTGAGGACAGTAACCGGTTCCGACTCTCGAATACAAAACTCGCAGGAAGTCGTAGATTTCCGTGATGGTGCCGACTGTACTGCGAGGGTTTCGACCCGCTGTCTTTTGTGAAATTGAAATGGTTGGGCTTAGGCCACTGATCAAATCCACGTCCGGCTTTGGCATTTGCCCAAGGAATTGACGGGCAAAGCTGCTGAGACTTTCAATGTAGCGGCGCTGGCCTTCGGCAAAGACGGTATCAAACGCGAGGGAGCTTTTACCGCTGCCGCTAACACCGGTCATGCATATCAACTGGTTGCGAGGGAGCGTGACGCTTACATCACACAGGTTATGCTCCCTGGCACCTTTGACAACGATATCGGAAACGGGCATGAATACGGACTCTCTTCGGTTCTCAGCAAGAACAAGCCCGCATTGTATGGCGGAAAGAAAATCCTATCCATGGGCAGCAAGGATAAGAGTGTTATCGGTTTCACTCCGGATTCCCAATTTGTGAGATGTACTCGGAGATCCGTGCGTGTAAATCGAGTAACTCTTGCCACTTTTCCATTTTGAAGGAAACACTTTCCCCAAGTGGTTCAGCACCCCGTACAAGAGATCGCATGCGAATGTGGAGGAATTCCATTAATTCTGAAAGTTGGGCAGCCTGACCTGGTGTCAGTCGTTCGGGGATCGTTGGAGGATCAAGGTCGAACATAGCAGCCTGCAACTCTGCGTCGCTCATAACCATGTCGTAGCTGCTACCANCGGCACCGGGGATACTGCTACCGGTTGGATCGTCCTTTTGATTCTCCCTGAGCGTTGCCAATCGATCATTGATTTGTTCACGTGATCCGAAAAGCAGGACACTTCTTCCGATACTCAAAAGGTCGCCGAAACGCAGGATGCGAAGTTGGATTTCTTCGCCGTTTACTTTGGTGCCNTTGGTGCTTTCAAGATCGGTCAGCACGATCTGTTCATGGTCTTGCTGGATCTTCGCATGAAAGCGGCTTACGCGTTCATCGTTTAGTTGGATGGTGTTGCCATCTTCTCTGCCGATAGTGATCGGAGCCTCGATTTCGGAAAAGGTTTTTCCACGATCACTACCATCAAGGATGCGTAAGGTGATTTTTGACGAAGTATCTGACATTACCTTTCCTTAAATGGTGTGAGATTAGAGAGATGGATACAGTGATAAGTTTCGAGAAGAAATCGACTTATAAACGAATCATCTCGANCAGCGAAAGATTCACTNCGCCGCATTGATTAATGGTCGGTGATAAAACAGACAACGTCAAGAATGAAGATTCTTAAGCTTGTGGGAGTTGCAAAAGCAAGGCTTCGGGAATATCTTCAATTCAAGACACGCATCCGTAGCTCAATTGGATAGNGCATCGGTCTTCGGAACCGAGGGTTGGGGGTTCGACTCCCTCCGGATGTGCTTCACTAAAGGCTCTTCAGGATCAACATCGATCTGGAAGAGCTTTTTTAATGCATAATTAAGGGTTTTGCCCTCTTCTGTATCAAACGGCTTCTCTGAAGTGGGCCGTGAAGGGCTGCTATGGGCCGTTTCGCTGTGAACTGAGCATGAACTGGAGTCCACATTCCATGAACCAGAGAAAAGTCTGCGAGCTTCAGACAGGTCTTTGGTAGAAGCGTAGTGCTTTCTTCGCACAGCTTCGCTGTTACCAAACCAAGCGTCCATTGCACCAACGGTGACGCCTTGCTTAACAATCCAAGGTCTATATTTCAAATCTAGTTTTTCTGGGATTTAAAGAAATGCATTCGTTAAAATGTAGCTTTGCAAATAACACCACTATTACTATTTGAATGCCTTCGGATGGAAAAAATTACTGTTGTGTGTCCTAGTTGCTCACACCAAATGCAGGTTCCTGAAAATCTACTAGGCAAAAAAGGTAAATGCTCTAAGTGTGCTTCCATGATCTTGATTACGAATGCCGCTCAGCAACCCTTCCAACAACAACCGCCTCAGCAACCCTTCCAACAACAACCGCCTCAGCAACCCTTCCAACAACAACCGCCTCAGCAATCCTTCCAACAACAACCGCCTCAGCAATCCTTCCAACAACAACCGCCTCAGCAACCCTTCCAACAACAACCGCCTCAGCAAGGCGTTCGCAGGAATCAGCTCACGGGCCATTTCCAACAACAACCGCCTCAGCAACCATATCAAAAAGTCTATCCAAAATATTCGGAGTCATTACTTGTCGGTAATTCGGAAACATTCAATATGCTTTGGCATGTGTATGCTGTCAGTATTTGCCTCACTTNCGTNGGCGTACTAATAATTGCAGCAGGAGTTATTCCCGATGTGTTCNNTTGGCTCAGTATGATCCTCACCACGCTAGGGGGACTTGGTCTTACAATTTCAGGCATTTGGATGTCAATTAATATGCTAATGGCAATTTATAGGTACTGGACTACACTTCAGGGTGGCAATGCAAGGACCACCCCAGGAAAGGCCATCGGTTTTCTTTTCATCCCACTCTTTAATTTTTATTGGGGATACCAGTGCTTCATAGGCCTACGCAATGACATGAACAATTACATTGCTAATTACCGCACAGATATCCTTCCAATTAGAGACGGTAACTACTTGGTAATTACCTTAACATTAAGTTTAATTCCTTACGTTAATCTAATTGGATCGATTCTATTTCTTGCAGAGTGGAATCGGAGAAATAAAGAATTCGCTTATGCTGCCTCGCGAATTATACATGGCTAAAATGTAAGTTTGCCAACTCGTTAAGCCAACGATTTGACGAGCTAANCTCCAAAAGAATACCGCCCCCGGTCAATCTATATGGCTTATGCAATAAGCTATGAGCCTTGAGCATCTGCTTGAATAGAGCGTCTTTAATTTCGCCCTGAAGCCATACCAGTGCTGTGCATTCTGGTGCATCTGTGTCCAATAGCGTGTCGAGTTCTGACCGATTGACGTGATGGGAAAGGTCGGATTTTACGGCACGCACCTTGCCTACTCTGTAATTCAAGGTGTTTGAGAGCGATTGCTTGAGTCCCTCCTTCGCTATTTAAGACCTCCGCCAAACTTGGGGTGGAGTGTGAAGCGATATCAACTGATGGGATACGGAATAAACCCCGCATCCCTATTTTTGTAATGTCTGAAGCGTGTTCCAAGGCCTTCTCTGTAAGCTCTGGGTGGTTCTCAAGTAGAGCAATATAAAGCTGATTGAACCAGAATGAACCGATATGAGTTGGTCGCTTTTTCAATTCGTCGGCATTTCCGATAGTTTTCGCCATCGCTAAGTAAATACCCTCACTGATCATCTGAAAGTAGTTGCTATCTTGAATGGCTTCGGTGTGACCAATCCAGCCTCCCCTATCCCCAAACGGAACTATAATTATTTCCGCGAGTTCGTGATCCAAATCGCTCCATAAGGTGGAATTTCAACAACTTCATCCAAATCATCTTCCTAGTCTTTTCCTCGTTTTAAGTTTTGGTGTCCGAATTTTAAGACAGCCACCATTAGCTCAGGCTGGCAAGCAGGTACCTTGGTTCAACATACTAAAAGTGGGTGGTACCCTCTCATTACTCACTGTCAGNTANAGCACGAACACNTCNTCGCAGACATAACACACAAGACGCTGAGTGTCTTCCTGTGCGTCTTCTGTGCCGATTGGCATAAGCAGACCCATGCCACAATCAGGGCAAGCTACGTCACCACCCAAAGCGTATATGATCGCTTCGCATTCAATCCAATTGTCCATGTAGACAGTCCAATTCAATCGTGTTTGTCCACTATCTGCCCAACAGCGAACCAAAACAGAGCTAATCCCCTTGTTTTGCGGAAACGCACACTACCCTCCGGATGTGCTCCACTAAAGGCTCCTACGAACCCTCACCGGCTTGCAGGAGCTTTTCTTTTGCCACTACTTGCCGTTTCTGCCACCGGACGTATGCCTAAGCAGTCATGCCGCTCTCGCGTAATTGGCGTCAGTTACTCTTTCATAAATGTTGGAGCTTCGATAACAGCAAAGTCCCGTGAGCTCACATCCATGAATGCTGGCTCCGCCTGAATGCCTTTGAAGATTTCACCTGATTGGTAATCTTGCATGGCTTGCTGGCTCTCCCAGATGTAAACACCACCGTATGTGTTCCCTTCATCATCTGCGAGGAAGTATTTGGCCTTGAGCCCTGGAATGGTCGGAAAAACCGACGAGACGTCAGCAAGGATAGCGTCATATTCTGTACGGGAGATTCCATTGAGCTTGAAATTTACGATCTGTAGATGCATCGGATCCTCAAATAGTTCTAGTTTGTAATAGATTCCAGGCACACTTCT
>PAXU01000058.1 GCA_002714565.1 Rhodopirellula sp.
ATGGAAGAACTAGCCCTTAGCTAGCACTTCCGTCCTTAACTGGACAAGCAACAAGGCCCTGACTGGTCCTCGCGACTGGTCGGGGCCTTTTGTTGTTTAAGGCTATCTCCCGCATCCTCCGTCTTCCTCGGCTACGCCGAGCCCCACGGTTGCATAGCTATAGATGACAGATACCCCCAACCACACAATATTCCGAGGAGCCGCCAGACTACGAAGCAATTGGATGCGAGAATCATAGCACATCCCCATTCGTACCAAAAAACCTCCTTGTATTCTTTGTCTAAATTAACTTTACTAAACGCACAAATATTTACTTATTCATTACCGAATTCGGTTACATAGCTGACGGCTGTATCGCGCGTTCAGGTGTATCTAATCATGCAAGACCAGAGAAAATCTGGATTCACACTGGTTGAACTACTAGTTGTGATCGCAATTATCGGAATTCTCGTCGCATTACTGTTGCCTGCCGTATCCGCAGCACGTGAAGCGGCCAGAAAAATGTCCTGCCAAAACAATCTCAAACAGCTTGGCCTGGCACTGCGAACATATGAAAACACTTATAAGAGTTTTCCTCACACCGGTGCATACTTTTGGACACGACAGTCCAAGAACGGTTACATATGGGAGGATAGCAGTCATGGAAGCCAACTGGTGAAACTGCTGCCGTTCCTGGAGCAGGATCCACTATACCGCCAACTAAACTTCCAAATTGTAGGAAAAACAAATCCTGGTATTGGCCAAAACTGGGCTCCAAACTTTGAACGCATCATTATCGCTGGACAATCCAGAGCATTCTTCTGGTCAGAAATAATCCCGGTACTCATGTGTCCGTCTACTGACAACGACATCACCGGTGATGGTAGCTTCGACATTGATCAAGCTCCATTCCTGCATAATTACGGCGCATCAATTGGATCGCAGCGAATGAGCGCTCAAGGTAACTGGTGTGTCAGCTACCCAGGGAACTACTTTAATACGGGTCCTGCGAATCACGGTACCGATGCTCGAGGTTACCGCGCATCCGGCGTATTTCTCCGTGGCGCATGGGCAGCCCGCCTTCAAGACGTTACCGATGGTGAAAGCCAGGTAATCGCCATGGGCGAAATGCTTCCAATGAAATCCAGCTATGCTAAATCCGGCGGTTGGGCACACTGGCATTCGATGTGGTTTGCTACTGCCGGGCCGATTAACTATCCGAGCGCGGGTCTCGGCGAGCCTGGTTTCAATCAAGGCCCTAATGCTCAGTACCCGGGTTGTTCCCACTGGAACAACTGGCAGACATCACAAGGATTCAAGTCAAATCACAAAGGCGGCGCGCAATTCGTCTTCTGCGATGGCTCAGTGCAGTTCCTTTCTGATAGTATCGACTACATGACGTATCAACGTCTTGGGGACCGCCGCGATGGCCGGCCGCTAGGAGAAGAGTGGAAGAATTAGTGCGCCCTGTGCGGTTCTCGTCCTCAATCTCCGTCTCACTTAATTCGTGCATAATCCAACACCGCGTCCTTCACAAAAACTTAATGTGAACTTCGCGGTGTTGGCGTGCGCGTCCATGGCTTCTTGGGCTAAACTAGAGATTGGCTCGAAAAGACTGGTGAAATCCACCTGTCTGTAACTAAAACTCATCAAATTGCTACTCAAGGAGGCTCCGTTGGCAACTCAGTCCAAAGTACATATCGGGCTGGATATTGGCGGCACTAAGATGCTGGCCGTAGCCTATGACGAATCTTACAACGTACTGGCACGCAGCCGTTGTAAGACAAAGGGTAACGAAGGCAAGGAAGCAGTACTCGGCAGAGTTGAGCGGTCCATTTCCAATGTTATTGAAGAATCCGGTGCTTCAACAGATTCTGTTGCTACCATTGGCATCGGTTGCCCTGGTCAGGTCAATATGACCGATGGCACCGTAATCGGCGCTGTCAATATTGGTTGGGACAACGTCAAGCTCGCCGAATTCGTGCGGGCTAGATACGCTTGCCCCGTAACCGTCATCAATGATGTAGATGCCGGCGTCTTTGGTGAGTCTCAATTCGGTGTTGCAAAAGATGCAGTAAATGTGCTTGGAGTCTTCCCCGGCACGGGCATCGGAGGGGGAGCAGTAATCGATGGAAAAATCGTATCCGGCAATCATCACTCGGCCATGGAAATCGGCCACATGCAGATTATTCCAAATGGAGTCCGTTGCGGCTGCGGACAAATTGGTTGCGCTGAGACCGTCGCCAGTCGGCTTGCAATTGCCGCACAAGCCGCACAAGCCGCCTACCGCGGGCAAGCACCATGGCTTTTGGAGCATGCTGGCACAGATATATCGCTAATTCGCAGCGGAGTCTTGGCAAGTGCTATCGAAAATGGGGACACGGTCATTGAGCGAATCATTAAAAGAGCATGCCGGCATCTTGGTCACATCATCGGTTCCGTGGTAAACCTGATCAATCCCGAGGTAGTTGTGCTTGGTGGCGGGCTTGTCGAAGCAATGCCAGAGTTATTCGTAACTCACACTCAAAAGCACGCCAGCAAACATTGCATTCCTGTACTCAAGAACACGTTTGAGGTTCGAGCAGCATCACTGGGCGACGACGCCAACGTACTCGGTGCAGCGGCCTGGGCAGTGAATAATCAAACATAACAACACTGTTAGCACAAACACGGCTATACAAACTCTTATACGACCATCCACATGTCCATAGATTCAACACCAGATCCGATCGCTGCGTCAGATGCCCAAGCAGTACGTACTGTGGCAGTTATCGATATTGGAACCACGTCGATTCGTATGGCGGTGGCCGAAATTACTGAAAACAGCGCTATTCGTGTCCTTGAACACCTTTCACAGGCGGTCAACATTGGAAAGGACACATTTACGCGAGGAAGTATTCGCCGCCGGACCATTGAACAATGTGTTGGAGTCCTACAGAGTTATCAACAGATTTTATCGGAATACCAGATATCTGATTCTGAAGACATTCATGTCGTGGCGACAAGCGCTGTTCGCGAATCCGATAACAGCCTCGCATTTGTTGACCGGATCTATATTGCAACTGGATTAATCGTTGATGTAATCGATGCCGCAGAAGCAAGTCGTATCACGTTTCTCGGCGTGCAGTACGAATTATCAGATGCGATTGCGAACGAGCAAACCGTGATGTGTGAAGTCGGTGGCGGCAGCACAGAACTTATCATCGTTGAAAACTCGATGGTCAGTTACTCACATACCTTCAGGCTTGGGGCCATGCGGCTTCGCGAAGCGGTCGATTCTCATTCAGCTGCAATCAAGAAATCACGCCGAATCATGGAATCTCAGATTCAGCGCACACTAGAGAGCATAACCGAACACGTTAACGGCAGTTCACCGCTTCGATTGCTTGCTCTTGGAGGTGACATCCGGTTTGCGACGACGATCATTTCAAAGCAATCATCCACAACCCAGCCTCGATCAATCAAAACGAAAGATTTGCGATCGTTTACCGATAAGATCCTCACCATGTCTACAGATGACATTGTTGCGGAATTTGAGATGACGCTGACTTATCCTGAAGCAGAGACGCTCGGTCCGGCGTTACTCAGTTATGTGGTTTTGGCAGATCTGCTCGGGATCGACGAAATCGTCATTTCAGAAGCCAACCTGCGTGATGGATTACTGCGGGAAATGGCACAGCATGAAGGCTGGATCAGTGAATTCCAGAATCATGTCGTTGGTTCCGTACTCGACTTNGGNCGAAAGTATGGATTCGACGAGCTGCACGCAATCCATGTGGCCGACTTGTCACGAACGCTGTTTCAGCAATTGCAGAGCATGCACCAACTCGACCCTCGTTTTGAAACGATCCTCTATGCAGCCGCATTGCTTCACGAGATTGGGTNGTTCGTCAGTAACAACAGCTATCACAAACACACNATGTACCTGATCAACAACAGNGAATTGTTCGGAATGGGAAAAACGAATTTAATGCTCATTGCATTAGTCGCCAGATACCATCGACGGGCCTCACCACAACCGAAACACGAAGGCTACGAGAATCTCGATCGCGATGAACGCGTCGCTGTTGCCAAACTGGCTGCTATTTTACGCATTGCGATTGCATTAGACGCANCAAGGTCTCAACGCATTCGCAACCTGAAAACGACCATAACAGAACAACAACTTGTGATTACCACTTCGGATTCACAGGATTTATCTCTTGAACAACTCGCCATTACTGAGCAAGGTAATTTATTCAATGAGACGTTTGGCATGAAAGTATTACTAAGCGAGCCAACTGCCTAGGAACCTTACGTATTTGATGTGTGATGAGTGATACGAAACCTCAATTCTTCAATCGTGAACTGAGTTGGTTGGAATTCAATCAACGCGTCCTTGACGAAGCGCTCAACACAACCATTCCATTGCTGGAACGCCTGAAATTTCTAGCGATCACTGCATCGAATCTCGATGAGTTTTTCATGGTGCGAGTCGGTAGCCTGAAGATCATGGTCGATCAGAACATCGTCAAAGCAGACCAGGCTGGTTTATCTCCATCACAGCAACTCGATGCAATCAGCCAACGTGTCCAAAAGATGGTGGCCGACCAGTACAGGTGTTTTGCACAGGAGTTACAACCGGGGCTCTCGGAGGCTGGCATCCAACAACTTACCGTCAGCAGTTTATCTGACTCTCAACGATCCGCGCTTGAAGAACGGTTTCTTCGCGAAATCTACCCAGTCATTTCACCAATGGGGATTGATCCGGAAGGTGAAATCCCACTAATTGCAAACCAGGCACTGCAATTAGCAGTGCTACTTAAGACCCAGAATGAAGAAATGCCACTCCGGCTCGCCATTATTCCACTCGGGGCACCAACACCGCGATTTGTTAATCAATCAAGCGATGGTGGTCGGGAATACCTGCTTATCGAGGATGTTCTAAGTGAACTAGTGCATCATTATTTCCCGTCAGGAGATGAAGCGGTAATTGAGTGCACTCCGTTTCGTATTTCTCGCAACGCCGATATGGCTGTCCGCGACGACCTGGCCGCTGACCTGATGCATGAAATGGAAGAGATGCTCGACGCACGCAAAATGAGCGAGTGTGTGCGCCTAGAGGTGGATGCTTCGGTAAGCCAGCAAATGCTCAAGATGCTCAAGGATGTTTTCAAAGTCGATGACTCGTTTGTGTACCCTTGTAATGGGCCATTGGACCTCAAGAGCTTTTTCGAAATCGCCGGTTCCCAAGGCTTTGACGACTTGAAGTATGACACGTGGGCGCCAACTAACTGCCCATCGGTAGACCTTACCGAAAGCATGTTTACCCAAATCGCAGCGAACGACGTCTTGCTCGTGCATCCCTTTGATAGCTTTGACCCGGTCGTTCGTCTAATTGAAGAAGCATCCGACGATCCCAATGTATTGGCAATCAAGCAGACACTTTATCGCACTAGCCGATCCAGTCCGATCGTTGCGGCGCTTGCCAGAGCAGCTTCACGAAGCAAAAACGTAACGGTCATCGTGGAACTCAAGGCCCGATTCGACGAAGCCAACAATATTGAAGGAGCACGGTTTCTAGAACAATCCGGGGTTCACGTTGTTTATGGTGTACGTGGATTTAAGACACATGCTAAGTGTTGCATTATCGTCCGCCGCGAGCCACAGGGCGTAAGACGATATATGCACTTCGGCACAGGTAACTACAACGAATCCACAGCAAAACTATATACAGACGTAAGCTTGATGACAGCCAATGAACAACTCGGGTTGGATGCGACCACATTCTTCAATTCTGTTACTGGCTTTACGCAACCTCGAACACTCGAAGCACTTGATGTTGCGCCAATGGGAATCCGCAGTCGCGTTTTAAAGCTCATTGAATTTGAAACGAAAAGAGCTGCTGCTGGCAAGCGAGGCACGATCGCCGCGAAAATGAATTCTTTAGTCGACCCCAAGATCATTAAGGCGCTTTACAAAGCATCACAAGCTGGCGTAAAAGTCACGTTGAATATTCGAGGCATCTGCTGCTTAACGCCGGGCGTGCCTGGATTGAGTGAAAACATCAGAGTGATCAGCATAATCGATCGCTTCCTCGAACACAGTCGAATCATCTATGCATATCACGGCGGGGATGAAGTCGTATATATTTCGAGCGCCGACTGGATGCCAAGGAATCTGGACCGCCGAATTGAGCTACTTGTACCCGTTACAGATTCCGAGTGCCGTCAAAAGCTCATTAACACCCTCAACACGTGTCTTGCTGACAATGTGAAAGCCAAGGTGCTGCAAGCTGACGGATCATATGCTCTTATTTCCACAGATGACAAGGCTTTACGCAGCCAGGCTGTGTTACAAAAGAGCGCTGAAGATTTGGTAAAGCATGCAAAAAACTATCAGGCCACGACATACGAAGCACATCGCGGTAAATAAAAGCAGGCTGCAATCATGACGAAAACACTCATCATCATGCGTCATGCCAAGAGTAGCTGGGATGATCCTGATCTGGCTGATTATGACCGACCGCTTAATGAACGTGGCCTGCGTGATGCGCCACGCATGGCTCAGTGGCTCTCTGATGCAGAATTGATCCCCGATCAGGTTATTACCTCCGCCGCATGCCGAGCCAGTCAAACAGCATCGATCGTTGCTAACGAACTCGCGCTGGAAAGCGATATTCTTGAAACACGCGACCTATATCTTTCTGGCTATGACACCTACCTCGAGCAAGTGTCCTATCTCCCGAACTACGTAGAGACTGTTTTGGTAATTGGTCATAACCCAACGATGGAGTCACTTGTTTACCTGCTAAGCGGTGAGTCCGTATCGATGCCGACTGCCGCAATTGCCGTGATTCAACTGCCTATTNATACATGGTCAGATCAAGTCACCGCAGCGTCAGCAAATCTGGTAAAACATGTTTTCCCGAAGAGTTTGGAGTAAGGCTGAANTAACAGCCAGAATTCGCAGCTTGAATTCANGGTTTCAGTTGATTNCNCCAAAATAGAATTCAATCGNNTGTATTTGTGGAGCCATCANAAATGAAACGTCACTCCAGCTGTCATTTTGCCCTATTGAGTTTGTTCATCGCCGCGTTAGCACTCGAGGCTATTGCAGAACCACCCCAACTCACACCAGATGGCGAATTACCAGCGGACAGTCGACTGGAACCACTTACCGATCTCGATGGATACTTTCCATTAAACGTACCGACGTCCAAAGCCCGGTGGGAGATTCGTGCTGAATCCATACGTCGTAGAATACTCGTTTCTCAGGGACTCTGGCCTATGCCGGAAGCAACCCAACTTNATCCNGTCATCCACGGCGAACAGGAAATGGATGGGTACACGCTTTCCAAGGTCTATTTTGAAAGCATGCCCGGATTCTATGTCACCGGCGTATTGTACAAGCCTGTCGGATTTAAGGGTAAACGTCCAGGCGTACTCTGTCCTCATGGGCACTGGCGTGTTTCTAAAGAACTCTCCGGACGCTTTTATGATCGCGGCGTAACAGCAGCACAAAANGAAATTGATAGCGGTGCCGAGGAGATTCTCGAAACCGCCCGCAANCCTATTCAGGCTCGCNGTGTACATTTGGCAAGGATGGGCTGCGTCGTATTTCAATACGACATGCTGGCATATGCAGATAGCAATCAACTTGGTTANGACGTCNTACATGGATTCGATAGTCAGCGAGCACATATGAATACACCAACCGGATGGGGTTTGTTCAGTCCACGTGCCGANTCGAATCTGCAAAATGTAATGGGANTGCAGACNTATAATTCCATCCGCTCNGTCGACTTNCTNCAGTCGCTTCCTGAAGTGGATNTCGACCGCATTGCNGTNACNGGTGCAAGCGGCGGNGGNACNCAGACNTTNATTNTGTCAGCNATTGATCCACGTATNAAAGTTTCNATGCCGGCAGTTATGGTATCNACNGCGATGCAGGGAGGCTGCACATGCGANAACACNTCGCTACTGCGAGTTGGCACAGGCAATGTCGAATTCGCAGCGTTGTTTGCTCCCAAACCACTTGGCCTTACCGCAGCAGATGACTGGACAGTCGAAATGGAAACGAAGGGTTTTCCGGAATTACAAAAGATCTACAAGATGTACGATGCACAAGAAAACGTGATGCTCGAAGCCCATACGCACTTCCCGCATAATTACAACTTGGTGTGTCGCAAAGCTCTCTATCACTGGTTCAATAAACATCTGGAACTCGGGTTCAAGGAAATACCTGAAGAACAACCGTTTCCGTTTCAAGCAAAACCCGTTCATACCGTCTGGAATGACGAACATCCGGAACCAGAGAGCGGCGATGCGTTTGAAAAGAAGTTGGTCAAGCAGTGGCACGACGATGCCCAACAACAACTTGATCAACTCTTATATTCAAGCAAACGCGGTCTTGAATCGTATAAGTCGGTCGTCGGTGGCGGTATCGACATTGTGATTGGAGCACGCCTGCCCAGAAACACTGAAATCGATTACGAGCAGGTTCATAAAGTGGATAAAGGACACTTTCTGGAAATCGGCGGATTCCTAAATCACATCAAGAACAAAACATCGATTCCGATTTTGTTCCTGTATCCGAAAGAATGGAACCAAAAGACGGTGATCTGGATCTCCAAGTCTGGCAAGGCAGGCCTGTATGCTCAGGACGGAAATCTGACCGCTGGTATCAAGACTTTGATCGACCAGGGCTATACCGTAATGGGTGTCGACTTGTTAATGCAGGGTGAGTTTCTGGTTGACGGTAATCCAATTCCAAAAACCCGTCGAGTTGCTAACCCACGTCAGGCAGCTGGTTACACGTTCGGATATAACTCCACGCTATTCGCACGACGCGTACACGACGTGCTAACGGTGATTTCGTTCGTAAAACACCATGAGACAAACCCCGAGTCCATCAGTTTGGTGAGCCTGGATGCGACTGGCCCGATAGTGATCGCTGCACGAGCTCAGGCTCGCAGCATCGTTGATCATTTGGTTGCTACGACAAATGGATTCCGATTCCATCAGGTCGATGATCTGCATTCGCCAGAGTTTCTACCGGGCGGTGCAAAGTATCATGACCTCCCGGGCATGCTGGCAGTTGCAGCACCGTCTGCAACCTACGTGGCAGGAGAAAAGGAGTTGCCGAAAGTCACCCTCCGCGCATATGCTGCCTCACGTCAGGCAGATCAGCTCCAACTCGGAGAGAACGATACTGCCGCTGCACTTGAGTGGCTGATGGCTCAATAGCAACGGCCACCTGGCATACTACATTTGCGTAGGTTATGGCTGCTCGTGCAGATCCGGGTCATGAGCAGAGTTCGGTAGCATTGAACTGCGGCGTTGTCCAAGAATTCCGTCACTTGTTGGTACGCCAATGTGAGCGAAGTCATCCTCAAACATTTCAAGTCGCTCTGACATATCAAAAGTGAACTGGAAATACGCCTCCATCGGCACAGAAATCATACCGGCTAGTCCTTCATCCACCAGTAATACACGAATATTCTTGGTAGTCATGATCTCCTCCTTCCATTTATCTCAGGAGGAATCCCATACCGGAGTAAACTCACCCTGCATATGAGATGCCCATTCCTCCTTGCCTCTATTATATGAATCGGCCGTTTGTAACTCGTTTGATTAGCCGGCGCAACAAGCTGTAAGTTAATTTCACGCAAATTCAGTCAAGTGACCTTGCTATCAATTGCCTTAAATCCCTATACTTTCACCGAAATTTGATGCAGGACAGTTGGAATTCAAGCTGTTTTACGCATCTTTTTTGTTATTTGAACTTCCTAATTCCACTCGACACTTTCCTCAATAGGGTAGTATTTAGTGGTCTTTAGAATCACTAAGCGGAGAGCTTAAAATGCAGATTCACGGTGTAAATGGCGCACAATCAGTTCAGGGTCCACAGCAAGTGGATGCCACACGTGCAACGAATGCAGCAGAACAAGCTGCACCCACCGACCAGGTTGAAATCTCCGCACAAGCAGAAATGGCAAGTCAGGCTGCTGAAATGGTGGACAAGATTCACCAATTACCTGAAATTCGTGCTGACCGCGTTGAAGAGATCAAGGCAGCAATTGAAGCTGGTACGTACGAAACGCTCGAGAAGCTGGATATCGCTGTTGACCGCTTGCTCGATGAAATTGCCTAGAACCGTTATAATTTAGGCCAAAGCTGACTTCAGCTCCGCCGGATGCGATCACTGTAGCAGCCGGTTACACACTCGTTTTCTGAATTTTAAATGCTGTGTCAGTTGTTGCGCAATTAGAGCAACAACTGGTAGCATCAGCGCCCGCACATAAGCTCATGGCTAAGGACTATTCCCTACAGCACGTCTCCGTGTCACTCTCACCACAAGAGAGATTTGACGAGTATCTGCAAAGCAGGGCAATGCGCAATACGCAACAACGGCGTACGGTGTTAGAACACGTCTTTAGCCATCACGATCACTTTGATGTTGAGACGCTTATCGAACAGTTACCCGAAAAGGGCGAGGCAAATCACGTCAGTCGGCCCACGGTGTATCGTACACTGACTGAGTTCGTCGACGCTGGCTTGCTGAGAAAGTTTGAACTTGGTGGCCGTGCTATCTATGAGCATGACTACGGTTACCCCGAACACGATCATATGGTCTGCAACCAGTGCAATCAGTTTTTTGAATTCCATAGTGATGAGATCAACAACATCCGTGAAAGCGTTGCTCAGGACTATCGATTTCGCGTCACCGGTCACCGTCTGCTGATATTCGGTATCTGCAGTGAGTGCGCCCAACCACGTCGGCAAAAGCGTAAGCAGGACCTGATTTAAAGGCCAATTCGACTCGCAATTAGACTCGAAGTTCCGCGTCCATTTCACCGGTCAGAAATTCGTCGCGAATAGGATCCACCACATCGCGGATAAACTCGTCAACCTGCTGCGGTGCGCGACCGACAAATTGAGAAGGATCCATCAGGGCTTCTAAATCGACACCTGCGAACGCTTCATCAGACGCGAGCCGGTCAAACAGGTCGTTTTGTTTACCGTGCTGTTTTACTTCAGCTGCAGCTGCCTGCGAATGCTCCCGAATCTTCTCGTGTAAATCCTGACGGTCGCCACCGGCTTGCACTGCTGCCATCAGAATATTTTCCGTGGCCATGAACGGCAGTTCACTCGACAAATGCCTGGCAATGACAGCAGGGTAGGGTACCATTCCCTGAGTAACATTTTGACAGAGGATCAAGATCGCATCGATTGCAAGGAATGCTTGCGGTAGGGTGAGCCTGCGGTTCGCACTGTCATCAAGTGTTCGCTCCATCCATTGTGTGGCCAGCGTATTGGCCCCACTGGATTGTAGACTCATCACGAATCTGGCAAGAGAACATATGCGTTCACTGCGCATCGGATTTCGCTTGTAAGCCATCGCGGATGACCCGATTTGTTTTTTGCCAAACGGTTCTTCCAGTTCCTTGCGATGAGCGAGTAATCGAATATCTGTTGCGATCTTGTGGGCACTTTGTGCAATGCCGCTTAACACGTCCAAAACCTGGGCATCAATCTTGCGGCTGTAGGTTTGCCCGGTAACGCTGTAGTTTGCTGCAAAGCCAATTTTCTCGGATACTTTGGCTTCAAGCGATCGCACCTTTTCATGATCTCCGTCGAACAACTCCAGAAAGCTCGCTTGTGTTCCTGTGGTTCCCTTGGTGCTACGTGCCGCGAGTGAGTCGATGCGATGTTGCAGCTCGCGTATATCCATCGCCAGATCGTAAGCCCACAGGCATGCTCGTTTGCCAAGCGTGGTGGGTTGCGCCGGCTGCATGTGGGTGAAACCAAGACAGGCAAGATCACGGTTCTCGCTGGCGAACGTACCAAGACTATCGATCACCGCTGCCAATCGACCGCGTACCAGCAAGAGCGCTTCACGTAATAAGATCAGGTCAGTGTTGTCTGTAACGTAACAACTTGTTGCGCCGAGATGAATGATCGGGCGTGCTTCAGGACAGGCATCTCCATAAGTGTGCACATGTGCCATCACATCATGCCGCAACTGCTTTTCGTAGTCAGCTGCCTTTTCAAAGTCGATGGTATCCTGATGATCTCGTAATTCCTGCAGTTGCTCATCGGAAATGTTGATCCCCAATTCCTGTTCCGCTTCCGCCAGGGCGATCCAAAGCTTTCGCCACGTTGAGAATTTGCGCTGTTCACTAAATAGCTCGGCCATTTCAGTAGATGCGTAGCGTGTAATAAGTGGATTTTGATAGCGATCGTGTGACACGTGTCTATTCCAGTTAATAAAGTCCAGTCTATAAGGTTCAGTCAATAGTTTCCCGTCGGTAAAAGCACGGCATATAAGCTGGCTCAAACGGAACTGGGATTCTAACGCTGTACACGCCCAGAGGCATTGCCCGACATCAGGGCTTCGACCTCGTGTTGCTCGATGTAGTTAAAATCACCTTTGATCGAGTGCTTCAGACAACTAGCTGCCACCGCATAGTCAATCGCAGTGGCTGGATCCTGAAATTTTGGAGTATTAAGGGCATGCAGCAGCCCGGCTGCAAACGAATCACCTCCACCCACACGATCAACGATATGCCCGATTCGGTAGCTTTTATATTCCCCGTTCTCATCAATCGGTGCGAAATAGGATTTATCAGTCGCCACATCAAATAACATGGCTCCCCAATTGTTATGGTCTGCCGAGATACTCTCGCGTAGGGTAATCGCGACACGATTGACGTTGCTATACCGGTCCACGATTTGGCGAGCTACATCTTCATACGCCATCGCATTGATGGTGCCGGCATGTACGTCCGTTTCACTGGCACGAATATCAAGCATATCTTCTGCATCTTCTTCATTGCCAATTACTAAATCAACATACGGTAAGACGTCAGCCATGCATTTTCGCGCCAGGTCAATCCCTGTCAGTTCATCGTCCCATTTCCAGAGCTTCTTTCGAAAGTTCAAGTCGCACGAGACGGTAACCCCTCGCTCTTTGGCTCTTTGTACTAACGCCAGATTCGATTCACAGGCCGCTCGACTGACCGCCGGTGTGATCCCGGATACATGTAGCCAGTGAACATCCTGAAGAATCGTTTCCCAATCGTATTCCTCCGGTCCGGCCAATGAGACACTGCTGTGACTGCGATCGTACAACACCGTGGATCCTCGCTGATTGGCACCGACTTCCACAAAGTAAATCCCTAATCGCCCATCGCGATGTAGTATCTGGCTGGTATCGACACCCAGCCCGCGGAGAGATGCAATCAGACTTGCTGTTAGTGCATTGTCGGGCAGGGCGGACACATACCGTGCCTGCTGACCGTACATTGCCAAGGATGCACATACGTTTGCTTCGCCGCCTCCCCAGGTAACTTCCACCCGACCTGGCAACACCTGTCTTAATCTGAGTTTCTGATCAGGAGCTACCCTCATCATTACTTCGCCAAATCCCAGAAACATCTATCGTCCATCCTTGTTTGGGTCACTGTTCATGTGAATCGCAACGTCGTCCTCAAAACATGATTGTCGACAATTCAGACTGTATTGTGAATCACCGGTAATCACATATTCGTTAGATCATCACCGCCGCTGCCGCTGATGATCGCGTCAAGCGCTGCAGAGATCTCTTGCGCGTGCTCAATACCGTGAGAATACACTCGACAAATACGATGGCTTACCGGAAGCTGATTCACCAGCTCATGACTCGACAACGCTCGAATCGTTCCAGTGGTATTGTTCTGAATGAAGTTCTGAGCAATCACAGGAGCCGTTTGCTGAGGCCTAAGCAATTGCCGTGCGATGTCGACTCTCAGTGGGACATCTGCAAGGGACGAAGGAAAGTGCTGGCGGATTTTCTGTTCCACCATTGACGGTTCACTAAAGATGCTACTGGCTTCCGAGTCGCCTGGCTTGAATACAATGGTGCGTTGCGCAGCCATTTCCCAATTCAGCCTGCCATCGATTAACTGACACCATGCTAAACCAAGTTTCGACAACTCACGGTCTTCTGAATTTGCCCATCGGCGTACATCAACAAGCAATGACTGTTCAGTCAAACCGTGATATCGATCGAGATTCAATATTGGGTCACAGTCAAACAAGCGTTTAATGGTGGCTGGGAATAAGTCGGCCAGAGTTAGGTCGATAGCCCGAACCTTGCGATGAAAATAAACATTTCTAAATAGCTCGGCGCGGGCAGCCATGAATCGTAGTAGAGACTCGATTCCCCTCTCATGTATCGTCAATCCGTTTTCCGAAAAAAAGCTGTACCGTAACATCCGATCCATGTCATACGACTTCTGACTGTAACCGGACATGTATGCATCACGAAGTACGAAATCCATATTGTCGATCGTATAAATTCCGCTGAGCAAACTCCGTAACATTTCAAGCCAGCGAGGCATTTGAGATTCTGAATCGGTCGGTCGCTGAATGATCCAAGCTACCTGCTCAGGATCTAATTGTTCGTCATCCGATAACTGGGAATTAGGATTGGATCGAATGCCTCTAATTATCTCGGCCAATGGGCCACGTATGATCGCCGCTCCGATCGACTCGTGAGTGTGACCCATCGGTTTAAGGAAGTGGTCGTCAAAGAAGTGACCAAATGGACCGTGACCAACGTCATGTAATAAGCCACTGACTCTCATCAGTGTTTCAACATAGCCAAGGCTCGGCACCTCAGGACAAATCTCCTTGAGGCTGGAGAACAACCGATTCACCCACCGACTGGCAAGATGCATCACACCGACGCAATGCTGAAAACGGGTGTGCTCGGCACTCGGATATACCCACCAGGCCGTCTGTAGCTGGTGAATGTAGCGCATCCGTTGCATCCACTTGCTTTCGATTAAATCCCTCTCCGTCGTTGAACCTGCTGTTGGGTCTCGATCAGTGTAGGGAATATATCCATGGATGGGGTCATGGATCAGTGTTTCAAGGCGAAAGTCATTCATGCAAAGAATTATGCGACAACAAGCTTTTTAGGTAAAGCACTTAATAGAGAGCAACAAACGTATTACCAATGGGGTTTACTATTTGTCAAAGAATGAAATAGCTATTTCAAAGCACTTAATGGACGTTTAACACATCTATTGGGGGGGCAGATGACTATCTCGGCGTTAATTTGGGGTGAATATGACTATTGTTGCTTTGCAATAGTCAAATTGCTGTGAATTCTATGCTGTTCTCGCTGACCATTTACCAATAAAACCGTCGATAGTGCATAAGGACAAATTGCTATAAACCAGTGCTTATACAACACCTCGGAGAGAAGGGGCCACACTTAATCTCTCTATAAGGCTGGGTTGCATAGCAATATGCTTACGAGTTGAAATCAAGTAGCAAACTTACAAACACCGACATACAATTGCAGCGGGACACGGTGTTTATTGCTTGCCTGATCGATTTGTAAGAACAGCGCCACCGTTACCACCACAGGATTGCTGACATCAGTGCAGGGACAACTGATCGTTTGCTATCCAGCCACCTATTTATAAGGGGATTTGAGCTGTGCTTCGCCGAATCTGCTTCATTGTTGCTCTTCTATTACTAACGTCTTCCAATAGTATTGACGCCGCACCGTCAGTCGAACACCTCTTACCAGGTACCACCAAAGCGTACTTCTCTGTCCCGAACGTTGCTGAGCTTCAAGCTCGGTTTGAAAAGACGCAAGTCTACCAGTTAATGGAAGATCCCGCGGTTAAGCCGTTTGCAGAAGATCTGAAGAAGCAACTTCGCGATCGTTTTGATCAGGCCAATGTCCGACTTGGAATCAATCTGGAAAAAGCGCACCTCTTCAATGCGACGTCTGCATCCACCGCAATCATCCGCCCCGATGACAAAGAACAACCACACGCAATGGCCGTTATTGCAGACGTAACAGGTGAAATCGCAAATGCTGAGAAGTTCCTCGAGCAAGTGGGCACTGAATTAGAAGAGCGTGACGCCACAAAATCGATGACGGCAATCGCCGGACAGCAGGTGATTACTTACACCGTTCCCAACGAAAACAACCCGGATGAGAGCCACAAGGTATTCTATGTCATCTTTCAGGATCAGCTGATTGCGGCAGACCATCAGCAGGTATTAGCCGACATCATTGGTCGATTCGATGGACAGGCTAAAGATACATTAGCTGAAGTCGATGCGTACAAGGCTGCCATGGCCCGATGTGCAAAAGCCTCTGGCGAAACTCAACCACAGATTCGGTGGTTTGTTGAGCCGTTTGGCTATGCGAGAACCATTCAGGATGCAGCCGGTGTAAAGCCACAAGGCAAAGATTTTCACGAGCTACTCATGAATCAGGGATTCGGCGCTATCAAAGGTCTCGGTGGTTGGGTCATGGTTTCTGAAGGTGACCATGAATTCACACATCACACATGGCTTCACGCACCGGCAGATGATGCTGGCGTACTAGCAGCTATTAAGCGTCAAGAAGAACTAGCCGCAGAAGGTATCGAGCCTGACGAACGAATTGCGGCAAAGGGGTCTGACGTATATGTAAATGCTGCCAGAATGCTAAATTTCCCGAACCAGGGAGAAATGGCACCACAGTCATGGATTCCCAAAGACATCAGCTCATACACCTCGATGAGCTGGAAAATTGGCAACGCCTTTGAATATGCCAAGAGCCTCGTCAACGAGATGCTTGATGCCGAACCAGGTGAAGACTTGTTTGAAGAGATTCTCGATGGCATCGCTAATGATGTAAATGGACCGCAACTGGACATCCGTAATGAATTCGTTGCTCATTTAAAGGAACGAATGACTGTGCTTGCTGGTCATATTGAGCCCATCAACCCCAACAGCAAGCAGTGGATTGCAGCGATCGAAGTTGATGACCACGCAACTGTTGCTAAGGCCGTTGAAAAATTCATGAACGCTGAACCAAATAAGCATGTTCACAAACACGGTGAGTTAGTAATCTGGGAAATCATCAATATCGAAGAAGAAGTCGAAGTAGATACGATCGAAATCGACTTTGGAAACGAAGGCTTTGAAGATTTTGGAGCTGAAGACTTCGGTGCCCAGGACGACGAGGAAGAAGGCGCTGAAGAAACACCGCTAATCACACAATGGGCTATCACCGTCACACCAAATAATCACGTGTTGATTGGATCCACAGCCGACTACATCAAGTCGCAATTAGATCGCAAGGATGCCGGCACGCTCAGCGAAGCTGAGGACTACCAACGCATGGACGCAGCTCTGGCAGCAATGGGATCCGGCAATAATAGCTTCCGCCTGTTCTCACGCCTCGACAAGACCTACAAGCCTACGTACGAGTTGATTCGTCAAGGTAAGTTGGCTCAATCGGACTCGCTATTAGGGAAGCTCACAAGTCGGTTACTCGGCGGTAGTAATGACGGTGGAGCAATCGAAAAGGTCGATACGACCAAAATGCCAGAATACGACGTGGTTGAAAAATACCTTGGGGTATCCGGCGCATTTGTTGTAAGCGAGTCTTCCGGTTGGTTTGTAAGCGGTTGCCTGCTAGCCAAATAAGCACGTTGTTTAACGCAACGATCACGACGCTAGTACAGAGCTATTCGCTCTGCAACTATTCATTCTTCAAACTATTCACTTTTCAAATAGACCCGAATATCCCGATGACGGTCGAACTTCTCTCGTGTCCATCTGTATTGGTGATCTGCAAACCAGAATTTGGCGTCCGTCATCACTCTGTTTAACGTGGTAACGTGCTCTCTACGCGGACTGTCGGGACGGATGACATTATTGGACAAGATGACCATGTAAAAGGTCATGTCAGTTGGCACTTGGAATTCAAAGCGGCCATCACTGCCTGTACGCGTCACGATACCACCACCTTGCTGCAAATCCAGTACGGACCCAGCCGTGTAATCAATGGCACCCGTGCCAGGCTCTATGGTTTCATAATCCATCTTTTCACCAGGTGTCCAGTCGGTCGGCACGAGCAACAACACTGCACCGCCATCAGGAGCCTCGGGGTCATCTGACTGAGGATAGGTAACCCGCCCGCGTATGGTTACTTCGTCCATCTGTGCTAAATCAGCACCGTCTTGATTTGTCACAGGTCCGCCACCAGAGAGCATACCTAGAAAAAATGAAAGCACTGAAACACAAAGTAATAATGCACCGAATCCATAAATCGATGTACGTGCAAAGGCGACTCTACGCCGATCCACACCAAGTGTCGCACCGTTTGCCTTGCCGCGCCGCATTACTTCTGTGACTTCCTGGTCCTGGGTAAAAGGATTGGTTGTCGGCTTTTTGATCTCTTTTTTCGACTCAGTCGCCCGAGGTGCCACACCAACATGCCGGCAATTTGGACAGCGAATCGGGTCGCCTGCTTGCATTTGCGGCACCTGAAGTGGTTGATCACAGTGCTCGCATTGGAATTGAATTGTCATAGTTATCCGATTGCGTCGAGCATCACAGGAAGAGCTGAAGAAGAGATATCCGAATAGCGCTGTCGCGTTTCTGCTACCTGGAGTTCATCTTACTCACCAAGCATTGACTCGTCGAATTCCTGATCCGCTTCAGCCGAGCCACCGGAATTGGCACTTTGGTAAGCAACAGCCAGCCCGAGTAACAGGAAATCCGTCACAGCAAGGATAACGACAACCACGGTCGTCCCCGTGAGAATCGCGATGAGACGTGAACCAGAAGTCCGTTCTAACAGTAGCAATGCGACCACAAGTACAAAAAGCAACGCAAGCAGGGACACAAAAACTGCTAATAGAGTTGTGATGGCTTTTCGCATGATTGATTCCAGAGTCGGTCCAGCATTTCTTCCTGTTTGCCGTATCCCCCCTAAGTTACCAATAATTCGCTCTGCTGTGGTCTTGCCTGAGAGATATTCCAATTTGGGCATTATATGAATATGTTTCCAAATGAATACCGCAAGCCAAAAAGCTATATGCGGAATTCAGTCTTGATAAGTCGATATAATAACGAGGCAGCTATTTCGGACACTCTAGCGCTATATAAAGTGACCAATTTGCACGATCTTTTATCAAATCTGAATTTCAGGATTCGCCAACTGCGATATGGTTTGGTGATCTGGGCAATAGTTCTATGTCCATTTGTAATTGGTCACGCTGCAACGTACACGCTAAAGAATAATGTCCAGGTGAAGGGCGAACCGGGAAGGCTTACTTCCATCGTTGTAGAACCCGGCACTGCAGTCACACCGAATCCGGACGTATCGGAAGGTATCCGATCTGTGTTATTTACAGATGATGGTCTTCGTCGCACATTCTTTTCTCAGTTCCAAGTACGAACCGTCGCACCATCTGAACGTGAGAATCTCGAATCGATAAAAATAGACCAACGAGTGTCCAGCGCGGGTAAACGCCTTGTTTCCATTGGCGCCATCGTGCGAATAACACCTTTCGATGAATACGGACGTCGATCATTTCACGTGATTGGTGTACGGGGCCCAATGCAAATCGTACAGGGAATCACAGAGATCACTCCACGCTACACCAAGCTCGAGGCTCTGGCGATGAAAAACTCGATCGTGTGGGAGTCACGTGTATCCACGACATCCATCTCCACCAACGTGCTCCGCAATGTTCTCTACAAACAGCTCAACATGAACGACGCCGGAGACCGACTGCGGATCGTAAGACTGTTTATGCAAGCGGAACTATATCAGGACGCCTTGGTCGAGTTACAAGCAACACTAAAGCAATTCCCGGACTTGAAGAACCTGGACCAACAATCTCAACTTTTGCATCAACAGGCCATCGAGCGGCTCATCAGCGAAATTGAAAACCGAAAGGAAGGCGGGCAGCACGAACGCGTCTTCAAATGGCTGGCTAATTTTCCAACCACGGGCGTCGCGGTGGAAACGCAATTGCGAGCACGTGACTTGCTGAAGGAATTTGCTGACGAAGCCCAACAGCACAAACGCGCACTTGATCTCTTCGAATCATTACTCGAGGAAGTCACTGATGCTGACATGAAAAAGAAGATTGAACCGATCCATCAGGAAATCAAAGACGAACTTAATTTAAACACTCTCAATCGGATGTCCGATTTCTTACGACTCTCTACCGATGACACAATCTCGCCAGAGTCGAAACTATCGATGGCAATCAGCTCATGGTTGCTTGGTGCTGGAAACATCAATGAGAATCTTGCTGTTTCGGTATCACTTTACAATGTTCGAAATGCCGTCCGGGAGTATCTTGCTACAGACGATCTGGCAACGCGCCAAAACCTCTTAGAGAAGCTGCGAACTCTTGAAGGTTCCAGTCCCGCAAACATCGCCATGCTGCTGCAGGCAATGAAGCCGGTCACACCCTATGAAATGGGTGAGACGGAAGTGCCGGGAATGTACACCATTTCCATCGATGGTCTAGGCAGTAAACCGGTTGAGTACACCGTACAGTTGCCGCCGGATTACGACCCCTATAGAAGTTACCCTTGCATCGTGGCATTACATGCTGAGGGTAAGTCTCCGGTAGACCAGATCCAGTGGTGGTGCGGAAATCTGAACAAACGAATGAACATGCGAATGGGCCAGGCCGGACGGTATGGTTACGTCGTCATCGCACCCAAATGGACGCGGGACGGAAAAACCAATTACGGTTTCACTGTTCATGAACATGCAGCAGTCTTGTTGAGCCTTCGTGATGCATTGAAGAAATTCTCCATCGACAGCGATAGAGTCTTTTTATCTGGTCACAGCGAAGCAGGCACCGCTGCCTGGGATATCGGACTTGCCCACCCGGATCTGTGGGCAGGTGTTATTCCAATCGTCGCAACGGCTGAAAAATACATTGGTCGCTACTGGCAAAATGGCCGGCAGGTGCCATTTTATTTTGTGATGGGCGAGATGGATGGCAACCAGCTCGAGATAAACTCCGGCGAGTTCAATCGTTACCTACAACGCACCGGATTTGACACGATGATTGTTGAATACCGGGGCAGGGGGCATGAACATTTTCAGGATGAAATCCATCACCTGATGCGTTGGATGCGAGCTCATCGAAGAGCTTTTACACCAGAGAAGTTTACATGTTCAACGTTGCGACCATGGGATAATTTCTTCTTCTGGGTCGAAGTCGATGACTTACCGGAAGACAGCATAGTGATGCCTATCATGTGGCCCAAGCAAAACGTACGTGATGTGGAAGTGGTTGCCGAAATCGTGTCAGACAACCGAATCCGAGTCAAAACAGCTGCGAACAAGATCACTATCTACTTCACACCAGACATGATCGACTTTGAACAACGGGTGAGTATTTATACGAATTCCTCAAATACAACCAAAGCCATCGTCCCGTCAACGGAAGTCATGCTCGAGGATGTTCGGACACGTTGTGATCGCTTTCACCCGTTTTGGGCGAAGCATGAGTACTCGCGAAGCAGATAACGGCCCATCAGTCAGTGGCCGTGACTCGCAAGTCGTCTATGTACATAGTACCCGTGCCACCGAAGAGTCCGACTCTAATAATCGCCTCTCGTGCAATGGACGGAACCTCGATTTCCTGAGATTCTTCATGCCAATCCTTTGTACCTTGAAACGGCCCTAGCATTGCGAATCCGACAGGCTTGCGATTCGAGTCATAAAACGCGACGACCACAGCTGGTCGCTCGTCACTATTCCTGCCCGGCTTAAGCCCGTAGTACTTTAAACGACCGGTCAATGAAATGCGGGGAACGACACCACCATCAATTGCAAATCCCTGCATCAAGTGAGCGTGCTTGCCAGGCAGGTTATTGGCAATGCGCAAATAGTGTTCGCCTTCTGGTGCGGATTTAGACTTAACAAGCCGCGACTGCCGTTGGTAATACCAACCGGGAACAAATCTTGATTTTGACTCGCCCGATTGCTCTTCAAAATTACCATTGGTGATCGCTGGATTTGCCGGATCAGGTTTTACTTGCCGCGTATCTTCCGCAGCACCCGTCATCGGAACAAATAGAGTAGGGCGGAGTGCCTCGGACTTCATCTCGCCATTTTCTTTTCTAAGCAGATAGAGTGTTTGCTGATAACGTTCACCCACCGGGATAACAATTAAACCACCTTCCTTGAGCTGATCGACTAATGGCTTCGGCACACTCTCTGGTGAACACGTGACGATTATCTTGTCAAACGGAGCATGCTCGGGCCAGCCTTTGAAACCATCGCCATGCCGTGGGTAGACGTTTTCATACTTCAGTCGGGCCAAATCGCTAGCCGCTTGTTCAGCCAGCTCCTGGACGATTTCAATCGTGTATACCGATTTCACTAACGGGCTCAAGACAGCCGCCTGATAACCACTGCCTGTCCCAATCTCCAGTACTTTGTCTTCCGGTTGCGGGTCGAGTGCTTCGGTCATGTAGGCGACAACAAACGGAGCGGAAATCGTTTGTTTTCCACCAATTGGCAGAGACATGTCCAGGTATGAATTATCCCTGAAGGGAATCGGTACGAACTCATGTCGCAAAGTTGTTCGCATGGAATTAACAACGCGTATGTTTTTCACACCCGCGCTGATGATCGCAGTGCTAACCATCTTGCTGCGTTGCCGAACCCACTTAGCTTGATCCTGCCCGTGGAGCGTTTCGGCTGAAACAAAGATAGACAAAAGTAGAATGATCGCTGTGACTTGCTTTTCCATCTCTGACCTACCCTTTGTCACAGTTGTTTTTTTACTGTGGTTACTAGAAGAAAAGAACGACTAAATCCAGACGACACGTCGGTAATTAACGGTTGCTTGAACCTTAACTTATAACAGCCATCCCCTTGTTTGTAATAAGTTAGTTTGAAACACTAGAGATTGGCGATACCAATCCTACGTAGGATGGATGCAGATTTCGAAAAACCTCTTTGAATTAGATTCCAGGCATGAGAACAAATCCAGTAAAAGAAAAGCTTCGCAACGGACAACCAACCTTTGGCACATGGCTGACTCTCGGCGATCTATACGCCACCAGAGTCATTTCGCGACTTGGTTGGGACTGGGTGACTCTGGATATAGAACACTCCGCCATTGACTGGCAACAAGCGACAACGATCTTTGGTGCAATCGCTGACGCTGGATGCGTGCCACTTGCCCGCGTGCCGGAAGGTAATCATCATTACATTAAGCGAGTGCTGGATGCCGGTGCCTGGGGAATCGTCGTTCCAATGGTTGATACGGTGGAACAAGCAAAAACCGCGATTGCAGCTGCGAAATATCCACCGGAAGGCAACCGCAGCGTAGGCGGAGGAATGCACTCGATGAACTTTGGCGCAACTGCCGGCGATTATCGCGCACAAGCCAACGATGAAATTCTGGTCGTTCTCCAAACAGAGAGCCCGGAAGGTGTGGCCAACGCCGAAGGCATCTACAGCCTTCCCGGTTGTGATGCGATCTTCATTGGCCCCAACGATTTGAAATTCCAAATGCGGGAGCCTGATGGCACGTTCCCAACCGATGAAGAGCACGAAGCTGCAATTCAACGCGTTATTGAAGTTGGTAAGCAAGTGGGTTGCCCTACAGGTATCCATGAAATGGACACTCAGGGCGCTCTGGCAAGAGCAGAGCAGGGCATGCAGTTTATTGCAGTTGCAAGCGAATTGAAGTTCATGACAGAAGCTGCAACCGCTGCCGTGGAAGAAGTGCTACCAGAAAACGTCGCACTGGATGTTGCCCGATACTAATTCGACTACCGCAATTTCTTATGCTTCCGTCCACGCATGAAGTAGGATAGAGGCTTGGATATTTGCTAATTCAAAGTCAGGTTTCATAACTAGGAATCTAGTTGCGTCAAAGGAATTCGAGCATGTCAGCAATTAAAAAGTCATTCGTTGTACTCACCGTTTTTGCCATGATGTTCGGTAATCCGTCCGTGAAAGCCGGATGGAATGTCGTTGATTGCTGCCGCCCAGTCGTTTGCTGCAAGCCTGTGATCATTGATCACTGTGGTCGTCCAATTGTGACCGCACTGCGAAATGCTCGACTCGCATTGCATTACCATGCCAATTACCGGGTGTACCGTGATGTCTTATTCGCCACAGATGCACCGGTAACTGACGCCCACCCGACACCGGCACAGTCTGTCATCCCGGGAACCCCACTGGTTCCCGCTCAACCGGTACAGCCTGCAACACCGGCGACCCCAATTGAAGAACCAAAACAACCAGAAAGCCTACCGCCAATCGATCTTGGCGAAGAGACGCAGGAAGCACCGGCTGACGGTGAAGATGATACGGAAGGTAACGAGCCTGCAGAAGACGATAGCGATGACTCCTTTCAATTGCAGGATCCCAACGCGACGACCTTTAAGCTCCAGGTTCCTGAAAATGCTCGTGTATTCGTAAATGACCGGGAGACAACGAGTACGGGCAGCGAGCGAGTCTTCAGTGCCGCCAATCTTGATCCGAATCAACAGTACCGGTTTAGAGTTCGTGTCGAATGGACCGCGGACGGTCAGCAACTCATTTCCAATCGTACACTCGTACTTCGTCCTGGCACGTTGGTATCTGTCAACATGCGATCCAGTGGCGTCGATCTGACGCTACCCACAGCTGTACAGAAATAACCGGATCTCACACGTCATATTCAAGATGTAGCGCAGAGCTAAACGGGATCTATACGTTCCCCTTGCGGCGATCAGACTGAAGCTCATGACGGCTGTCGTCTAACATATTTGGTCATTCCCCAGATTTCCGGCCAAAGTTATACTGACCTGTTTGAAGGCCTGCATTTTTAGCTAATAGTCGTATGCATCACAAAAATGTGAAACAAATTAGCTGAGAAAAAAGTACATCAAGAGGAATGATACCGTGTTTGACAATGTCGCATTAGTTGGTGCAACTGGGGCTGTTGGCAGCATCGTCCTTCAATTACTCGAAGAAAGAGAATTCCCTTTCAAGACGATCAAGTTTCTGGCATCTGCTCGCTCAGCAGGTATGAAGCTGACATTCAAAAGCGATGAATACACGGTCGAAGAGCTATGTGCTGAAGCCTTTGACGGTATAGATCTGATCATTGCCAGTACTCCAGATGATGTGGCCGCAAAACTTGTGCCGTGGGCTAAAGCCGCTGGAGCAGTTGTTGTTGATGAAAGTGGCTATTGGCGCATGAATCCCACCGTGCCGCTCGTTGTACCGGAGGTGAATCCAGATGCCATACTTGACCACGATGGCGTGATTGCAAGTCCGAATTGCAGTACGACACAAATGGTCCTCGCCATGAAGCCGCTGCACGAAGCAGCAAGAATCACCCGCGTTGTCGTAAGCACGTATCAAGCAACTAGCGGAGCAGGGGTGGTCGGCGAAGAAGATCTCGAATCAGGTAGCCGAGCTGCGCTTGCTGGCGAAGACTATGACTATCAGGCTTTTTCACATCCAATCGCCTTTAACCTCATTCCTCAAATTGGTTCAAGTAAACACAAGGGCTACACATCTGAAGAAATGAAGATGGTCTGGGAAACTCAGAAAATATTCAATGATGAGTCCATTGCTGTATGCCCAACATGTATACGAGTACCAGTGACCAACTGCCACAGTGAGAGCATCCTCGTTGAAACCGAACGCAAGATCACTGCAGAAGAAGCAAGAGAGCTGTTTGCAGCGACTGATGGCATCACTGTCCTCGATGACTTGGAAAACGGCATCTATCCTTTGCCGCTTAGCTGTTCCGGCCAGGACGATGTATTCATCGGTCGAATCCGTGAAGATATCTCCTGTGAAAATGGTATTACTTTTTGGTGTGTTAGTGATAATCTCCGAAAAGGAGCTGCAACAAACGCAGTTCAAATTGCGGAATTGCTCGTTCAGAAAGCAGGAACACCGGCCGAACCGGTCTAACCATCATGGCACGCTTCAGGGGCACGGTTTCATACAACGGTACGCCATTCGCCGGTTGGCAAGTTCAGCCGGGCCAGCTAACGATTCAAGGCCTGCTTGAATCGGCCCTGAATACAATTCTCGGAGATTGCTCCAGAGTTACCGGGAGTGGGCGGACAGATGCAGGCGTGCACGCGGTTGGCCAGGTGTTTGCCTTTGATGGAGAATCCCGGCTCGCTGCAGCAGACTTACAACGGGCGATAAATGCGAATACTCCCAATGAAGTCTTTGTGCGGGATCTACATGAAACACATGCTGATTTTCACCCCATACGAGATGCAATTAGCAAACAATATCGCTACGTAATAAACCACGGATCGGCCATCGACGTATTTTCGCAAGACCTCTGTTGGCACATCTATCAGCCATTGAACTTAAGTGCAATGCAGCAAGCTGCCGAGTTCCTTAAAGGGACTCATGACTTTGCCAGCTTCGAAGCAGCAGGTTCAGACAGAAAAACCAGCATACGATCCATCTCACAACTGGAACTCATCGAATCGTGTGAAAACGATGTCAACATGATCTCGATCTATGTGAGGGCCGATGGTTTCCTTTACAACATGGTTCGTAATATCGTTGGAACGCTCGTGGAAGTTGGCAAAGGAAAACGAGAACCAAGTTGGGTCGTAGACGTACAGAAAAAATGTGATCGGCAATGTGCCGGTCCTACGGCACCACCGGTTGGCTTGTGCCTGATGGATGTGCAATATGAATCATGATTCCTGAAGCGTCCGTAACCATAATTAACCACTGAGTTGAAGAAAACTTGTGTCCTGTTCTAAGCCCGCTCATACACTGACGTAGGCGCCGAAACAGCATTACCGTCTCCTGACAGATAGTACTTCATGAAAATCGCTCACATCATTACACGCATGATTATCGGTGGTGCTCAGGAAAACACACTACACAACTGCCAAGATTTGGTCACGGAATTCGGTGATGACGTGCTGCTGATGACAGGACCAAGTGACGGCCCCGAAGGTGAGTTACTAGAGCAGGGGAGAGCCTCTGGTATTCAAACTCAGCTGATCCCCTCGTTAACTCGAAATATCCATCCGTGGCATGACTGGCGTGCATACCGGCAGATCAAGGCAGCGATGAAAGCCTTTAATCCTGATGTCGTACACACACATTCCGCCAAGGCGGGCCTACTAGGTCGGCGAGCAGCCCATAAACTGAAAGTGCCGACGATTGTCCACACTGTCCACGGCGCACCTTTTCATAAATATCAGAGCAGCTTGGCTCGCATGTTGTTTCGTAGTTGTGAAAAATACGCCGCGCGGCGATGCCATGGATTGATATGCGTCGCTGATGCAATGACGGAGCAACTTGTAAACGCCAACGTGGCACCTCGCAGCAAATTTCGCACCATTTACAGCGGTATGGATACCGAGCATTTTCTGAATGCCAGCACTTTCCGCGAGAGCATGCGAAACTCACTTGGGTTCTCCAATGAACACGTAGTCATCGGGAAAATCGCAAGGTTGTTTCATCTGAAAGGCCATGACAGCCTGATCAATGCAGCAGCCGACGTGATCGCTGCAAACAGCAACGTTCGGTTTTTGCTAATCGGCGACGGCATCCTGCGTGAACAGCTTGAATCTCAAATCAAGCAGGCCGGCTTGAGCAAGTATTTTAGATTCACAGGGTTAATTAGCCCGTCGGAAATTCCCAAACATCTGGGAGCTATGGACGCCTTAGTACACACCAGTTTGCGTGAAGGACTGGCCAGAGCGTTGCCACAGGCACTTTTAGCAGGAATCCCCATTGTGAGCTTTGATGTCGATGGTGCTCGGGAAGTTTGCATTTCGAATGAAACAGGATTGCTCGTGCCTCCGCTTGATCATGAAAGGCTCGTATCAGCCTTGGTGCAGATAGCCGCATGCAAAGAAACTCGGGGGCGACTGGGGCAAAATGGACAGCAATTGTGTCGTAAACGGTTCTGTCATTTTGAGATGACTCGCCAAGTTCGGGACTACTATCTGGAACTAGCAGGTAATTAGTTGCAGATTAAGTCGATAACATGATAATTACGCCGTATATCACTATTCCTTTGCACAATTGAGCTTCGTATTATTGTCGCGGCAAGAAACACTATTTATCACATTCGAATCTAATCAATAGATTGAGAAGGGGACCTCTTCGTGGGACGTGGACTCGATTATTTAGGTAAGTACCGCATTATTCGAATGGTGCGATCCGGGCACACATGCCAGATCTATGAGGCGATGGATGACTTTGATCACAAGAAGTTCGCCATAAAGGCTCTCGTTCCTGAACAACGCAAGAACAAAGAGGAAATAAAAGCACTGCAGCATGAACTGGCTGTGGCGAAGGATTTCGATCATGACAATGTCATCGAGGTATACGAGATTGGTACCGACGGCAGTGTGTATTTCCTGGTGTTGGAACTCAGCCCGCACCCCAACTTAAAGCTAATGATTCGAAATGACTTTGAAATGGCACTTTATCGTGCACCAACGATAATTGAGCAAGTTTTCATATCACTAGGCTACATGAATGATCAGGGATGGGTGCACAGTGATGTGAAACCGGACAACTTCCTGGTGAGCAACGAAGGTGACATCAAGCTGATTGACTTTGCAATTTCTGAAAAAATACGCACCGGGTTTTCCAGATGGTTTGCTTCCAAGCCACGGATTCAGGGCACCATGAGCTACATGTCACCCGAACAAATTCGCGGTGAAGCACTAATGCCACAATCCGATATCTATAGCGCAGGCATTCTCTTTTATGAACTGCTTTCCAGAAAGCTACCGTACACCGGCGAAAGCAGCGATGAACTGTTACGTAAGCACATTTCAGGCGATATCCCGGATGTCCGGACGCACAATCCAAACGTAACGGAGGAATGCAGCGAGTTAATCAAACAGATGTTGGCCAAGAAGCCGGAGAATCGACCAAAGTCGTTTAAGTCTATCCTTAATTCCATTAGCCGCATCCGTATCTTCCGAGCGATGCCAAAAGACCCGTTGGAAAATAAAGAACAAGACGGTGACGAATAATCAAAGTCGTACTACACTAAACATTCAATTCGGCGAGTCGACGTGTTGGTCCAGTCCGACCTGAATCGAACAAAATGAAGGTTTACAGAACGTTATGAGTAGCTCCGTACAGCCGCTTCCATTTGAGCAACCGATTGTTGAACTCCATCAGCAGCTAGCTGAATTAGAGTCCGGCGATGAATCGTCCAGTAAAGACGTGCGTTCGGAAATTAAAGAGCTAAAAAAACAAATTGCCGATACAACGCAGGAAGTGTTCTCAAACCTCAGTCCTTGGCAAGTTGTGCAGGTCGCACGGCATCAAAACCGACCATATACGAGAGATTACCTACAACTCGTTTTCGATGAGTTTGTCGAGTTACACGGAGACCGGCACTTCGGCGATGATCGAGCAATCCTGACCGGATTTGCCAAGCTTGACAGTCAACGTGTCATGGTTGTCGGCCATCAGAAAGGACGCACGGTAAAAGAGCGTACCGAATGTTACTTTGGATGTGCACATCCTGAAGGTTACCGTAAAGCGATGGCTAAAATGCGTATGGCAGAAAAATACGGACTGCCGATCATTTGCTTTATTGATACGCCTGGTGCCTATCCGGGAGTCGGTGCTGAAGAACGCGGTCAGGCCTGGGTCATTGCTGAAAACATGTACGAAATGAGTCGCCTGAAAACGCCCATCATCTGTGTTGTGATTGGTGAAGGTGGTAGTGGCGGCGCACTTGGCATCGGAGTTGGTGACAAGGTGGCGATGCTCGAATTCTCCTATTACAGTGTCATCAGCCCGGAAGGCTGTGCTGGAATCCTCTGGAAGAGTCACGAGTTTGCAGAAAACGCTGCTGAGGCTCTTAAATTCACGTCTGAACATCTTCCAGGTCTGGGGGTTGTAGATGATGTTATCCCGGAACCGCTCGGCGGCGCACATCGGGATCATCAACAAATGGCCGTTCAGATCAAACAATACCTGACGAAAACACTTCGCGATCTAACCAGTACATCTACTGAAGATCTGCTGGACAACCGCTATGCCAAATTCCGTGCAATGGGCAAGTTTCTTGAAGAAGCCGAAGCGTAGGATCTCTTACGCAAGCTAAAGACGTACCAGCTAGCGGTCGCAATCACAGTGGGGCGGCTATGACTAAATGCTCTTAAATGTGCCTATACATGTCTAAAAAACCCCTCTGTAACGTCCGATAATGTTTCTTATGTTCGGTTATCGATATAGAGCTGTTTTTCACACCAATCCACCCTGCTCATCAATCAACTCACCACCACGCTCAAAGATCGCTTTTAAGTACAATAAAGCAAATGCTCGTTAGCCGATTACAAAACGGTTTACCCCCCCTGCCAAGTCCCCTGCCGATTTTGCTCTTCTCGCTGCTCGCGCTCTCAGCGTGCAGCCAACCAGTCGATGGAATCGCAATCTACAATCAAATCGAATCCGAACTGGATTCTGACGAAACAGACTGGGACAAAGTCAATCTGCTAAAAAATCAACTCAAAAACGAATTCAAAGAATCCAGCGAATTTGACGCTAAAATCCTGTATATCGAAGCCGCGCAGCTGTTCGAAATGCAAAGGTATGTTCCCGCAATGCAGCGAATATCCGAAGCGATAAAAACGGATCAGGAAAATAAGGAATTACGAGAGAATTGTATGATCCTCGGTGGTGAAATGGCACTCATCATGGAAAACACCCCTGCTGCACTTCGTACATTTGAAGAAGTCGCACAAGCGTATCCTCAAAATATACACTCTCGCCGCCGCCTCGCTGAAATGTACTACGATCTTGGAGTTCTACAGCGGACCATGCAACTGTGTGGCGAGATTTCCCTCCTCGCACCGGACGATCCACAACCCGAACGCATGATGGGTATGCTGAGCAAAGACTTTGCACGTAACAAAGCGGCCATTGAGCATTACCGGGAAGCCCTGCGACGTGACCCAGATTTCGAGGACGCCGAAGATGTACGCGTGGAGCTTGCAACTGTGCATGTTACGATGCGACAGCATCCACAAGCACTCCAGGTGTTACAACAACTGAAAAACCCCGGTTCCGCCGATGCCCTGAGCATCGCAGCACAATGTCACTTGGCACTCGGCGATATTCAAGCAGCTGCTAGCAGTTGCGATCAGGCACTTGAAGACTCTCCACGTCATGAAAAGGCTCTTGAAACACGCGGAATCATCCACATGGAATCCGGTGAATCATCCGATGCCCGTACGTTCTTTGAAAAGACGATTGCTGTGAACCCGGCAAACGATCAGGCTTTGTTCAAACTCGCTGCGGTCTGCCAACAGATGCAGGATTCTGAAAACGCAGAAAAGTATCAAGATGAATATGAACGCATCAAAGAACTGAAACTCCAATACATCGAATTGAGCGTAGCCACCGCACAACGCCAGGGTGGTAAAGAACAACTTCTAAAGCTTGCCGAGCTAGCTCAACAGCTTCACATGCCGGCAGCAGCACGCGACTGGATCAAAGCTGCCAGCGTATTACAGGTTAATCAGGTACAAGCTCCCGAAAACGAACCACCGAGCGAAAAAGTAACCTTGAAGGAGGGTCACGAAGAAGCGCTAGCGAGATACTTGCGGCTCGTCGTCGGCGATCAGCGGCAGTTCAGTAACAGAGACACTCCCCTGCTCCTCTACCTCAGCCATCGGTTCCCGATCCAGTATTTCCTGCAAGTGATCAAAGTGCGGATTGACCGTTTCACTGTACTTCTCTGGAATCAGGGGCCTGATTTGATTGAGTACATGATTGATATACGGTGCAGACTTGGATCTTGTGAGCGAAGTATCCAGCTTTTCATTGCCGCACATCGAAGCAAAGAGCGTCAGCACACAACAAACGAGAATTCCGTTGACGACTCCGATAATCGCCCCCATTTGCCTATCGAATCCCTTTAGCTCCAGCTTCTCGATAAATCTGGCACTGCAGGCAAACAGAAACCAAATACCAAGACTGGTCCCTAGGTACAGCAGAATCATTGCGATATAGCTATTCCATGGCGCGTCGATGACCGTTAGCAAATCGGCGAGGCTCTTTTCGAACGAAATCGCAACCCAAAAGCTGACGATGATCGAAGCAACAATGGCAATTTGCCATGCGAGCCCCTTCCATGCACCAACCAGGATCATGATCCCGACAATGACGAACATTACAACGTCATATGATTCCATTACATAACGCCTCTAAACCAGAGCGATTTTCAAACACAATGTGTAAGGAATCTGTGGGGTAAAGGTCAAGAGCGATCCTATTACCAGACGCAACC